>CAYGNO010000041.1:0-14619 GCA_964351305.1 uncultured Sulfuricella sp.
CCCGTTTCCTCGCGGTCGGCTACAATCCCGTGGAAAGCGCCATGCAGCGCATCACGCGCAATCTCGACGAGGCCGCCCGCACTTTCGGCGTTACCGGCCTGCAAATGTTGCGCCGTGTGCACTTGCCGATGCTGCGCGGCGGGTTGTTCTCGGCTGCGGCGCTGGTGTTCGTCGACGTGATGAAGGAAATGCCGATCACCCTGATGACCCGCCCCTTCGGTTGGGATACCCTGGCCGTGCGCATTTTCGAAATGACATCGGAAGGAGAATGGGAGCGCGCCTCGCTGCCAGCCGTGGCGCTGGTGCTCGCGGGACTGCTGCCGATCGCACTGCTGGTCATGCAGACGGAGAAAAATTAACCTAAAAAAGCGATTAACCACGAATTTACACGAATAAAACACGAATGTTCACGAATAATCAAAGCGTTAGAGAAAATCACTCGATTCACCTGTTTGGTGAGACGATATTTGTTGGTAACTATTTGTGTTCATTCGTGAACATTCGTGTCATTCGTGGTTAATTACGGTTTAAGGATAAAACATGTCCACCCCGCTATGCCCCCTTCCCATTCATGGCGCAACCCAGCTTGAGCTGAAGGGCATTTCCTACGCCTACAACAGCCAGCCAGTGGTGCGCAACCTGTCGTTGCGCCTGAAGCAGGGCGACATCGGCTGCCTGCTCGGGCCTTCCGGCTGCGGCAAGACCACGGTATTACGCGCCATCGCCGGTTTCGAGAACGTCGCGGAGGGGAGCATCGTGCTGGCAGGAGAAACAGTAAGCCGCGAAGGCTACACCCTGCCGCCGGAAAAACGCCGGGTCGGCATGGTGTTCCAGGACCACGCGCTATTTCCCCACCTTAGCGTGGCGCGTAACGTCGCATTCGGGCTCAAGGACTGGGACAAGGCCGAGCGTGAGGAAAGGGTGGGAACCCTGTTGAAAATGGTGGGCTTGCCCAATGCCGGCAGCAAATATCCCCACGAGCTTTCCGGTGGCCAGCAGCAACGAGTGGCGCTGGCAAGGGCGCTAGCCCCCTGTCCGTCGCTCCTCCTGCTGGACGAACCGTTTTCCAGCCTGGACGTGGACCTGCGCGAGCGGATCGGCCAGGAAGTGCGCGAAATCCTCAAGACGCAGGGCACCACCGCGCTGCTGGTCACCCATGACCAATTCGAAGCCTTTGCCATCGCCGACGAAATCGGCGTGATGAACGAGGGCGAAATCCAGCAATGGGACAGCGCCTACAATCTCTACCACCGCCCCGCCAACCGTTTTGTCGCCGACTTCGTCGGCGAGGGAGTACTGATGCCGGGCGTGGTGCTGGACGAGAGGCAAGTTGAAACCGAACTGGGCACAATCGCCGGCGAGATTCCGCTCGAATGCAAAGCCGGTTGCCAGGCAGACGTTCTGCTTCGCCCCGACGACATCCTTCACGACGATGCCAGCACGTTGCAGGCAGAAGTTGCCAAAAAGGCTTTCCGCGGCGCAGACATCCTGTACACCCTGCTGCTCCCCAGCGGACGGAAAGTGCTGTCGCTGGTGCCGAGCCACCACAATCACGCTATCGGCGAAAAAATCGGCATCCGGCTGGCTGTGGATCATGTGGTGACGTTCAGACAAAATCAGGACTCAGGACTCAGCACTCAGGACTAATAAACATGTTCGTCAAAAACATCCCGTCCAGTTCCGAGCCATCCCAGCGGGGCTCGAATCAGGCGATAGGCTAAAGACAGGCCGGACAAAACACCCGAAACTCCGCGCCTTCAGCAGCATTCCTCGCCTCAATTCGCCCGTTCATGTGGCTTTCGATGATCATCTTCGACATGTAAAGACCGATTCCCGTGCCTTTTTCCTTAGTGGTGAAGTAGGGGTCAAATATCTTGGGCAAGATGTCTGCGGGAATTCCGCCGGCATTGTCGGTCACGCACAGGCAGGCGTTTTCTCCTTCCAGGGCGATGCGGATGCGGATAGACCTGTCCGGCATATCCTGGTTTATCAACGCGTCCTTGGCATTGGTGAGCAGATTCAATACCACTTGCCCATATTCGTTGGGATAGCCTAGCAGCGAAACATCCTGTTCAATATCTGTGGTGACCGTAATGTTGTGGTTTTTGTAGCTGAGCTCCAGGATCGACAGCGTATCGGCCACCACCGCCTTGATGCTGAAAACCTGTTTTTCCTTGTTGGGCTTGAAGAAGTTTCGAAAGTCGTCGATGGTGATCGACATCTTGTCGAGCAGTTGCCGCCCCTTGTTCGTAAAGTTCCCGACCTGCGCCGCGTCCAGCTCGTTAAAATCGTGCGCATCCTTGATGTTGGTCAGCAGCAGTCCGAGAGCGTTCAACGGTTGGCGCCACTGGTGCGCGATGTTGCCGATCATCTCGCCCATCGCCGCCAGGCGCGATTGCTGTACCAGGATCCGCTCCTGTTCCAGATTCTTGCCGACTTCCTCCTTGACGCGATGTTCCAGCGTTTCATTGAGGGTTCGCAATTGCTCCAAGGCTTCGGCCAGGCTGCGCTTTTGCTGGTCGAGCTTGAGAAACACCGCCACCTTGGAAAGCAGGACCGTGGCATCGATCGGCTTTTCGATGTAATCAACCGCACCGACTTCGTAGCCGCTGATTCTGTGCGCATCGTCCTTGTAGGCGGCGGTAACGAAAATAATCGGAATATGCCGGGTTTTTTCTTCGCTTTGCAGCCATTCTGCAACTTCGTAGCCGTCCATGTCGGGCATGTGCACGTCCAGCAGCACCAGGGCAAAATCGCTATCCAGCGCCAGCGACAAAGCCTCGTTCCCGTTGGATGCCGCAACCACATCCGCGGGCACTTTCGCCAGTAGTTTGCGAAGCGCCACCAGATTGGCCGGCACATCATCGACGATAAGAATTTTCGGACGTGATTGCATCATGCGGCGACCTCTTTCATCAGGAATTCCGCCATGTCGTCCGGGGACAACACGACATTGATCTTGCCGGTAGCGATAGCGCCGCCGGGCATCTCGCTCGCCGCCGCCGTTTCTGGCTGTTGCGCCACGCATAAGCCACCCGCACCGCTGACCGCGATTATCCCTTGGCTGCCGTCCCGGTTAGCTCCGCTGAGCACTATCGCGACCAAATGTTCGCCGTAGGTGTCGGCTGCCGTCTCGAACAGGACATCCACCGAAGGGCGGGACATGTTGACCTTCGGGTCCACCGACAGGGAAAACGTCTCGTCTCCTTCAATCATAAGGTGGTAGCCTGGCGGTGCGGTATAAATCCTGCCGGGTGCGATGCGGTCTTTGTCTGCGGCTTCGGCCACCGGCATCCGGCAATGCTCTCCCAGCACCTCCGGCAGCAGGCTCTGGCCGTCCTGGGGCATGTGCATGACCACGATCACCGGCAGCGGAAAACCGGGCGGCAATGGGGGCAGGATGCGTCCAAGGGCATCCAGGCCGCCGCTGGAGCAGCCGATAACTATTGCGCTATAACGTCCCATCAGGAACATTCCTTGCCGGCACTCGTAATCCGGCGGTAGATCCGATGCGACTCATCCACCGCCGTAAAATCCCGCCGGGCATCAGGTAGCGCCAGCGTTTCTTTGGTCCCCAGGCAAAGAAATCCGCCCCGTGCCAGACTGTCGCGCAGGCGCCCCAGCACCTGTTCCTGGAGAACCCTGTCGAAATAGATCAGCACGTTGCGGCAGATCACCAGTTGCGCTTCGCAAAACACCCCCTCCGACACCACATTGTGATGGGCGAACATGATGTTTCTTTTCAATTCCCCGTCGATCCGCGCCAGGTTGGACTGCACCCGGAAATAGTCGGCCAGCTTCCGGGTGCCTCCCGCTTTGGCGTAGCTCATCGCGTACCGCGTCAGGCTGTCCGCCGCGATGATGCCTTCCTCGGCCTTGGCCAGCGCGATGTCATTGATATCCGTGGCGATGATCTGGGTGCGATGGTACAAGCCTTCCTCGGCCAGCATGATGGCCAGCGAATAGGCCTCCTCGCCGGTCGCGCAGCCGACCTGCCAGATGTTGATGCGAGGATAGGACTGGAGCAGCGGCACCACGTTTTTTCGAAGCGCCAAAAAAACCTCGGGGTCGCGGAACATCTCGGTCACGGGAACCGAAAGCTGGGACAGGATGGATGACAACATGCCTGCTTCGCGCACGACCAGGGGAATCAACTCGGACACGGTCTTACACCCCAGCGCCTGCGGCAACGCCAGCACACGCCGCTTCAGCGAGGCGCGGGCGTAATGGCTGAAATCGTAGCCATGGCGACGGCGCATGGCCTCCACGAACAGATCGACTTCAATATCTTCCAGAGATGGATGGTGCATAAACATTCCGTACTCAGAGTGTAGGGTGGGCACGCTTTTGTGCCCACGCGGTCGGCGAAGATTGTTCGCGTGGGCACAAAAGCGTGCCCACCCTACCGGCTCGATTCAAGCCATTTCACCATCATCGCCAGGAGCTTCTCGACATCCACCGGCTTGGACAGATAATCATTGGCGCCTGCCGCCAGGCATTTTCCCCTGTCCCCCCGCATGGCGCGGGCGGTCAGCGCCAGGATCGGCAAATCGCGCCATTCGGGGCGGGTGCGGATTTCGCGCGTGGTTTCGTAGCCGTCCTTGCCGGGCATCATGATGTCCATCAGCACCATGCGTACATCCGGATGGGCGCCGAGCTGCGCCAGCGCCTTGTCGCCGTCCTGCGCCATCAGTACATTCATGCCCTTGGCGCGCAAAACCTTGGAAAGAGCGAAGATGTTGCGCATATCGTCGTCCACCACCAGAACGCTTTGCCCGGCCAGGGATGAATAATCCACCCTCACCTGCTGCGCGGCAGTCGCATCGATTTCGCGGCTGTGTCCGCTAGGGGTTTCGCAAACGCGATGCAGGAACAGGTCGATTTCCTCCATCAATCTTTCCGGCGCGCGCTCGCCCTTGAGCACAATGCTGTCGGTAAAGGAACGCAGCTTGAGCGTATCGTCCGAGCTGATTTCCTGTTCGGAATAAATGACCACCGGTGGCAGCGGTTTGCCGGAAGCGGACAGGCGCTGGAGAAATTCCAAGCCGTCCATGCCGGACAAGTGCAATTCGAGGATGATGCAATCCACTGCTTCCCGTTCAATCACCTCCAGCGCTTCTTCGCCGCTTGCGGCTTCGACCAGGGTTACCTGCTGGCCGTCGAACAGGCGTTGTACCCGGCTGCGCGCGGCGCTGTCCGAATCGACAACGAGGACGGTGCGCGGAGGCTGATCGCCGGTCAGATTGATCTTCTCGAAAGCGTTTTCTATCTGCTCCCGGGATACCGGCTTGACCAGATAGCCCACTGCCCCCATGCCGAAACCGCGAAACGATTCATCCAGCGCCGACATGAAATGCACCGGGATATGGCGCGTGTTCGGATCATGCTTGATACGGTCCATGACATCCCATCCATCCATGCCCGGCAAGCCCACATCCAGGATGATGCCGGTCGGCTTGTAGCGCGCCGCCATCGCCAGCCCCGCATCGCCGTCGCCAGCCAGCAGGCATTTGAAACCTTTTTTGCGGGCGAGGCCGCACACGATGGCAGCGAAGCTGGGGTCGTCCTCGATCACCAGCAGCGTCCGGTCGCCCGGCGCCAGATTTCCCCGATCGTCGGACGGATGCGGCTTGAGGTTGCTCGCTGCCCATGCCGCAGGCAACGGCTCTGCGGGGGAAGCTGCGGGCTGCGTCTGCTGCACTGGTTGGGTGGTTAACGGCAAGCGCAGGGTGAAAACGCTGCCTTTTCCTTCCTCGCTGCTGACCGTGATGTCTCCCCCCAGCATCCGCGCCAGCTTGCGCGAGATGGCCAGCCCCAGGCCAGTGCCGCCGAAGCGCCGGCTGGTGGTGCCGTCCGCCTGTTCGAAAGCGCCAAAGATACTTTCCATCTTGTGCGGTGAAATACCAACGCCGCTGTCGCTGACGCTGATAGCCAAGGCCGGCGTCGGCTCAGCCGCACCGGCAAAGGCAATCTCGACCTGCCCCTGATGGGTGAATTTCACCGCATTGCCAACCAGGTTGGTCAGAATCTGCTCGATCTTGCGTCGGTCGGATTGGATGGCATCGGGGAGATTCTCGCCCAGCTTGACGGACAGGGCGACACCCTTGTTTCCGGCCAGCGGGCGGAAGCGTTTCTCCAGCATTGAGGCGACGTCGGCCAGGTTGATTTCTTCGGTGAACACTTCCACTTTCCCCGCCTCGATCCGGGAAATATCCAGGACATCGTTGATCAGGCTGAGCAGGTGGCTGCCGCTTTCATGGATAACCTGTGCCGATTCCACTTGCCCGGCATCGAGATTGCCGCTTTCATTGTCGGCCAGATCCTTGGAGAGGATGAGCATGCTGTTGAGCGGGGTGCGTAATTCGTGCGACATGTTGGCGAGAAACTCGGACTTGTAGCGGCTGGCCATTTCCACCTGCAGTGCGCGTTCCTCGGCCAAAAGGCGCGCGTTGTCGAGCGCATTCTCGCGGTCTATCAGGGCAGTTGTTTTCTTCACCAGTTCATCGTAGGTAATTTGCAGTTCCTCGCTTTGCGCCTTAAGTTCCTCTTCGGAAACGTGCAACGCCTCGGTCTGCTTTTTGAGCAGTTCGTTGGATTCGCGCAACTCCTCGCTTTGCGCCTGCAACTCCTCTTCCGAGGTGCGCAATTCTTCGGTCTGGCGGCGTGATTGCTCCAACAGTTCCTGGGTGCGGAGGCTGCGTTTGAGCACTTCCAGATTCAGCCCGATGGCTGCGGCCAAGGCTTCGAGCAAGGCCAGCCGGGTTTCGGAAAGGGCGTAGAAGCCGGCCACTTCAATGACCGCGGACACCGCATCGTTCCACACCACCGGCAGAACGACGAGAAAACCCGGGGCGGATTGCCCCAGGGCGGAACGGATGGTCAGGTAATCCTGGGGGACCTCGTTGAGAATGATGGCTTGTTTGCTGGCGGCGCACTGTCCGACCAGGTCTTCGCCCAAGCGGAATTTTCTGGCGTTATGCTGCGGATAAGCAAAAGCGCCGTGCAATTCAAGCACCGCCTCTTTCTCGGAATAAACGAAAAAGGCGCCGGCCTCGCCGCCCAGCAAAGGCACCAGGTTCTGGATCAGTTCCTGGCCGAAATTCTCCAGCGTTTCCGCCTTGCGCATGCGGTTGGACAAATCCCCCACATGTTCCCGCACCCAGTGAAATCCGGCGGTTTTTACCGCTTCGTCCTTGAAAACCTGCACGGCTCGCGCCATCTTGCCGATTTCATTGTTGAGCGCACGATCAGACACATCCGTAGTCAAGTCGCCCTGCGCAAGCCTGAGCATTGCGTCGCACAGATCATCCAGCGACCGCACGATGCTGCGGGTAATCGCCCATGACCACAGGCCGCCGGCCAGCGCAGCGAACAGCAGCAGTAAATACATCGTCGAGGTGACGGAATCGCGGGTGCGTTTCGCTTCCGCATTGAACCCGGCGGCCCGATTCTGGGCGAAGGCCTGGATGCGCGCCACGACCTCTTCGATTTTCTCTGCCTGGCGCCGGGACGAAAGTAATGCGGCTTCCGCTTCGTTACGCTTGCCGTTCGCCAACGACTGGAATACGTTGCTGCGATCATAGTTCCATGAGGCCAGCATCCCGTGGAGCGCATCGACGTCATCCATAGGCCCCAGGTATTTGTCGCTCAGCAGGCCGAGCGATTTCATGATGATGGCTTCATGCCGATCGATATTTTGGCGGATTTCCCCGATTTCGCCCCGGGATTCGGCGTGAGTGCCAGCCTCCAGTTCTCGCTGGATCAGCATGATTTCTTCGGTGATGCGGTGCGTGGTGTTCGCCACCTGGAAAGGGGACTGGTAAAACTGGTCATTGATTCGCGCCAGCGTGTCGGCGCTGTTCAATCCCACCAGCCCCATGATTCCCGCCAGGGCGAGTACGCTGGCAAAGCCGACAGCCAGCTTGGTGATGATGCGGATATTTGCTAGTGACATGGCCGTATCCCTTCTTTATAGAGGCTAGGGACTAGAGGGCTGGCGAATGCCAGCGCTACGCGCTGGGTTTTTACCAGCCTCTAGTCCCCGCCTCTAGCGGTTATTTCACGCCCGCCCTGGCATAATCTATCAAATTCCGAATTTCGGTGTTGGGCAGGCCGATTGTAATCAGGCCGAGCGGCCTGGTCAGCAACGGCGCTTTAATAAATTTGGCCCTCCCGACGTTTTGTGCAAAGAAAGTTGCGCTGACGACACCGATGCCGCCCTTGGCCTGCGACACCAAGTCGAGCTCAAGGCGCGTCGAATCGACTTCCTGCGCCCATTTGGTATATTCTTCGCCGTCCATGACCCGCTTCTGGAACACGGCGCGGGTTGCGCTGCCGACATGGCTGGTTATCACCTGTATCGGCAGGTCCTCACCGCCGACCGCCTGCCAGTTGGCAATCTTGCCGGTATGGATGTCCTTCAGCTGCGAGCGGGTCAGATGGACGACCGGGTTGTGCTTATTGACGACCACCAGCATCCGATCTCGGGCGAGTTCGTGGTACATCAGATTGCCCGGGGCGACAATCGTTATCCCCTGCTTCCGGGCGGACTTTCTGGCGGACAGAATGGCACCTTCCAACGATTCACTGGCCATCGCCGCATCCGCCTTCCCCTGCAACAGGGCGATTATGCCTTGACCGGTTCCGGTGCCGTGCAGCCTGAGGGTGGTGCCGGTCTCTTTTTCAAGGACTAGCGACAGCGGTTCCAGGACTTCCTTTTCTACCGTGGTCGAGCCATAAATTTCCAGGGGGCGACCGGCATAACCGGAACTCACCGGCAATAGCACCAGCAAAACACCGCACAGCAACCCGCGCAGCCTGAAGCCGGTAACTGCCGCATGCGGATGCCGGGTAGCCCGGCACACCCTGAGGCAAGCCGGACGAGCCGGAATCAAAAATGCCATGTAGGTTTTTAGGTTTAACACTGCAATCAGCCCCATCCAACTAAGGTTTCTAGGATTATAATTTAATTCAAACGCATTGCGGGAAATGCATGGATCGGGGGTAACTACTCAGGTACCGCCGTTTTTCTCCTTCCCCCTTGCAGGGAGAAGGGACTGGAATTGTGGTTGTGGTTGTTTTAAGCATCATCGTTTCGACCTGAGTAGTTACAATCCGGGCTAAAAAAACATGTTCGCCAAAAATACGCAATTCAGTCTGGGCGCCGGCTTTGCACTGGTGCTATTGCTGATGCTCGCCCTTACGCTGGTGGGCTTGCAGCAGATGGCTGCCATCAACGTGCGGCTGGAACGCATTGTCGAAGAAAACAATGTCAAGACCGAGCTTGCTACCGTCATGCGTGATTCTTTGCGGGAACGGGCGGTCAGCATGCATACCATCGTAGTGGTAAAAGATGCGTTCGAGCAGGATAGCGAGCGCCTGCGCTTTTACAGTTATGGAGAAAATTTTGCTGTTGCCCGGCAGAAGCTGGATCAGATGGTCTCCAGCATGGCAGAAAAGCTGGTCATGGCCGAAATCAGCAACCTCACCCAGACTACCCAGCCCCTGGTCATCAAAACCATAGAACTCGCCATGGCACACGATCCATCGACCTTCGACGTGCTGCAGCATGAAACCATCCCGGCACAGAAACGGCTGTTACGCGAGCTGGACGACCTGCTCAAGCTGCAACGCGAAGCAACGAAAAAGGCGGCGGCGGAGGCGGCCCAGGCTTACCGCGAAACCCGAACGCTGATGCTCTTGCTGGGCGCATCGGCCTTGCTTCTCGGCATCGGCATCGCCATTCTGGTCACCCGCCGTGCAGCGCAGCATACCCAGGAAATTGAGCACGCCGCCAACATCAAGTCCGAATTCGTCGCCAACGTCAGCCATGAAATCCGTACCCCAATGAATGGCATCCTCGGCATGGCCGCGTTGCTGCTCGACACCAGGCTCACCCCGGAGCAGCGGGATTACGCCGAGACGGTGCGCGCCTCGGCGGAATCTCTGCTCGCCATCATCAATGACATCCTCGACTTTTCCAAGATCGAGGCCGGCAAACTGGATATGGAAACCGAGGACTTCGACCTGCGCGAGATCGTTGCGGAAGTGGCGGAACTCCTGGCGGGGCAGGCACAAAGCAAAGGCCTCGAATTGCTCTACGACATTCCGCCCGGACACGATTTCCGTTTGCGCGGCGCAGCCGGGCGCCTGCGCCAGATTCTCACCAATCTGACCGCCAATGCGGTTAAATTCACCGACGTCGGCGAAGTGCTGCTGAGGGTAATCCCCGAGCAGGAAGAAACCGGCGCCATCACGCTGTGTTTCGAGGTCAGCGACACCGGCATCGGCATCAGCGAGGAAGGCCGCCGGCGCCTGTTCCGGTCATTCTCCCAGGGCGACGGATCGGTCACCCGCAGGCACGGCGGCACCGGGCTCGGCCTGGTCATCTCCAAACAACTCACTGTGATGATGGGCGGTGAAATCGGCGTGGACAGCAGCCCCGGACAGGGCAGCACCTTCTGGTTCCGGCTGCGCCTGGACAAACAGACGGCGCACCCGGTTCCGGTCGAGCCCGGTATTGCCCGGCACGGGCTGCGCATTTTGATCGCCAGCGGCAACGCCGATTGCCGCGCCATCCTGAAACACCAACTCGAATTCTGGAAAATCCCCTGCGCCACCGCCGCTACCGGCGAAGAGGCCTTAATGCGGCTGTATGCCGCGCAGGATGGAGATGCCGTGTTCAACCTGGTGATCCTCGATACCGCCCTGCCCGACTACAACATCATCACCCTGTCGCGCCTGATCAAGAACGATGCCGGGCAGGCACCGCCGCGCCTGGTGCTGCTGGCCCCTGTCGCGCTGCGTGCCCACAAGGAAGAGATGATCGCAGCCGGCATGGACGTCATGCTCACCAAACCGGTGCGCCCGAACAAGCTTGAAGCCGCCCTGGCTGGTACGGTGCAACCGGTACTCGACCATCATGCCGGCTCGACGCTTCGTCCCGCCGCGAAAATTTCGCCTGCGGCGCGCGTCCTGATCGTAGAAGACAACCCGGTCAACCGCAAGGTGGCGCTCTACATGCTGCAAAAGCTCGCGCTTCAGGCCGAGAGCGCCGGCAACGGACGGGAAGCCCTGGAAGCACTGGCGAAAAGCCGCTACGACCTGGTACTGATGGACTGTCAGATGCCGGAACTGGACGGCTTCGAGGCCACAGCCGCGATCCGTCGCCGCGAACGGGCAGCGCACGCAAAAAGGATGCCGATTATCGCCATGACCGCCAACGCCATGCACGGCGACCGGGAAAAATGCCTGGCGGCAGGCATGGATGATTACTTGATGAAACCGCTGGAACTCGGAGATCTGGAGTCCGCGCTTAAATTATGGCTGCCACATACGATCTTTCGCGGGATTCAGCCCGCAGAAAGTCGGAGTCCCCTCGTGGGGCAGATGGAAGACAACCCGCAATACACGGCTACGGAAACGCCGCCTGTCGATCTTGAACACCTATACGGCACATTCAATCAGGATCGTAAAATCGTCGAGGAATTGCTGGCGCTTTATCTCGACACCACGCCGTCGCTCCTGGAGCGGCTTAAGACCGCAATCGAACTGAAGGATGTCGCAGGCGCGAAGACCGCTCACGAACTCAAGGGAGCATCAACTTATATCGCTGCACGGAAAATGGCCGATCTGGCGCGTGAAGCTGAACAGGCAATCAGGAATGGGGCCTGGGAGCAAGCCGGAGAATATATGGAACAGATGGAAACGGCGTTCATCCGCGTCCTGGCTTTTGCCCACCAGCCAGGTAGGGCGGGCACAGCTTTTGTGCCCGCGCGGTGAGGGATCACGCGTTATTTCCGCGTGGGCAAAAGAGCATTGCCCACCCTGCCAGGCTAGCCCTCTCCAGCCAGCGGGACGACAATCCTGAACTCCGCGCCTTCCCCGGTATTGCGCGCATCGATCCTGCCATTCATGTTGGTTTCAATGATCATTTTCGACATATACAGGCCGATGCCGGTGCCTTTCTCCCGCGTGGTGAAATAAGGGTCGAAGATCTTCTCCAGAACGTCCTCTGGAATGCCGCCGCCGTTGTCGCGGATGGCGACATAAGCATACACATCGTCCGCGCCGATGGTTATCTCCACCTTGCCGTCTCGCACCTGGCGCTGCTGGATGGCGTCCTTGGCGTTGCCCAGGATATTCGCCACCACCTGGGCATATTCGTTGGGGAATCCGCTCACTGTGACGTCGTCCCGTTCTATTTTCAGATCCACCGCGATATGACCGCTCTTGAGACTGGCCTCCACCACCGACAGCGCATCCCGCACCGCTTTTTCCAGGCTGAACTGCGTCTTCTCCCGGTCGGGCTTGAAGAAGTTGCGGAAATCGTCGATGGTGCTGGACATTTTATCGATCAGCCGCTGCCCCTTGGCGACCGACTCGCCGAGGCAAACCGAATCGAGTTCGTCGTGAACGTGGGCATCCTGAATATTGTCCAGCAGCAGCCCCAGCGCGTTGAGCGGCTGCCGCCACTGGTGCGCGATGTTGCCGATCATCTCGCCGATTGCCGCCAGGCGCGACTGGCGGATCAGCATGTGATCCTTTTCGCGGTTTATTGCCACCTCTTCTTGCACCCGCTGCTCCAGCGTTTCATTTAGCAGCCGAATTTCATCTTCCGCCTGCTCCCTCTCCACTACCTCGCTGGCAAGCTCATCACGGGATACGGTAGTCTGCTGCAGGTTCTCGGCCATCTTGTTGATGGCCTGGGCGAGCGCCCCCAATTCATCTTGCCGCTCCACCGCGACATGGATATCGAAATTGCCGATACAGATATCTTCGGTAGCCTTGGCCATTTCCCGGAGCGGACGGGTGATCTGCCGCGCCAGGACGAGAGCGAGAAAGCCGCCCAGCAAGAAGACGGCGCCGCCGAGCGCGGCCAGCGTCCGCCACTGCTCGGCAATTTGTTCTTCGGCATAGCGCAAGGACAGGCGGAGATGGACAAAACCGAGGATCTCGCCGTCGGGGCTGCGCACCGGCCCGGTGACGGCGATGAAGCCGTCCTCCCGTTGCGGGACGGAACCGGGGGAACGGCGGATTTGCGCCAGGATGGGATCAAGCCCGGGCAGGCTCTGGTCGAGCAGGGGGCTGTCCTTGCCGCCGTCGCTGAGGACGCGGCCATCGCGGTCGAGGGCGTAGACCCCGGCGAGTTCCGTATCCCAGCGGGCAGCCCCCAGCAGCCGGTCGATCTGGTCGATGCGCAATTCGTAGAGTGGATCGACGAGGGTTTCAGCCAGCAGGGTTACGGCCGCCACTCCCTTGTGTTCGACCGCCTCGATCTGGCTGCGGCGCTCCCCGACCAGGGTAAAAACGGCGAGCGGCCCGGCCATCATGAGGCTCACCAGCAAGGCGAGACCGACCAGCTTGGCGCGTATGGTCAGGCTCATACCCTATTCACCATCGGCTGTCCCAAGCAACCAGAAGTTGCAGGAGGCCCGCCCTCGTGCCGATAGCATCGCGGCGGGGGCGCCGCTCCTACAGGGGTGCCGTGGCTGTGGATGTAGGAGGCCCGCCCTCGGGCCGATTCCACACGCGGAAATTTTGGGGCCGGGTTAATACCCCGCGGATTGTACGAAAAAAACAGCATCAGCGTCCCATTTCGCGTTCGATCTCTTGCGTCAAAACCAGAAGCGGCGCCAGCGCTTTTTCCGGCCCGCCCGGCAGCTCGTCGAAACGGGTGGTCATTTCGAATTTCTGCAACGCCTGCCTGCCTTCCTCGGAATGCTCCATGGCCAGCAGGACCGCCTTGATCCCGCTCGCCAGCCTGGGGTCGAGGCCCTTGCGCACGCTCACCAGATGCCGGGGCACCGCCGCCGTCCGGTGCACCGCGCGCAGGCTGTCCCGGCGCTGGGGAGTGAGCCTGGCGAAGCTCGCGTCGTCCATGGCGCCGGCGCCGACCTTGCCGCGCATCACCCATACCGGGGTGTTGGAATCGTCCATGGCGAAGACGTAACCGACCTCGCCGGCCTTGACCGGCGCGCCGGCGTCCGCCTGCTCGCTCAGTTTGAGCCCGGCCTGCTGCAATGCGCTTTTGGGCAGGAAATAGCCGGAAGTGGAATAGGGTTCCTCGAAGGCGATGATCTTGCCCGGCAAATCGCTCACCGTCAGGATCGGGCTGTCGTTGCGCACGAAAACCACCGAGCGGTATTCCGCCCGGCCTTTTTTCCAGCGCCGCAGCACAATGCGGGAATCCGCCAACCGGCTGACGACGATGCTGGGAAACGCGCTGTCGATATAAATATCCACCTGCCCGCTGCGAAGCCGCTGCGCCATCTCTTTCATGCCGCTGGCCACGACCACATTGCCCTGTTCCACGCCGAACTCGGCCAGGTGGCGCGCCAGGTAGTCGGCGAGAGGCTGGAATTTCCTGATTTCGTCCGCCGGCTCGTGGGAAACGGAGCCGATTACCAGCGGCGCCGCCCCCGCCGCCCCGGAAAAAAACCACAGCGCCGTGGCGAGCAGCGCCAGCCCCCAACGTGAGATTTTCATATCGCTTTCCTTTCCATTATCAGAGCCAAAACCTGTAGGAGCGGCGCCCTCGCCGCGATTTGCGACCGCATTCGCGCCCAACCCCCATCCCAACCTTCCCCCGCAAGCGGGGGAAGGGGCGATCGCCTCCCC
>CAYGNO010000042.1:0-14328 GCA_964351305.1 uncultured Sulfuricella sp.
CTCTCTCCCTCTGGGAGAGAGCTAGGAGAGAGGGAAACGGGCGTATTTTCGATCATGGTAGGCGATGTATGGACTGCTGAAGGGTAGAGATTGTAAGGGAGGGAGGCTGCGAAATCCAGCGAGAAGGACAAGATTAGCGCCGGGCCACCTTGAGAAGCACGATCACCGCGCCGCTGCCGCCATCCATCGGCCGTGCCTGGCAGAAAGCCAGAACCTCATCGCGTTGCATGAGCCAACTGGCCGCTTTCAGCTTTAATACCGGCTCGCGGTTCCTGGAGCTTAGCCCCTTTCCGTGTATGACCCGCACGCAGCGCAGGCCGAGCTGTTTGCATTCGTCGAGAAATTCGATCAAGCAGGCTCGGGCTTCGTCGCTGGTCATGCCGTGCAGATCGAGTTCTGCCTGAATGGCCCAGTGACCGCAGCGCAGTCTCTTCATGGTCAGAGGCGCCACGCCGGGGCGCAGGAAGAAAAATTCCTCCTCGGTTCCTGCCAGTTCCTGGGGGATATGGTCGCTTAAGCTATCCACCGACAACGGGTCTTCGGCAGTCCGGTTTTGCCGGAGAACAGGCCAGGGGAGGTTGGGAGGAAAGACGGTCTTGCCGTTATCCGGCAAAGGCCGGGTGTCGCCGATGCTGGTGCGGAAAAGGCTGGATTCGTCATCGGACAAGGATGGAGGCGTTATTTTGCCGTCACCCTTGCGCTTATGCATTAATTCCAATTTTCATTCAATCCAACAATAGACAGAAAAAATCTTTCACCGCAAAGGACGCAAGGGACGCGAAGAAAGCGGGGTAGGCAGGGATGGGCGGTTTTATCGCCCAACTCGCAAAAGCTATCAGGCTGGCATGTCTGAGAGTTTGGTTTCCCTTTGCGTCCTTTGCGGTTAATGCTTTTTTGATTGAGAAATGGAATTACTTGCCCAGGTTGTCGAGATAACGCTCCGCATCGAGTGCGGCCTGGCAACCGGTCCCGGCGCTGGTGATGGCTTGGCGGTAGATGTGGTCCTGCACGTCGCCAGCGGCGTATACACCCGCTATGCTGGTCTGGGTGGCATTGCCTGTGTGACCGCCTTGAGTGACGATGTAGCCGCCCTCCAGCTCCAGTTGCCCCTCGAACAGATCGGTATTGGGCTTGTGGCCGATGGCGATGAAGATGCCCTGCAACTGGATATCCTTGGTGCTGCCGTCTTGCACATTCTTGACGCGCATACCGGTAACGCCGGTCTTGTCGCCCAGTACCTCATCCAGTTCGCAGAATGCTTCGAGGCTGATGTTACCGTTCTTGATCCTGTCGTGCAGCTTGTCGACCATGATCTTTTCCGCCTTGAAGGTGTCGCGGCGGTGCACCAGCGTGACATG
Organism: uncultured Sulfuricella sp.; assembly: GCA_964351305.1. Classification (GTDB taxonomy): domain Bacteria; phylum Pseudomonadota; class Gammaproteobacteria; order Burkholderiales; family Sulfuricellaceae; genus Sulfuricella. The sequence goes on from CAYGNO010000042.1 coordinate 1,359, forward strand.
CCTGGCGATGTTGGACAGGTACAGCGCTTCTTCGATGGCGGAATTGCCGCCACCGACCACGGCGACGTCCTGGTTCTTGTAGAAGAAACCATCGCAGGTCGCGCAGCCGGACACGCCCTTGCCCATGAATGCCTGTTCGGATGGCAGGCCGAGGTACTTGGCCGAAGCACCGGTGGCGATGATCAGTGCGTCGCAGGTGAATGTGCCGGAGTCACCGATGAGGGTGAAGGGCCTTTCGGTCAGTTTGGCGGTATGAATCTGGTCGAAAATGATTTCGGTATTAAAGCGCTCGGCATGTTTCTGGAAGCGCTCCATCAGTTCCGGTCCCTGCACGCCCATGACGTCAGCGGGCCAGTTGTCCACTTCGGTGGTGGTGGTGAGTTGGCCGCCTTGCTGCATGCCGGTGATCATCACGGGATTGAGGTTTGCGCGGGCGGCGTAAATGGCGGCGGTATAGCCGGCAGGGCCGGAGCCAAGAATGAGCAGCTTGCAATGTTTGGTGGGGTTCATATCTTTTTCTTCAAGGGTTGGGTAGAAATGGGATAGATGCTAATTTAACAGGCCACGGAATTACTGTCTAGACTTAGTCTAGACTACCTGAATTTTATGTTTACAAATGGGCTGCTAAATACTAATCTGACATAAATATCTCAAATATATCACGAAGCAAGAACTCAAAGGGGATCAAGTCGATGATTAAGAACAATTTGGCTTCACGTGGCCGCGCCAGTGCAGTTGCCAGAAGTGTCGGTGCCGGGGCGTTATTGTGGCTGTGTGTGGGCAGTGCCATGGCGGCGCAGGATGCCTTGACGGCGCAAGCCGACAAATTAATGAAAAGCGGCAAGGCAAAGGAGGCCTATACCCTGTTGATTCCGCATCAGTCCGAACGTGCCGGCGACCCGGATTACGATTATCTTCTCGGCATCGCTGCGCTGGACAGCGGCAAGCCCAACGAGGCGGTGTTCGCGCTGGAACGGGTGCTGGCGGTCAACCCCAACCACTTGCAGGCGCGCGCCGAGATTGGCCGGGCTTATTTTGCTACCGGCGAAGTCGCCGCCTCCCAGCAGGAGTTCGAGACAGTTAAGCAACAGAATCCGCCCAAGGAAGTCAACGCCACCATCGAGAAATTCCTCGATGCCATCGAACGGGCCCGAGCCGGAGAGAAAACAACGGTGAGAGGCTACCTTGAAGCCGCGATTGGCGACGACAGCAACGTCAACAGCGCGACCGCCAGCGGGCAGATCGCGATTCCTGCATTTGGCGGGGCGATTGCAACATTGAGCGCCACCGGCGTGAAACTTCACGACACCTTTACCAGCGTCAGCGGTGGTGTCAACGTCAGGCATCCCCTTTCTCCCGAGTGGGCGGTGTTCGGCGGTGCGAGTTTCAACCAGCGCATCAATTCGTCGAAAGACATCTTCGAGACCAAAGGTATGGATGGCAACCTTGGTGTTAGTTTGGCCAAGGGTGACGATAATTATTCTGCCGCTGTGCAGCTGCAATCATTCAGTGTCGACAATAACCGCTACCGCGATGCTGCCGGCTTGACGGCGCAATGGATGCGCAACCTGGACAACAGCAGTCAGGCAAGCGTCTATTTCCAGTACACCGATTTGAGTTATCCAGGCCAGGACGTGCGGAATGCTGATCGCTATGTGCTGGGTGCTGCCTACGCCCGTGCACTGGGTGGCGAATACACGCCAGTCGTTTATGTCGGCGGCTATGTGGGCGAGGAAAGCGAACAGAGAGCCAATGTTCCCTATCTGGGGCATCAGCTTTATGGTGTTCGGGCTGGCGGCGAGTTGAAAATCAATCCGCAGACGACGCTGTTTGCATCGGCGAGCCTGGAAGAGCGTAGTTACGGCGGGCAGGATCCCTTGTTTCTGGTGGGACGCAAGGATACACAGACCGATCTGAGGGTGGGTGTCAGCTATATTCCGGCCCAGCACTGGACCATTACGCCCCAGCTCAGCTATACCCTCAACGACTCCAATATCGTCATCAACGATTATGATCGCACGATGTTCAGCATCACCCTGCGTCGCGACTTTAACTAGAATTCGGAGGATGTAGCCATGTTCCCTCAACAACAGCATTTCAGGTTGACCCGCCAGGCACTTTTGTTGGCTATGGTTGCTTCCGCCTTCCCTGTGACGGGGTACTGCGTTACTGCGGGCCGTGCGGATTTTGTGGTGGGTACTGTGATGGCGGTTGCCGCCGACGGTAGCCAGCGGCCTCTCGTTAAAGGCTCCGAAATCAATGTCGGTGAATCGGTTAACACCGCTGCGGGCGCGCGTGCCCAGATACGGTTTACGGATGGCGGCTATGTTTCTTTGCAGCCGAACAGCCTGTTCCGTGTGGATGAGTACAATTACGAGAACAAGGCTGACGGCAAGGAGAAGGGGTTTTTCAGCCTGCTGAGAGGTGGCCTGAGGACGATCACCGGCGCGATCGGGCATGTTAACCGGGATAAATACCAGGTCGCTACGCCAGCGGCTACTATCGGCATTCGCGGCACAGGGTATAACGCCATGCTCGGCGAGGGTCTCACTGTCAGTGTGGCCGATGGCGTGATCAGCCTGACCAACAAGGGCGGAAGCCTGATCCTTTCTCAAGGGCAGTCGGCCTTTGTTGCTGACTTGAACACCGCACCCACCCTGACTTTCGAGAAACCGTCGACACCCCCAGCCAGTCTGGGCGGAACCACCGAGACACCACCGGAGTATAAGACGGGCGACTGCGTTGGGACGTCGTGTGGCGGTGGCGGCGGACTCGGCGGATTGACGGTGTTGACCGGGGTTCATACAGTCTTTTCCGGGTCGGTGGTAGATGGGGCGGGGGGAGTGACAACCGTTGGCTCGGATAATCCCGGTATCGTTGTATTCGACCAGCAAGGCAGCAAAGTTTATTATGTGCAGGGGGGTAACCCAATCGGACCGGCGGGTGGCTTGACCGATTTTTCAGCCGCCGCGCTGGGTATGGGGGTATCCGGAACGGATACCGTTGGCGCGGCTATGTTGGGGTACACATACCCAGCTACTGGCTTATCCATTCCTGCATCCGGCTATGACGGCACAGTCGGCTGGGGGCGGTTTTACGGCACGGTCACCTACACCGAGCCGGGTTCGTCAACGGTCACGACCGTTTTCACCGCTAACCAGGGGATGCACTCCGTGGTGGGCATCCCGACAGCAGTCATGCCGACCAGTGGCTCAGCACATTATGATCTGACGGGTGCGACGGCGCCGACGCTTGCTTCCGGCTCGGTCTCTCCTGGCACGGTGACGGGGGGCGGGCTTGATGTCTGGTTCAGTGGAACGCCGGAGCTATATGGAACACTTGCTTTGGCTCTTGGCGGCAAAAACTTCAATCTCAAGTTTGACGGTAATTTTTCCGGGAATAGCTTTGTAGCATCCACTGCCTATGCATTGAGTAGTAATGGTGGTTGTTCGGGATCTTGTGCTGCTGATGTTTCCGGCTTCTTCGCCGGTGCGAACGCGGCACGAGCCGGGGTCGCATATAAGATTGATGGCAGTTTTGCGTTGGGTTCCGCTATTCGGGGAGCTGCAGTTTACACGCAGACAGCCACTCCCGTTTCGAGCACCCCCCCATCCGGTTGGTGAGCGTGGATAGGGAGACTTTTTTGGCGGCTCATGGATTCCTCTGGAAAGGCCTTGCCTGATTTTCCAGAAGTTCTAGAGGCGGGGGAACTGCTCGGTCAGGATCGACCGGATCAGGCTATTCTGGTTCTCGAGCCCTACTGCAACAGATATCCTGGCAATGCCCAGGCGTGGTTCCTGCTCGGTGTCGCCTATCACCAAACCGGCAAGCCAGAAGCTGCGCTCCACTCTCTGGAGCGCGCCATCTCATCCGAACCCCGCCATATTCAGGCCAGAAGCGCCAAAGGGGCTGTCCTGTGCGAGCTCGGGCAGCGCCGAGAGGCGCTCCAGGTTTACCGTAAAGCATTGCATCTGGCGCCTTTGGATGCCCAACTTCTAGTAAATCTGGGTGCTGTCCTGGAGCAGTTGAGAGACAACCTGGGGGCACTTGAGCGTTATGACCAGGCGCTCAAATTCCAACCCGATTTTGCGGCGGCGCTGCAGAATCGTGGTGCCTTGTTGATCAGGTTAGGTCGCCTGGAAGAAGCGCTGGTCAACAATCGCCGATTAGCCGAATTGACTCCAGGTTGGGACTCGGCCCAGTACAATCTTGGTGAAACGCTGCTGGCACTGGGGTGCTGGGATGAGGCGCTTGCCGCTTACGAACGGGCGCTGGTTATCGTGCCCGCTTCTGCCAAGATACTTTTTTCCAAAGGTTTGGCGCTTTCCATGCTGTGCCGCTTCGATGAAGCGCAGCGTGCTTTTGATAATGCCAAATCCATCGATCCGGAAACAGTTGAAGCTTGCATCCGGACTGCAGCCACTCAAACCCAGAGCGAGGCGCGCGAATTTGCGCCAAAAGTGATTTATCTGCTTAAAGAAGGGTTAAGGCAGGAAAATTGTGATTGGGCAGGCAGGGATGAGCTTGTCGCCAACTTTGATCATTCGATCAGAAGTTCTTTGGGGCAACCGGATGAGATTTGTGAACGCGCATTGCTATTTCGATCGCTATCTTTACCAGTAGCTGCTGAAATGCGTTTGGCATTGGCCAATAGCGTATCAACGCATATCGCTACCTCAGTCAGGGCAAAACACCCCATCCCATTTGCCTATCAGCGCCGAGAAAACAGAAGGCTGAGGATTGGGTATGTATCGCCCAATTTCAGGACCCATCCCAATGCAATTGTGACCCGGAGTTTGTATGGGCTTCATGATCGGTCAAAGTTCGAGGTGTATGGTTATTCCCTGCACCCCGGAGATGGCAGTGAATTGCGTCGTGATATTGAACGAGGGTGCGATCATTTTCGTGAGCTGAGCGCTCAGGGCGATATCGAGGCGGCGGAAACAATTCATGCTGACGGGATCGATGTGCTGATTGATCTGGCTGGCTATACCACCTTTTCGCGAACGGAGATATTTGCGTTAAGTCCGGCCCCTGTCCAGGTGGCATTTCATGGCTTCCCGCATAGTATGGGGGCCTCTTTCATGCAGTACTTCATTGCCGATCCCGTCGTGGTGCCGCCCGGAGAAGAGTGCCTGTTTACCGAAAGCCTGGCGTATATGCCAGATAGCTATTACATGTTTAATAACCGCCAGGCACCTCAAGCTTGTCAGCTTTCCCGCTCTGAATTGGGGCTTCCGGAAGAGGGTTTTGTTTTTTGTTGTTTTAACAACCACTATAAGATCGAACCCGCCGTCTTTGATATCTGGATGCGCTTGTTAAAGCGGGTGCCCGGCAGTGTCTTGTGGTTATATCAGAGCGGCGATGCTGTTGCGGGAAACCTGGGTCGAGAAGCGGAAATGCGCGGTGTCTCATCGAATCGTTTGATTTATGCGCCGCATGTGTCAAACGAAGTCCATCTTGCCCGCTATCGTTTGGCGGATTTGTTTCTGGATACTTTTCTATACAATGCCCATACGACGGCGATTGAAGCGTTATGGGCCGGGTTGCCGGTATTGACTTGCCCCGGTCGGGTGATGCCATCCCGCGTTGCGGCAAGCCTGCTGTCATCTGTTGGACTCGGTGAGATGATTGCGAACAGTCCGCAACAGTATGAAGAGGTCGCATACCATCTGGCCACGCAAAAGAATGAACTGGCGCATATCAGGGATAAGCTGGGCAGGAATCGCGAGTCCGCGCCACTATTCGATACTGAGCGGCAAGTGCGTAACCTTGAAACCGCTTATCAAACAATGTGGCATAAGCATGAGACTGGCCAGCCGCAAGAGTCATTTCATGTCGTTGATTGGAACGCCTCACTTCTTGGTATGATGGCGCTATAATTCTCGCTGACTTTTTCGGTCAGACCAGAAAGTTAACTTAGGCGCCACTACAAGCAAATCACATAAATGGCTTTTCTGAATAAGACTTCCTCCCTGAATACGCGGAGCACGAACCGCAGGGCTCCCCCCGAGCCGCTCTCGCCGAAATTGTCCGGCCTGCTCCGTGAAGCGCGCTGGCTGGCGGTGGTGGCCGTGGCCTTGTATCTGGCGCTGGTATTGTTCAGCTACGATCATGCCGATCCGGGCTGGTCGCACAGCGGCAGCAGGCTTATCGTTAGCAATACCGGCGGCGAGGTGGGCGCCTGGCTGGCGGATATGCTGCTTTATGTATTCGGTTTTTCGGCTTACTGGTGGGTGGCGTTTTCCCTGTACGTGATCTGGTGGGGCTACCGGCGCATTGAAAGCGCAGGCTTGTCCGACCGGCGCTCGCTGTTCGTTGCGGTCACCGGTTTTGTCATTCTCCTGCTTGCCAGCAGCGGCCTGGAAGCTTTGCGTCTGTACAGTCTCAAAGCCACCCTTCCGCTCGCGCCGGGAGGGATGATCGGATCGGTGGTCAGCATTTACCTGGCCACCGGCATGGGCTTCACCGGCGCCACGTTGATATTGCTGCTGAGCATGGCGGTAGGCTTCAGCCTGTTCACTGGCATGTCGTGGCTGAAAGTTATTGAAGGCCTTGGCGGCGCCATGGAAAACAGCTATCTGTGGATCTTCCGCACCTGGGATGCCTGGCAGGATCGGCGCGCCGGCTCGGTCGCGCTGAACAAGCGCGAGGAAGTCGTGGAAGAGAAAAAACGGTTCGATGACCACAAGCCGGTTCACATCGAGCCGCCGCAGATGCTCATCCCCCAAGTTCCGCTCACCGAGCGCGAGGTGCAGGCGCCGCTGTTCGATAATCTGCCGGATTCGCCCTTGCCCCCGCTGAATTTGCTGGACGAGGCGGAAACCGATACCGAGACGCTCAGCCCGGATACCCTGGAATACACCTCCCGCCTGATCGAGCGCAAACTGGCCGATTTCGGCGTCGAGGTCAAAGTCATCGCCGCCTATCCCGGCCCGGTGATCACGCGCTACGAGATCGAGCCGGCGGTGGGCGTGAAGGGCAGCCAGATCACCAACCTGGTCAGGGATCTGGCGCGCGCCCTGTCGGTGGTCAGCATTCGCCTGGTGGAAACCATCCCCGGCAAGAACTGCATGGGGCTGGAAATTCCCAATCCCAAACGGCAGGTGGTGCGCCTGCGCGAGATTCTCGGCTCGAAAGTTTACGCCGACATGTCTTCGCCGCTCACCATCGCAATGGGCAAGGACATCGCCGGCAAGGCAGTGGTGGCCGACCTGGGTAAAATGCCCCATGTGCTGGTGGCGGGCACTACCGGCTCGGGCAAATCGGTGGCGATCAACGCCATGATCCTGAGCCTGGTCTACAAGGCTGACCCCGCCAAGGTACGGCTGATCCTGGTCGACCCGAAAATGCTCGAGCTTTCCGTCTACGAAGGCATTCCCCACCTCCTCGCGCCGGTGGTGACGGACATGAGGCACGCGGCCAACGCGCTCAACTGGTGCGTCGCCGAGATGGAGCGGCGCTACCGCCTGATGTCGGCGCTGGGCGTGCGCAACCTGGCCGGTTACAACCAGAAGGTGCGAGAAGCGGAGAAATCCGGCGACAAGCTGCCCAACCCCTTCAGCCTCACGCCGGACGCCCCCGAACCCCTGGAGGAAATGCCCTTCATCGTCGTGCTGATCGACGAACTGGCCGACATGATGATGATGGTGGGCAAGAAGGTCGAGGAACTGATCGCCCGCCTGGCGCAGAAGGCGCGCGCCTCAGGCATCCACCTCGTGCTGGCGACGCAGCGCCCGTCAGTGGACGTGATCACCGGCCTGATCAAGGCCAACATCCCGACCCGCGTCGCCTTCCAGGTATCGAGCAAGATCGACTCGCGCACCATCCTCGACCAGATGGGCGCCGAAGCCCTGCTCGGCCAAGGCGACATGCTCTACCTGCCGCCCGGCACCGGCTACCCGCAGCGGGTGCACGGCGCCTACGTCGCCGACCACGAAGTGCACAAGGTGGTGGACTATCTGAAAGCGCTGGGTGCGCCGGATTACGTCGAAGGCATCCTCGATGCGCCGGAAGTGGCCGGGGAGGGCGAGGGCAATGAAGTGGGCGGCGACGCCGAAGCCGACCCGATGTACGACCAGGCCGTGGCACTCGTGCTCAAATCGCGCCGCGCCTCGATCTCGCTGGTGCAACGCCAACTCAGGATCGGCTACAACCGCGCGGCACGGCTGATCGAGCAGATGGAGAGGGCGGGGCTGGTGTCGGCGATGCAAAGCAACGGGAATCGGGAAGTGCTGGTGAAGGGGGCGGAGTAGCTACGCTTGCTGGGGTTCGCAGGCTCACCCCAGCCTACACGCGCTAAACATCAAGAGAAATATTTTGCATCAATGTCTCGGGCGTGGTGCAGCACCCGAACAATCAGTAACCCATTTCCATCTGGCACATAGAAAATGATGTACGGCGTACGAGTCGGAAAGCTTCGCAACCCATCCGCCAGTTCCGGGCGCACCCTGCCCATTTCAGGCTGAGTGGCTAATAGTGAAACAGTTGATTGAATGGAATCCAGGGACTCATCTGCTGCAACCAGATTATCTTTCGCTATAGTCAACCAAAGCTCCAGAAGATCAGTTTCTGCCGAATTGGTATAGCGGATGCGAGACATCAGGCGGTCGTCCTGCGGGTTTTCAGTAACTGACGACCTTGTTGCTTCAGGCTTTCAAAATCAACCTCTTTTGTATGTCCATTCTTTACGTCGTTCAAGCCCTTGGCAATATCTTGGCGTAAAATATCGAGCTTGGCCGTTTTAACCTGCTCATACGCTTCGAATAGCCGCAACGCCTCACGAATTACCTCGCTTGCGGAGCCATACATGCCAGATTCAACACGCTGGCGGACACGTGCTTCTAATTCGGGTGGCAAAGATACATTCATAGACATGCTAATTCTCCCAAAGGAATACTAATCACAGTATGGCAGTTTATGCCATAAATTGCCACTTCCGTAAGAGTTGCCCGGTTTTATACGACCAGGCCGTGGCGCTAGTGCTCAAATCGCGCCGCGCCTCCATCTCGCTGGTGCAACGCCAGCTCAGGAGCGGCAACCGGGCGGCACGGCTGATCGAGCAGATGGAAAGGGCGGGGCTGGTTTCGGCGATGCAGAGCTATGGGAATCGGGAAGTGCTGGTGAAGGGGGCGGAGTGTGGGGTTCCCGGATTTCGCTGCGCTGCATCCGAGCTACACTTGCTTCTTTGCAACAAAAAGTCAGTGCAAGACCCCGTAGCCGCTGAGCCGCTGCGCACACCAGACTCAGCAAGCGTAATCCGCCGAATAGGTTCCAACATGCGGAGCAATGCCAGCTCAGCTACAGCTACGGGGTCGAGTCTTGCAATGTAACTTCTTTGCTTCATGGCAAAAAAATGTATTCAGTGCAAGACCCCGAGTCCCGAACCGTGATTCCCATACCCTGTTGATCCTGTCGTTGGACGCTGCCCGATGAATCAAATCAAAGCCGATCACCATATTCTTTGATAGCGACAGCAAGTGCAGCATCTATCCAACGATCGAAAGCGATCTTGATGTTTTCCACTTTCGTGGTGTATGTGTATACGAAGGGCTCAATTGAACACACGAAGAAGTTTTCTGATACAGACTTCCTGTCCTCTGAATCCTCGAATGACTCTAGTGTCGCAAAGGCTGTCGCCTCCATGATGCCGGATAATTCTCGGCCAACATGATGAAACGATGTTACGAACACGAGTCGCTCACGCTCGGCGCGAATTGTTGCCTTCACAAAATAGTGGTTTTCTGTAAAGTTCGCGAATTTCCCCGCTTCCTTGGCCGAAGTGTTGACCTCGTACTTGTACCAATGTGAATTATCTTTATCTGGTCCACCATCAAGGATACGAATTTCCGCATCAGATACATCAGTCACAGCATTGCGGAGCTGGATGAATGCGTTTTGAAGTGCGTTGTGTGCTAATGAGCGAAGCTCTACTGCAACGTCATTAACATGCCTTAGCTCATCAAATCGAGCCTGACGACGTTTTCCAAATTTTTCGGCCAACCCTGCTATAACCGCAGATGTAATGTTTCTTTGTTGAGAAATTTCTGCATCAGCATTGACACTAAGTGCTTGCAAAATCGCTGAGCGCTCTAATCTCGCAAACAGTGATGCTAGTAGTGTGAGGTCATTTGCGTCGGCAGATTCCAGAGCAGTGATATATTCAACACGAAGGTCACGATCAACGACGAGGGGCAGCAACTTTGCGCGCAACAGTATCAGAGTTGTGAGCGTCCTCGCTAAGCGGCCATTTCCATCCTGGTATGGATGTACCTGGGTGAATCTGTGATGAAACCACGTAGCAACAATTATCGGGTCATCTGACTCATACTCTAAGAGCCATGCGAGAATATTGTCCATCTCTGATTCCACATGGACTGGAGGGCAATATTCGTGTGTGGTTCCATCGAGACGCTTGGGATTGTTCGGATGTTCTTTGAACTTGCCTTTCAGTAGTGGAATTTCATGTCGTTTTTCAAATTGATCAATTGCCGTGGTCGTATCTTGGTGTTGGGTGATTATTACATGTAATTCGTGGATGATAGATTTTGTCAACGGGCGGTTACGCGCAACACAGTCAATTACTAGCTGAATTGCTGCCTCTTGGTCTCGAAGAATGTCAATCAACCGTGATGGCTCAATGTTAGTGCTTGAACGGGACACAATATCTTCGACAAACCCGGCCGCCACTAGAGCTTCAGTCGTGCCTCTATCTATGTCGTAGAGCCTTTCCAGAATGCCAGTTTCCACGCTTAGTCTACGGATAAGACGTTGATTAAACTCTTTGAAGTTAGTCTCACTAGATTCTTTAAGCCGATCCCTTGAGGCACGCCATGAGTCATAAAGTGGTTGGATTGAAGAAAGGTCTATCTCTCGGTCTGTATCAGACAAAGGTTTAATTGGATGCCATGAATAATCTGCCATATTTAACCCCCCCAACCATTTCCCCGTCCATGTAACACAGGAGCCTACGAATACATCACCCTAAAATCATTTGTCCACTATAGGCACTTCCCCTGCTTACGACAAGGGGAGCCGGTATCCGCCCGTCAAACCAGGGAATCGCACTACCGCCCCCGAAGCGGTTCTAGCAGTTCCATCGCTGCGTTGATGGCCTGGAGTTTTTCCATCTCGCCGCCCCGGTCGGGGTGGTGTTCCATCGCCAATTCCCGGTAGCGGCGCTTGATCTTCGGATCATCCACCGGGTCGGCGAGCCCCAGCGCGGCGAGGGCTTCGGCGCGATGGCCGTGGCGGGCGAAGCGCAGCCAGAAGGTGTCGAGCAGTTCCAGGACTTCCTGCTTGCCGGTGTTTTCCAGGTGGGTGAGGTCGAGGTAGTAGGCCCGCAACGGGTCGGGGGTGGTGGGCAGGTGGCCGGTGCTATCCGGGAAGGGGTGCAGCACGATCTTCAGGCAATGGATGGCGAGGTCGCCTTGCCGTTCATTCCACAGTTCGTCGCGCAGGCGGTAGAGATGGTGGAACAGGATGAAGTGGCACTGGAACAGGGAAAGCTCGTCGGTGTAGGCGTCGGGGCCGAAGGCGGGGTCGTCGTGGGCGAGTTTGCGGATCAGGTCGTGCTCGGTGAGGCCATCTGGGTGGGCGCGCAGGATGGCGAGTAGCGTTTCGGTGAGGGCGGTGTTCAATCTATTTCTGCACCACGCGGATTGGCCGCCAAATCGGCATTCATCAGTTCGGCGATGATTTCCGGCTTCTGGAACGGCAGGGCGTGGTCGGCGCCCGGGATCAGGTGGCAGGCCCAGTCGTTCCGCTCCGCCGCAATTTCCTGGCACAGTTGGTAAACTGCGGGGTGGGAGCGTCCTCCGATGAAGCTGCTGACGTTGGCCTGGCCTGCGATCAATTCTTGCCGGTCGAGGCGTTTGGCGGCATGGGAAACGCACTCGATGGCGCAGGCCAGTCCGACCGGGCGGTGGGACAATCGCTGGTGGATGATTTTCTCATTCTTCGAGCCGCGGCTGCGGTTGGGGGCGACGGCATCGAGGAACAGCTCCAGTCCTTCCCCTACGTTTTCCAGCTCGCGCAGCCGTTTGGCGGCGTGCAGGATCAACTCGCGCGAGCGGATGGATTCGTCGTCGCTCATCTTGCCGAGCAGGGCGGGTTCGAGCAGGCAGGTGTATTCCACCGCTGCCGGGCGGGCGGCCTTGAGCAGCATGGCGATCAGCCCGCCATAGGAGTAGCCGCCCAGGTCGAATTTGTTCCAGGCCAGATGGTCGAGCAGGGCAGTGAGGTCGGCTACTATTTCCTCGGCTTCGAAGCCGTGTTCCTTGTGGTCGGGGTAGCGGGTCTTGCCGGTGCCGCGCAGGTCGGGCACCAGGATTTCGCTCCAGTGCTTTAAATGGGGAAGAATGCCGCCCCAGGTGATCTTGCCCGCCACGCCGCCGCCGTGGAGCAGCAGCAGGCGGCGAGGCGGGGCGGATTCGAAGCGGTAGAGGCGGTAGTAGACCTCCTGAGTCGGCAGGGCGAGGGTGGTTTTGATGGAGGGTTCGATCACTAGAAAAAACCTTTTACCGCAGAGGCGCGGAGACGCAGAGAAAAACGAGATAAGGAAAAACTCTGCGTCTCCGCGCCTCTGCGGTTAATCAAGTTTTGCCAACGGAATTTTGCCGATCTTCATGCGCCACTCCGCCGGCCCGGTCTCGTGCACCGACGTGCCGTTGGAATCCACCGCCACGATGACCGGCATGTCCTTGACCTCGAATTCGTAGATCGCTTCCATGCCCAGGTCGGCGAAGGCCAGCACCCTGGAAGCCTTGATCGCCTTGGCAACGAGGTAGGCGGCACCACCCACCGCCATCAGGTAGACGGCCTTGTGCTTCCGGATGCTTTCGATGGCTTCCGGGCCTCGCTCGGCTTTGCCTATCATGCCGATCAGGCCGGTTTTATCCAGCATCATGTCGGTGAACTTGTCCATCCGCGTCGCCGTGGTGGGGCCGGCGGGGCCGACCACTTCGTCGCG
>CAYGNO010000043.1:0-14031 GCA_964351305.1 uncultured Sulfuricella sp.
CGCGCACCAGCGACAGTGCCACCAGCGAACCCAGCGCCGACTCGGAACCGTATTTTTGCAGGGTTTCGTAACCCTGCAGCCCGAGCACCATGCCGACGAACAGGCCGGAAACCAGGATGATGATCAGCGACATCACCCCCGTGAAATAGATTTCACGGATGGTCAGGTGGATACGGCGGAAGCTTGCGCCGGAACTGATCAGCGTCATCAGGAAGAAGCGGCTGGCATACCCCAGGCGCCACACGCCGTCCACCACCGCGCCCCCGATGCTGCGCAAACCAAAACCGATTTTTCTATGCGGCATGTGCGGACTCCAACAGCAAATCTTTCCGGTAGGGCGGGCTGGGATAATGGAAGGATACCGGTCCGTCGATCTCGCCCCATACGAACTGGTGCACGTACGGCAGCTTGCTCGCCTTGATGTCTTCGGCGGAACCTTCGGCGACAACCACGCCTTCCGCCATGAAATACACGTAGTCCACAATCTTCAGGGATTCCTGGATGTCGTGAGTCACAATGATTGAGGTTGCCCCCAAGGCATCATTCAAATGCCGGATCAGGTTACCGATCACCGACAGCGAAATCGGATCGAGACCGGCAAACGGCTCATCGTACATCATCAGCATCGGATCCAGGGCAATCGCCCGAGCCAGCGCCACGCGCCGCGCCATACCCCCGGACAGCTCGGACGGCATCAGCTTGTGCGCACCGCGCAGACCCACGGCATGGAGCTTCATCATCACCAGATCACGGATCACGGTTTCAGGCAAATCGGTATGCTCGCGCATCTGGAAAGCCACATTCTCGTAAACGGAAAGGTCGGTAAACAGCGCACCGAACTGGAACAACATGCCCATCTTGCGGCGCATTTTGTACAGGTCTTCCGGATCCAGTCCGCCCACTTCTTTTCCCGCAACCTTGACACTGCCGGTAGTGGGCTTGAGCGCTCCGCCGATCAGGCGCAGCGTGGTGGTCTTGCCGCAACCGGATAGCCCCATGATAGCAACGAGCTTGCCCCGGGGGATCTTCATATTGATCCCCTTCAAGATCGGACGTTTACCGTAAGTGAAGTTTAGATCGCTGATTTCAACCAGATTTTCAGCAGGCACGAGAATATGTTCTTTTATGCAAAGCATGTATTCTAAACCAGCTTGGCTCAGGCAACAATCAACCCCCGGCACATTAAGGATTTACCCTATCCCATACCCATGGTTTCTGGCACAATCTCCAACCTAGGCACAATCGATTACAAACTATGTACCTCGACCATTTCGGCCTCAGTCAGCCGCCCTTCAAGATCACGCCGAACACCGGGTTTTTCTATACCGGCGGCAACCGTGGCGCCATCCTGGACGCGCTGCTCTACGCCATCACTCATGGCGAAGGCATCGTCAAGGTTACCGGCGAGATCGGCAGCGGCAAAACCATGCTGTGCCGGATGCTGGAGAGCTTGCTGCCGGAAAATATCGAGGTGATCTACCTGCCCAACCCCAGCATCGGTCGCGACGAAATTCTTTTCGTCATTGCCGGAGAACTCGGTCTCATCACCGAGGGCCAGCGGACAGCCATGATCATCCGGGCGCTACAGAGCCGGCTGATAGAAAATCACGCCCAGGGCCGCCAGATCGTCATCATCGTCGATGAGGCCCAGGCCATGCCGCTGGAAAGCCTGGAAGAAGTTCGCCTGCTCTCCAACCTGGAAACCGAAACCCACAAGCTGTTGCAGATTGTTCTGTTCGGCCAGCCCGACCTGGACCGCAACTTAGGGCAGCCGCAGATGCGCCAGCTCAAAGAGCGGATCACCCACAATTTCATCCTGCCACCCTTCCAGAAAGGGCCGCTGGCCGATTACCTGATGTTCCGCATGCGCACAGCCGGCTATCGTGGGCCGGACCTCTTCGGCACGGGCGCGGTCAAGCTGATCGCCAACGCCTCCCAAGGCATCACCCGGCGCATCAACGTCCTCGCGGACAAGGCGCTGCTCGCGGCATTCGCGGAAAACACTCACGACATCCTGCCCAGACACGTCAAGGCAGCGATCAATGACAGCGAATTCTCCACTCCGCGCCGATCCCTGCCGCTAAAGCAAATTGGCTTTGCCATTGCACTGCTGGCACTGGGAATAGCGCTCGGAACCGGCTGGCCGTATATTTCGAATCTATCCTCCCTCATCACCGCTACCGCGCCGGCTCCGGTTCCCGCACCCACCGTCAAGCCTGTGCCTCAACCCCCCGTCGCAACCCCCGCTTTACCCGCCGCCCAGCCGGCCATTCAGGAAGAACCCGCGCCGGCTTCATCGGCCCAAGCCACCGGCGAGGCGCCCCCCCCCTCCGCACAGGAAAACCCCGCGCAAGCGCCCACTGCGTCCCAGGCAACACCACAGGGCAAACCTTCCCCGGTCGCGTCCGCCCCGCTGCCCAACCTGCTGCAGCAACGACTGGATGCAACGCGGGCATGGCTGGACAAAGAAGATGAAGCGCATTTCAGCATTCAACTCATGATCGCCGATTCCGATGCGGAAGCCCTCTCACGGCTGGAGCGCTTTTTTCAAAGAAACGCTCTGGAACTTCAACAACTTTACGTCTACCCCTCATCCCTAACGGGGAAAAGCGGATTTGGCGTTTTATTCGGCAATTTTGCAACACGTGACCAAGCGCTTGCTTCGATGGCCGGCCTTCCCAGGGAAATGAAAATCAGCCGCCCGATCATACGAACCGTGAGGGGCGTAAAAGCCGAAATCAAGGAACAGGGGCATGACAATTAGAAACTTCACCATTTGATTTAAGCAACACAACCAATCAATTGGTTTTAAAGCGAAATGGTGTTACATTGTTTTTTATATGCCTAATTATTTATTGATCCTTGCCGGCAGCCTTCTTGTCGCCGCTTGCGGTACGCAACCGATTGCGCCCTCTGCCGGCCACATCCGGGATGAACCCCGCCCGGCGGGCCACATCCCTCAACCGGTCAGGCAAACAGTGTTGCTCCCTCCCCCCAGGGCGACCGCCAAGACCGAAACCTATAGCGTGGTCGTCAACGACGTGCCGGTGCGCGAGCTGCTGTTCGCCCTGGCGCGGGATGCCGGGGTGAACGTCGACGTTCACCCCGGCATCGAAGGCAACGTCACCCTCAACGCCATCGACCAGTCGCTACCGCAGCTGCTCACCCGCATCGCCAAACAGGTGGACATGCGCTACGAAATCGAGGGGCCCAACCTGACGGTGCTGCGCGACACCCCCTATCTCAAGCAATACAAGGTGGATTACCTCAACATGTCGCGGGAAGCGACCAGCAACGTCAGCATCGCCACCCAGATCGCTTCCGCAGGCCGGGGTTCGGTCACTACCGGTGGCGGCGCCTCAACAACAGGCGGGTCGGGAAACAGCAATTCCACCACCAGCCTGACCAATACTTCGAAAAACCACTTCTGGCAGACGCTGGTGCAGAACCTCAAGGACATCCTGCACGAAACGGACAAACTATTGCCCGACGGCAACAGTGAAACTACCGTGGAACAGGCGGGAACGCAATCCACCACCGGCACCGGCGTCGCGGCCACCCCCAGCCGCAGATCAAGCTCCGCTACCAGCACCATCGCCGACAGTCCCAACCCGGCCCTGCTCGCCACCGACAGCTCCACCGTCACACGCCGCTCTACCTTCCGCGAAGCCGCCTCGGTCATCGCCAACCCGGAAAACGGCATTATTGCGGTACGCGCCACCTCTCGCCAGCACGAGAAGGTGCAGGAATTTATCGACCAGATTCTCTCCAGCGCCAAGCGCCAGGTGCTGATCGAGGCCACGGTCGCCGAAGTCCAGCTGTCTGACCAGTACCAGCAGGGCATCAACTGGTCGGCGCTGCGCCCCGCCGGCAGCACCGGCTTCAGCCTGAACCAGGCCCAAGTGGGGGTCCTGCCATCGGGAATCAGCCCCGGCGCCACGCCCGGACTGTTCGTTCTGAACTATGCCCTACCCAGTTCCCGCTTAGGCAACCTCTCGGCGACCATCCAGCTGCTGGAATCATTCGGCAAGGTCAAGGTGCTGTCCAGCCCGAAAATCAGCGTGCTCAACAATCAGACGGCGCTGCTCAAGGTGGTGGACAACCGCGTGTACTTCACCATCACCGCGCAGACCACGCCCTCCACCGTCGCCGGCGTACCCCCCATTACCACCTTCTCCTCGGAAGTGCACACCGTGCCGATCGGTTTCGTCATGAGCGTCACGCCGCAAATCGCGGACACCGACGAGGTCACGCTCAACATCCGACCGACCATTTCGCGCATCATCGGCTACGTCAACGACCCCAACCCGGATCTCGCCAACGCCGCCACACCGGTCATCAGCCGCATCCCGGAAATCCAGACGCGGGAAATGGAATCCATGCTCAAGGTCAGCAGCGGGCAGATTGCCGTGATGGGCGGCCTGATGCAGGATTCGGTCAACAACCTGAAAGACGAGGTTCCCGGCCTCTCCAGGCTACCCTTGGTCGGCGACATCTTCAGTTACCGCAACGAAACCACGACCAAAACCGAGCTGGTGATTTTCCTGCGCCCGGTTGTCGTCAAAGACGCGAGCATGAATGGGGACTACCGCAATGCGGGCATCTCGGTTCCCGGCGCAAATTTCCTTAATGAATCGCCTCCACCGCAAACCGCGCAAGGCGGGGCGAGGCCATGAGCCTGCTGATGGAAGCCCTGAAACGGGCGGAGCGGGAAAAACACAAAATCGCCCCGGACGAGTCCGAACCAGAAGAAAGCAGCACCGGCCTGGCTGTTGAGCCGAATTTGCCGCCCACCCCGGAACCGCTTCAGGACGAAGACCCTTTCCCATCCCTTAAATGGACGGAACCGGCGGTCGGCGACAGCGCGCCGGCGGTGACGCTTGCGGGCTACCCCCTCCCGTTTACCCCCTCTCCCCAACCCTCTCCCACGAGGGGAGAGGGGGCAAAAGAGAAGGGCGATGGTTTCGATCTGCTCCCTCACGAACCTGCTCCGGCCACGGCAACAGCCATTCCACCGCTCGCGGCAACCGGGCCGGCCTTTAGTCCGTCAGCCGGCGCGACCCAGCCGCAAAGCGCCATGTCCCCGCTCCAGGCCCCCGCACGGCGAAAAGAACCTGAGCCCGCCGTCCCGCCGTGGTCGCTGCAAAGCAGCGGGAGCCCGGCGGGGACACTCCTTGCGGGTGAGTCCCCGCCTCTGCGGATAGAACCTCCATTACGAAACGGCACGCCTTCCGCAGGCAAGCAACCGCTCGCGCAGGAGGCCACGACCGCCCAGCGCCAGCAACACGCCGCCAATGTCCTCGCCGCGACCAAAAAGACGCCAGGCCGCAACCGGCTGCTGCCGGTCGCGGTCGGCGCAGCGGCCATCCTCCTGCTCGCCGGCGGCGCCTATCTGTACTGGCAGTATCCGCAATTATTGTCGGCGCTGAACCAAAGCGGGCCACAACCGGCCCCCGCCGCGCCCCCGCCCGTGGCGGCGACGATGGCGCCAGTCGCGCCAAGCCTGATCCCGGCGCCGCTATCCTCGCCGCCTCCCGCGCTGACCGCCGGCGAAATCACGGCGAGCGATACGAGTCCGGCTGACGAGCGGCAAACGCCACCCGCCGTACCCTTGGCGGAACAAGCCCCGAAAGAATCCGCCATCACCATACGCCGCAGCACCCACAAAGATCAGGTCGCCCCCGCCCTGGCCCGCGGCTATTCGGCCTTCATGGCCGGCAATGACAGCCTTGCGCAGCAGGAATACGCCAGCATCTTGCGGCAGGACGGCAACAACCGCGATGCCCTGCTAGGCACGGCCGCCATCGCGGCAAAACACGGGCGCAACGATGAAGCAGCCAAAACCTACCTGCGCCTCCAGGAACTGGACCCGCGCGATGCGGCGGCACAGGCCGGCCTGCTCGCCCTCGCAGCGGGCCAGGCCGACCCGGTGCAAAACGAAAGCCGGGTCAAAACCCTCCTCGCCCAACAGCCGGACGCCCATTTTCTGCATTTCGCCCTGGGCAACCTGTACGCAGGCCAGTCGCGATGGGCGGAAGCGCAGCAGGCGTTTTTCAATGCCTACCAAAAAGCGCCCGGCAACCCGGACTATCTTTACAACCTGGCCATCAGCCTCGACCACCTGAACCAGGGCAAGCTGGCGCTGGAGTACTACCAGCGCGCCCTCGCCCTGCCCCAGTCCGGCCCGGCGAATTTCGACAAAGCCGTGGCCCGGAACCGCGCCAAAGAACTCCAACAGCCGGCGGGCAATTAATAACCATGGCGGAACAACCCAAACTCCCCTTAGGCAAATTGCTGGTCGAGAAGGGCGTCATCAGCGACGACCAGTTGCGCATCGCCCTGCTCGAGCAGAAACGCACCGGCGTCCCGCTGGGCAAACTGCTCATCGGTCTCGGCTTCGTCACCGAGGCCACGGTGCGCGAAGCGCTAAGCGAAAATCTCAACCAGGAGAGTGCCGACCTGACCCACCTGGTGGTGGATGCCGCCGCGCTCAAACTGATCCCGAAGGATATTGCCAAGCGCTACCGCGTCTTCCCGCTGGAATTCGACCGGCAGCGCAGCACCCTGATGCTGGCAATGGCCGACACCCACAACCTGGTCGCGCTGGATCAGGTTCGCGCCATGCTGGGCATGGATATCGCCGTCGAGCCGATGCTGGCGGGCGACTCCGAAATCATGCGGGTGATCGACCAGTTTTATGGCTTCGAGCTATCGATCGACGGCATCCTGCACGAAATCGAAACCGGAGAAATTGATTACCAGAGCCTGCAAACCGTTTCCGACGAATACAGCCAGCCCCTGGTGCGCCTGGTCAACTCGTTGCTGGCCGACGCGGTGCAACACGGCGCCTCCGACATTCACTTCGAGCCGGAGCAGTTCTTTTTGCGCATCCGCTACCGTATCGACGGCGTGCTGCGCCAGATCCGCAGCCTGCACAAGACCTACTGGCCGGCCATGGTGGTGCGCCTGAAGGTGATGAGCAACATGAATATCGCGGAAACCCGAGCTCCCCAGGACGGACGGATTTCCATCGGTTTTTCCGGGCGGCAGGTGGATTTCCGCGTTTCCGCGCAACCCACCACCCACGGCGAAAACATCGTGCTGCGCATCCTCGACCGGCAGAAGGGCATCGTGCCGCTGGACGGCCTCGGCCTGACGGATGCAGAGCTGACCCTGCTCAAGCTCATGCTGGCCCGCCCGGAAGGCATCATCCTGGTCACCGGCCCGACCGGCAGCGGCAAGACCACCACCCTGTATTCCATCCTGAACCATATCAACACCGAAAGCGTCAACATCATGACGCTGGAAGACCCGGTGGAATACCCGATGAACATGATTCGCCAGACCTCGGTCAACGAGGCTGCCAAAATGGACTTCGCCAACGGCATCCGCTCGATGATGCGGCAGGACCCGGACATCATTCTGGTGGGCGAAATCCGTGACGCCGAAACAGCGGAAATGGCCTTCAGCGCCGCCATGACCGGCCACCAGGTCTATTCCACCCTGCACACCAATTCGGCGGTCGGCGTCATTCCGCGGCTGCTGGATATCGGCATCCAGCCCGACATCATGTCCGGCAACATCATCGGCGTAGTCGCCCAGCGCTTGTTGCGCAAGCTCTGCCCCCACTGCAAGCAGCCTTTCCAGCCAGACCCGCTGGAATGCCGGCTGCTCGGGCTTGACAAGAAAGACCCGGCCATCACGATTTACCGCGCCGCCGGCTGCGAGCACTGCGGCTACCAAGGCTACAAGGGACGCATCGTAATCATGGAACTGCTCAAGATGGATGCGGACCTGGATGAGCTGATCGCGCGCCGTACCTCCACCCTTGAAATAAAAGCCATGGCGATGTCCAAAGGCTTCCGCACGCTGGCCGACGATGGCGCCCGCCGCGTACTGGATGGATCCACCTCGCTCGACGAAGTTTCGCGCGTAGTGGACCTGACCGCCAAGATCAGAAGCTTCGCGCGCGATGGTCAACACTGATAGGATCGGAGCATGAGCCTGTTTGTTTATCAGGCCATGGACGCCGGCGGCAGGATGGTTCGCGGCGACATGGACGCCGCGAACCTTTCAGATCTGGAATTGCGCCTGAAGCGCCTGGAGCTGGACCTGATCGACGGCAAGCCGGCAGCGCAAAGGACCTTCGCTTTCCGCAAACTCCCGGTCAAGCGCCAGGACCTGATCAACTTTTGCTTCTACATGGAACAGTTGAGCGGCGCCGGCGTGCCGTTGCTGGAAGGGCTGGCCGACCTGCGCGACAGCATCGAGCATCCGCGCTTCCGCGAAATCGTCGCCGACCTGATCGAAAACATCGAGGGCGGCTTGCAGATGTCGCAGGCGATGATGCGGCATCCCGAAGCCTTCGACCAGACTTTCGTCAGCCTGATCGCAGCCGGCGAGCAAAGCGGCAAGCTCCCCGAAATATTCCGCAGCCTGACCGAGACCCTGAAATGGCAGGACGAACTCACCGCGCAAACCAAGAAAATACTGATGTATCCGGCCTTCGTCGGCACCATCGTGTTCGGCGTCACCTTCTTCCTGATGATCTACCTGGTGCCGCAACTCACCGGGTTCATCAGGAACATGGGGCAGGAGCTGCCCTTCCACACCAAAGCGCTGATCTTCGTTTCAAACATCTTCATCAACTACTGGTACCTGATCCTCGCCTTTCCTGTGCTGGCGTGGATGGGCCTGACCATCCTGCTGAAAACCAGCCCGGATGCCCGCTACAGGGCAGACGGCCTGAAGCTGAAAGTATGGATGGTCGGTCCCATTCTGCACAAAATCATCCTGGCCCGTTTCGCCACCTTTTTCGCCCTGATGTACGCTTCCGGCATCACCATACTCGACTGCATCAAACTGTCCGAAAAGATCGCGTCCAACCGGGTGGTCGAAGACGCCTTGCAGCGCGCCGGAAAGCTCATTTCGGAAGGGCAGAGCGTCACCGCCGGATTTCAGAATACCGGCATGTTTCCACCCCTGGTGCTGCGCATGCTCAAGGTCGGCGAAGCCACCGGCGAACTGGACAAGGCACTGCGCAACGTCAGCTATTTTTACGACCGCGAAATCAAGGAATCGATCGAAAGAGTGCAGGCCCTGATCGAACCCGTCATGACCGTCATCCTCGGACTTATTCTGGGCTGGATCATGCTGTCCGTGCTGGGGCCGATATACGATACCATCAGCAAATTGAAAACCTGATGAAACTGGAAAGACAGGCGAGAGGCTAGCCCCTAAAATTATGCATAGCAAGCTGCTCGCTTACCACACCGGCAAACAGACCGAGGTTCACACCTGGCGGCGCGGCGCCCTGTCCGCAAGACACGTTTTCAATGCCGATGCGGAAGGCATCGCCGAATTCGCGGCGCACCTGGAAAAGCACGCCGAACTGCCCCTCTATTTCCTGGCGGACATCATCGAGGAGGATTTCCGCCTCGAAGCCATCCCCCACATACTGGGCCGGTCCCGCGCCGCGCTGATCAACCGCAAACTGGGGCAAGTCTTCCGCAATGAGGCCTACCGGCACACCGCGCTGCAGGAGCGAGATACGCAAGGGCGCAGGGACGACCGCCTCCTGCTCTCCGCCCTGACCAACAGCGCGGCAATCAAGCCCTGGATCGATGCCGTCCTGAAATGCAGGATGGCGCTCGCGGGACTCTATTCGGTACCGCTGCTCAGCCAGGCGATTATCCGCAAACTCGGCCTGGGCAAAGCACCCCACCTGCTGCTCGTCACCCGCCAGGGCGACGGGGGGTTGCGCCAGAGCTACTTCCAGAACGGATACCTCAAGCTCAGCCGCCTGGTTTCCATTGCCGGGAGCGGCCCCGGCGAGCTGATCGATGCGGTCAGCGAGGAAAGCGCCAAGATTCAGCAATACCTGAATAACCAGCGCTTGCTGCCGCGGGATCATCTGCTGGAAATCCACCTGCTTTTCAACGACAACGAGTGCGACAGCCTCCTCAACGGCTGCAACAGCACGCCGACGCACCAGTTCCTGCCCCTGGAACTGCGGAATACCGCCGCCGCCCTGAAGCTCGATGCCAGCGCTTCCACCGACGTCACATCCCTGTATCTGCAATTCCTGGCCCGCCACAGCGTCGGCAACCACTACGCCGGCTCACGGGAATCCCGCTACTGGCGGCTGAACCGCGCCGCGCTGGCGATGAAATCCAGCGGCATCGTTCTGGTCGCCTTCGGCGTCCTTTCCGCCGCAACCCATATCGCCGACGGCCTGAACCTCGCCGTGCAGACCGGCCAAACCCACAGCCAGGCGGAGCGCCTGGAGGCGGAAGCGCGGACCATGCAAAGCGCCTTCCCCTTGCTGCCGGCGGCGCCCGACATCCTCAAGGGAACCGTGGAACTGGCGGAAACCCTCACCGCCCGCCCCCGCACGCCCGAAACCCTGATGGCCGCCATCAGCCGCGCCCTGGACGAATTGCCCCAGGTGCGCCTGCAGCGCTTCAAATGGGTGTTGTCCACCAATCCCGATCGGGACATCGGCGCCAAATCCGCCGCGCCCGCAACCAGCGAAGCAGCGCCGGGCGAGAGCGGCGAGAAACTGGAAATAGCCCTGCTGGAAGGAGAAATCGCGCCCTTCACCCATTACCGCGATGCGCTGGCCGCCGTCGAGCAACTGACGGCAAAACTGAAGGCCACCCCCGGCTTGCAAGCGATCCCGCTTACCCTGCCCATCGAGACCGATCCCCAAGCCCAGCTCAAGGGCAGCCTGAGCGAAGGCGCGCAGCCGCCTGCCGCCAATTTTTCGCTCAAGCTGATTTATCGGGCGACCGGACCATGAGCCGCCTCAAGCTTTCGGAGATGGCCAGGGAAAATCTGCTCATGATGCGGATCGGGCTGATCCTGCTGGCGCTGAGCATCGTGACCGGCCTGGGCCTGCACTTCGGCGGCGCCCTGTTCGAGCGCCACCGCCAGGAACAACACGCGCAGGCGCAACAACGGCTCGACGCCGCGCGCCAAAATCACGCACGCACCGCCGCCGAACAGGAAAACATCCGCCGCTACCTCGCCCCTTACCAAGCCCTGCTCGCCGCCAGACAGATCGGCGAAGAAAGGCGGCTGGACTGGATCGACGCCCTCGGTCGCAGCCGCGAGCAACGCAAATTTTTTCCCCTGGAATACGACATCGCCGCACGGCGACCGTATACGTTTACCGGCCTTCCCTCCGCGAACGCCTTGACAATCTCCGCCAGCCGGATGAGCATCAAATTTCCCCTGCTTCACGAAGGCGACCTGTTCGCCCTGCTGAACGACCTGCGCGCCCGGAAAACGGGGCTGTTCGCCCTCGACCATTGCGAGATCACCCGCAACCCGCAGGAGAAGGGCAAGCCCCTTCAACTCGCGCAGAATCTTGTGGCAGAATGCGGTTTGGACTGGCTGACGGTGAGCGCCCCCGCGTCTGGCCCAGCTTTCAACCCAGCCGGCCGATAATGGAAAGCGTAACATGATCCCTGGTTTGAAAAGAAAACGCGCAACAAGGTGGCAGGCCGTCATGGCTGCCGGCTTGCTCCTGGCAGCGAGCGCGCCCCGCGCCGAACTGGCGGGGCGGTTCTTCTTCGCCCCCCAGGAGCGCGCCGCGCTCGACGCCTTGCGCAACACCGGCGTCGCCCCCGGAGTGGGCGCGGCAAGCGGCCCAATCACGGTGAACGGTCTGGTAAGCCGCAGCAGCGGGAAAAGCACGATCTGGATCAACCAGGTGCCGCAGCGCGAGAACGAAAACCCCCAGGGCGTGACGATACAACAGGGGAAAACCTCCAAACCGTCTGCCGTGCTGCTGCTGCCATCGGGCAAAAAGGTGGAAATCAAGCCGGGGCAAACATTTGACGCTGGCAAGGGAAAAATACGCGAGGGGTATCAGGAGTCAGAAGACAGCAGTCAGGGGGCAGAATACAGATGAAATCCTCAGCCCTCGGCACTTTTCCAGCACCCCGCCGCGAACGCGGCGCGGCGCTGCTCATCATTCTCATCATTATCGGGATCGGCGCGGCTTGGCTGCTGGTCAGCGCGCTGAAGAGCAACCCGCAAATCGAGCTGGATAAAACCACTGCGGATGCGCTGGCCAAGGCCAAGGATGCGTTGATCGGGTATGCGGCGACTTATCGGGACAGCCATGCCGACCAGGTCTTCGGTTACCTGCCCTGCCCGGATACCGACAACGACGGACAAGCCGATCCACCGTGCGGCGTCAAGGATGTCACCGTGGCGGGACGCCTGCCCTGGAAAACCCTGGGACTGCCCCCCTTGCGCGACAGCGCGGGAGAATGCCTGTGGTATATCGTCTCCGGTCGAGCCAAGAACAATCCTCCTACGGACGAACTGAACTGGGACACGTTCGGCCAGATTGAGGTGCACGATACCTCCGGCCAAGTGCTGGCGGCGCAGAATACGCACGACACGCCCTGGGCTGCCATCATCGGGCCGGGCAGCGTGACCGGTACGCAAGACCGCACCCCCGCAGG
Organism: uncultured Sulfuricella sp.; assembly: GCA_964351305.1. Lineage (GTDB taxonomy): Bacteria > Pseudomonadota > Gammaproteobacteria > Burkholderiales > Sulfuricellaceae > Sulfuricella. Next base: position 12,480 of record CAYGNO010000043.1, read on the forward strand.
GGCGAGCGAATGCGGCGGAAACAACAACGCCGCCGCCTACCTCGAAGGCTTGACGCTGAACCCGGCAGCGGACGGCGTGAGCACGCTCGCGCTCGCCACAAGCGACAGCGCAATGAACGGCACCAACAACGACCGAGGCCTGTGGATTGCAAGCCGGGAGATTTTCGAGCGGGTCAAGAAGCGCAGCGATTTCGCTTCCGACATCGGCACCCTGCTCACGGATCTGAAAACCTCCCTAGATGCCGCCACGCCACCCCGTGTCACAGCCTTCAACACGGCGTCGACGGCGGGTTGCCCCGTGACTGACAGCCCAGCCGACCAGAAAAAGGATTATTTCCGCTGCAACTGGAACAACAACCTCAAGTTCGCGGAAAACGTCGGGATCACCGTCAACGGCGCGCCCTGCGATGCCGTGCTGATCTTTGCCGGCGAGCGCACAGCCTCCCAGGTGCGCCTCACCGTGACCGACAAGGCCAATGCCGCCAATTACCTGGAAGGAGTCAACGCCACTTCATTTCCGGGCGGCACGACTTACTCCGGCATTTCAGCATACACCGCAACCACCCCCCCGGCGGATGTAGTGGCCTGCATTACCGGGGCGGGCGGCGGCGGAACAACGGTTTCTTTCTCCAATCCAACCCAATTCAGCAAATTTGAAATTGCCGGTGCGGGAGTGACAGTCGATCCCGATACCCAAACTACAGCCATCGACGTGGCGGGCGGCAGCGGCGGCGGCTGCCTCTGGTTCCCGGATACTCTGACACTGAACGGAAAAATTCTGCGCGCCTATTACGAATTCAAGTTCGCTTATCCAGACCTGCCCGGCGGGTCGGATTACGGCTACGGCTTCACCCTCTCCTTCCTGCAGGGTGACGCGGGCAAACCGACCACGTGCGGCTCGCAAAGCACTATGGGCGTTATCCCCGCCAGCACCCTTCCCTTCAGCCTGTTCGTGGAAACCGACATCAGCCGAGAGAGCGCGAACGGGGAGCCCGTCGGCACCTCCAATCACACCGCCATCATGGCGAACGGCAATATCGTCCACTCGGCCACCAACGGCAACCTGACGACTGCTTGCAATGGCACCGCAGCAGGTTGCAGCTACGCCCTCAGCAACAAGTTCGAGGAATCGCCGGTAACGCTGTTGCACAATCAGCGAGTCGAAATCCACAGCAGTTACAACAGCTCCTGCACCGCAACCGGCGGCACTTACAGCCTGGTCAAGGTGTGGGTGGATTGCATTGCCTGTAGCGACACTGCCTCCAATTTTTCATCGGCTCCCACCGTAACCCGCTGCATCAGCCTGGATTCGTCCATGAACGACATCTACTTCGGCTTCACAGCAGGCTTCTCCTCCTCCGGTGGGCAAGTGCAGGGGGTGACTCTTCAGAAACTCGAGTTGCGCGTGGAATAATGCCGCAAGCGTAGCGCAATAACCTACGGGCATTGCGCCGTATGTTTCCGGCAAAACAAAACAAGCGCCCTTCTCGTTTGCCTCCTCTCCCGGCACCCGCAAGGAGTGTCCCCGCCGAGAGCGGCAGCAAAGCTGCTC
>CAYGNO010000044.1:0-13833 GCA_964351305.1 uncultured Sulfuricella sp.
ACAGGAACATCACGAAGGTATTGACCACGCCCTGGATCAGCGCCAGCGTCACCATATCGCCGTTGGCGACGTGGGATATTTCGTGCCCCAGTACCGCTTCCGCCTCGTCCTTGGTCATGGCCTGCAGCAGGCCGGTGGATACTGCCACCAGAGCACTGTTTTTGTTCATGCCGGTGGCGAAGGCGTTGACGTCGGGCGAGTCGAAAATCGCCACTTCCGGCATGCCGATGCCGGCGATCTGCGCCTGACGCCGCACGGTTTCGACCAGCCAGGCCTCGCCGGGAGTCTCGGGGGTCTCGATCACCCTTGCACCCGTCATGCGCTTGGCGGTCCATTTGGAAATGGCGAGCGAGATAAAGGAACCGCCCATGCCCATCACGGCGGCGAAAATCAGCAGGCTACCGAGATTCAGCCCCGCTTCGGTGAGATAAGGCTCCACCCCCAACAGCCGCATGGTGATCGAAAGCACCAGGACAATGGCCATGTTGGTGGCGAGAAAAAGGACGATGCGTTTCATGATTTAATCTCCGGGTGCTCGATTTCTTTTCCGTGCGTTTCGGCCTTGTGGGTCAGAAACAGCGCCGCGCCGATCAGGGCGATGGCCCCGCCGAGATACATGAGGTCAAGCGGGGTCGATATCTTCATGTTCAGCGCCTCCTCGAACAGGGTGACGATCAGAATCATCAGGATCACCTTGGCCAGTCGCGCCTTGAGGTCATCCAGACTTTCGATCACCAGGATCTTGCTGGAGGTCTTGCTGCCATGTGCTTCGTCGATGTCGCTGACGAAAAGTTCATACATGCCGAGCGCGAAAATCAGCATGAAGGTGGCGAGCAGGTAGCCGTCCACCACCTCCACCACATGGGTGATAGTCTGATCGTGAAGCAGCTTGCGCGCCTCATCGGTCAGAGCGGGGTCGGCGTAATGCAGCATGTGGCCGATCAGGTACACCACGTCCACCGTGGCCATGTAGAAAATCGCCGTGGCGGCGGCCATGCTCGCCACCACCGCAACCACGACCACGAAGCGCCCGTTCCAGAGCGTGGCTTCGAACCATTTTTCTATTGTTTTTAGCATCATGTCGCGTTCTATTCGTTGCTATTCATGAAACCCAGCAGGTGCAGCAGGCTGGTGAACAGGTTGAATATGGACACGAACAGCGTGACCGTGGCCATGATGTAGTTGGTTTCGCCGCCGTGGACGATGCTGCTGGTCTGGTACAGGATCAACCCGGACATGAGCAGCACAAAAATCGCCGAAACCGCCAGCGACAGACCGGGCAACTCGAAGAAAATCGCCCCCAGTCCAGCCAGGAAGCCGACCAGGATACCGACCATGAGAAACCCGCCCATGAAGCTGAAATCCTTGCGGCTGGCCAGGGCATAGCCTGATAGCCCGAGGAAGATCGCGCCGGTGAGTCCCATTGCCGTCATCACGATCTGTCCGCCGTTGGGCAGGCCCAGGTAGTGGCTGACAATCGGCCCCAGGGTGTAGCCCATGAAGCCGGTAAGGGCAAACACGAAGACCAGGCCGAGCGCGCTGTCGCGGAACTTGGCGGTGAGAAACAGCAGGCCGAAATAGCCGACCAGGGTGACGATCATGCCCGGGTGGGGCAGCTTCATCGCCACCGCCGCCGCCGCGGCCAGCGCGCTGAACAGCAGCGTCATGGACAGCAGCAGATAGGTGTTGCGGATCACCTTGTTGGTGGCGAGCGTCGCAGACGCCTGGGCCGGCAGGGTTTGCACCTGGTTGATGGAATGGATCTGGCTCATGGTTTTTTCCTCCTTACTAAATAGTAACAGCATGAAGTATAGCCGCCCTTTAATACTCCATAAAGTCGAATATAATTGATAATCTATTCGAAAATTACGAATATCCAGAACGGCGCCTCACCGCTTGGTCGAACAGCAGCGCGCCGCCAGCTTGCGCGCCTCCTCCAGCGCCAGTACGCTGGCGGCGGTGATCCCGGCCAACCCCCAATCATGCAGGCTCAAATCCACGGTGTGGAAGATGGCTTGGGCCGGATTCCAGTGCACCACTACTACCTGCAATCCCACCACCCCGATCAGAGCCATCCACAGCTTGCCGTTGGCGAAGAACTGGCGGTTGAAAGCGGTGCCGGTTTCATTACGGGCGTTGAACACATTGAAGAACTGGAACAGCACGAAGGTGGTAAAAGCCAGCGTCAAAGCTTGCTCAATTCCGCCCGACGACAACCCGTACGCAAACACCCCGACGGTCCCCACCGCCATGATGGTGCCATAGGCCAACAGGCGCCAGAAACGCGGCAGGGTCAGAATGCGCGCCTCGGCCTTTCTGGGTGGCCCCTCCATGATTCCCGGGCGCGCCGGCTCCAGCCCCAGAGTCATGGCGGGCGGGCCGTCCATGATGATGTTGATCCACAGGATCTGGATCGCGGTGAAGGGGGTGGGCAGGCCCAGCAGTTGCGCGCCGAGCACGGTGAGGATGGCGCCGATGTTGGTGGAGAGCTGGAAGCGCACGAATTTAACGATGTTGTCGTAGATGGTGCGGCCCTCCTCGACCGCGCCGACGATGGTGGCGAAGTTGTCATCGGTGAGCACCATGGTGGCGGCTTCCTTGGTCACCTCGGTGCCGGTGATGCCCATCGCCACGCCGATGTCGGCGTTCTTCAGAGCCGGGGCGTCGTTGACGCCGTCGCCGGTCATGGCGACGACATGGCCGCGCGCCTTCAGCGCCTGGACGATCTTGACCTTGTGCTCCGGCGCGACGCGGGCGAACACCGCCGTTTCCTCAATGTGCTGCGACAGCTCGGCGACGTCGATCCGGTCGAGTTCGGCGCCGGTCAGCACCGCGCCTTCCAGGCCCAGTTCGCGGGCGATGGCGGCGGCGGTGATGGCGTGGTCGCCGGTGATCATCTTGACCTGGATGCCGGCCAGCTTGCACAGGCGGATCGCGTCCCGCGCCTCGGGGCGCGGCGGGTCGATGATGCCGACCAGGCCGACCAGGGTGAGTTCCTGCGCCCAGGCCATCAGGTCGGCGGCGGGGTCGAATTGCTGCGCCGGGATGTCGCGGCTGGCCACCGCCAGCACGCGCATGGCCTGACCGGCGAGGCGGGCGTTCTCGGCCTCGAAAGCAGCGCGGGTAGTGTCGTCGAGGGGCGCCTCGGCGGTTGCGTCGAGATGGCGGTCGGCGCGCGCCAGCAGCACGTCGGGCGCGCCCTTGAGGAGCATGCGCACCCATTCGCCGTCGTGGTGGAAGGTGGCCATGAACTTGTGCGCCGAATCGAAGGGGATTTCGGCGATGCGCGGGCGGCGCTCGGCCAGACTGTCCGGTGCTATGCCCCCTTTCATGGCGAGCGCCAGCAGCGCGCCCTCGGTGGGGTCGCCGATCAGTTCGCCGTCGCGGATGCGGCTATCCACGCACAGGGCGGCGGGCGCCAGCAGCGGCAGAAAATCAGGCAACGAGCTGCCATCTTCGGCGGCGATCCCTCCCTCGCCGGCATAGCCCTCGCCAGAGACGGTAAAACGCTGACTGCGGTAGAACAAGTTGCGCGCGGTCATCTGGTTGAGCGTCAGCGTGCCGGTCTTGTCGGAACAGATTACCGAGGTCGAGCCCAGGGTTTCCACTGCCGAGAGTTTCTTGACGATGGCGCGATTCTTCGCCATGCGGTGCATGCCGATGGCCAGCGTCACCGTCACCACTGCCGGCAACCCCTCGGGAATGGCCGCCACGGCCAGGGCGATGGAAGTCATGATGGTCTGCACCAGCGGATCGCCGCGCAGGATGCCGAGCACGAAAATCAGGGTCACCACCACGCCGGCAATGATGGCAAGGCGTTTTCCCAGTCCATCGAGCTGGATTTGCAGCGGGGTGGGATTTTCCTGCGCCGTATCCAGCAGGCCGGTGATGCGCCCCATCTCGGTTTCCATGCCGGTGGCGGCAACCAGCGCCTCGATCCGGCCGCGGGTCACCACGGTATTCATGTATACCATGTTGAAGCGCTCGGCCAGCGGCTGCTCCCCCGGAGCAAGTGCCTCGGCATACTTGCCCACGGCATGGGATTCGCCGGTCAGCGCGGCTTCCGCCACTTCGGCGTTGTGCGCCGCCAGCACGCGGCCGTCGGCGGGAATCCGGTCGCCTGCTTCGAGCAGCACGATATCGCCCGGCACCAGGTCTTCGGCGGGAATTTCCAGCACCTCGCCGCCGCGCCGCACCCGCGCGTACTGCGCCAGCATCTTCTTGAGCGCCGCCAGCGTCGCCTCGGCGCGGTGCTCCTGGTAAAAACCGAGGCAGGCATTGAACACGATGACGACCAGGATCACCACCGCGTCCTTGATGTCGCCGATGGCACCCGCCAAAATCGCAGCGCCGAAGAGCACGATCACCAGCAGATCCTTGAACTGGTCGAGGAACTTCATCCAGGCCGGACGCGGCGGTTTTTCCCGCAGGCGGTTGGGGCCGTGGCGTTCCAGCCGCTGCCGCGCTCCGGCCTCGGTCAGGCCCTGGAGCGATGAATCCAGATGCATTAGCGCTTCCTCGCTGGAAGCGGCCCAGACCGGTTGTTGTTCGGTGTCCTGCATGGAGATTTCCTTAGTAAAGCGCATAACTATTGAGCAGATAAATCACCACCAGCACCAGGGCCGGCCAGCTCATGATGCCACCAATGCGCCAGCGCGGTCGGGTGAGCAGGCCGATCACCGCCACCGCGCTCATGGCGATGGCCGCCAGGGCGGTGGTGGCGTGAGCCGGGGAAACGTGAGCCAGCAGCGGGCCGGGCAGGTAGAAGACATCGTCCACGGCGAGAATGGCGATGTTGAACAGATTGCTGCCGAGCAGGTTGGCGATGGCCATGTCGATGGCGCCCATCCGCAGCGCTGCGAGCGTCACCGTGACCTCGGGCAGGGAGGTCACAGCGGCGACGAACTGGGTGCCGACAAAGCTGTGGCTCCATCCCATCTGATCGGCGAGGTCGGCGGCGATGAAAGGCAGCAGGGACCCCGCCGCCACCACCGCAGCGGCGGCCACGGCGTAGCGCGTTCCGGCCTGGCGCAGGGTGACATTGGGATGACGTTCGGCTTGGGCAGCCTCGAATTCCGCCACTTCTTCCCGCTCATAACGGAACGCCGCGCGCATCGCCGCCAGATAAACCAGCAGGAAGGCCGGCGCGTACAAACCGACGTGGGCCAGCGCCGGCATCCGTCCGGTTTGGGCGAGGAGCAGACCGGCCGCGCTCATGCCGAGGAGCAGGATGCCGTAAGCCGAGATCAGCAGATGGCCTTTCCTTCCCTCGGCAAAAACCGAACCCTTGCGGTAAACAGTATCGAGCAGGGCAAGAATCAGCAGGTTGAACACACAGCTGCCGAGCACGTCGCCCACGGCGATATCCGTTTCATGGGCGGCGGCCACCGAGCTGATGCCCGTTACCAGCTCCGGCAGAGAAGTGACGGTGGCCAGCAGCGCCAGCCCGACCCATGATCCCGACAGCCCGGTCTTCTCGGCGATCACGTCGCCGTAGCCGGAGAGATAATAGCCCGCCACCACGATCACCGCAGAGACGATGGCGAACGACAACCAGATTAGCGGGAGGGAGGACATCATGGGGCTCCTTTGCGTCGGAGGCTCATTTGACCAGTGTCACGGGAATGTGCGCCAGGTGGATCACCTTGGTCGCCACCGAACCCAGCACCAGGTTGGCAACCGTCCCCATTCCCCGCGTGCCCATGACGATCATGTCGCATTGCTCCCGTTCGGCACACCGAACCAGGGTTTCCGCGACTTCCCCCTCGACCAGTTCCAGCGTGTAGGGAATGCCCGCCGCGTCGAGCAGGGCGCAGGCGGAGCGGGTGGCGTCCTTGCCCGCCTTGTGCGCCCAGGCGTCAAGCACTTCCTGCCGGGGCTTCAGCAGGATTTCGACATACAGGAACGGCGGCTGCACGTTCGCCACGCGGATATCCATGTCCCCGCAGTGGCCGGCCATGCCGATCAGATGGCGCGCCGCGCGGTCAGAGTTTTCCGAGCCGTCCACCGGCAGCAGGATTTTAAGCATGCAACCTCCCATCCACTTGTCTATTTTTACTGATACGAATGCCAGCATCGGTAACGGCTGGCTTCAAGCCGGCGCACAAGCAAGCGTGCTGACCGTCATTTGCCTTGAATTACCTGGATATGAGCACTGCCCAGCTTTTGGTAAAGGCGAATCTGTCGCTGGAGCGGCCACCAATCGTAAAGAAAAACCTGTAGCGGGCGCCACATGGCAACCCAACCGACGATCGTAAGGCTTTCGCGCGCGATGATGGCGCCGGTATGGGTGCCGAGCTTTCCAATGGCATCGGCCGCAAGCAGGCACAGTGTAACAAAGACAATACCGATGACAAGGCTCATCCGGCCTTGCCGCAGAAAATGTTTCAAGGCGCTGCGCGTGCGCTCGGCTTTGTAGGAGAAGTGGTTGTGGATCGCTTCGGTCAACATCTCGCTTGGGTCGCCATCCAGCGGCCACTGTTCAACGTGGATGGTTATATGGAAGCGGCTACCCGGTGCAAATCCCGACGCCCATGTTTCGATGAAGAGCTCTGCTTCTGGATCGAGGTCTTTGTTCAGGAACGGCGTCGGGTCCATCGAGTTAAACAACTGCGCGATCTCACGCACTTGTAGTGACAAGCGATGGATGGAAGCGGGACTGGCTGATTTTGTCATCGGTGATTTGAGTATGGGCTGGTAAACGAAAACGCCAATAAATCATCCCGGACGCGCAGTTCGAACAGCCCCGGCAGCGCGCCCGCCGCTGCGCACGGGAGGATGCCGGAATGCGGGGCGCCTTCAGGCTGAATGTCAGGCCCCTTTCAAGCGGTCAGGGCTGACCACCAGCACATCGCAGCCGGCTTCGCGCAGCACGTGCTTGGTGACGCTGCCGAGCAGCAGTTCTTCCCATTCGGACTGGCCGTGCTTGCCCATGACGATCAGGTCGGGCTCGAGGGCATCCGCCTGCTCCCGGATCACGCTGGGCGCATGGCCGAATTCGACCCGGTGAGTTACCCGCCCGTCGGCCCCCAATGTGGAGACAAATTGCCGCATCGCACTGTTTGCCTGTTCGCGCGCCTCAATGCGGTAGGCGTGAATGGCTTCGTCGCTTACCCCGGCAAAGTGCAGCTTGCCCTCGAAAGGCACCTCGAACGCGTGCAGCAGGATGATGTCGGCCTGCGGGGCGATGTGCAGGGCTATCTCCGCCGCTCGCCGGGAAGACTCGGAAAAGTCCACCGGCACCAACACTTTCTCGTAGGGGCCGAGCGGCTCGCGCTTGACGATCAGCACCGGGCAGGACAGCTTGCGTAGCGCCCTCTCGGCGGTGCTGCCGAGAAACAGCTCGCGCACGAAACTGCCGCCATGGGCGCCCAGCACCACCAGGCCGGCGTTGAGGGCGTCGGCGTGGGCCACGATTTCGGCGTGAGCGCTCCCGATCTCGATGACGGGCGTGACCGGAATGCGGTGCTTCTCGGCAAACTCGCGCGCGTGCCGGGTCAGTTGCCCCTTGGCCGAATCGACCAGCCGCCGCTCGGTTTCCTGAGGGGGCTGGGTGAGCAGATGGCGCAGCGATTCCAGCGCCACGCTGCCGATGACGTGCAGCAGGTACAGCTCCTCGCCACCCAGTTCGCGCACCAGCATGGCGGCACGGGCTTCGGCCCGGCTCGCGTACCAGGACAGGTCGGAGCCCGTCACTATCCGCTTCACGGTGAACATTATTCAGACTCCTTTGGCAATTCTCTCCCGGATCACTCCGAATCGTCCTGCTGCGCCTGGATGACCTCGTGCCAGACCCTGTTTTTGCCTTTCTGCTTCGCGCCATACATCAGCATATCCGCCTGTTTCATCAAATCGTCGATGCTCTCCGGGGGCGTCAAGAACGTGGCCACGCCCAGGCTGGCCGTTACCGGCCAGCCTCCCTTTTGCATGTTGTGCGCCAGTTGCTGTTGCAGCTTGGCGGCGATTGCCCCGGCCGCTTCGCGCCCCGTCTCCGGCAGCAATATCGCGAACTCGTCCCCGCCGAGCCGTCCGGCGACATCCGTCGCGCGGATATTCTTCCGTAGCGTCCCGGCAACCGCGCGCAACACCCGGTCTCCGGCGTCATGGCCATCGTGATCGTTGACCGATTTGAAATTATCCAGGTCCAGTGAGATCGCGGTGAGCGGATGCCGGTAACGTTGCGCCCGCATGATCTCGGCAGCACCGTGCTCATAGAAGGCTCGCCGGTTCGGCAACTGTGTGAGCAAATCGACCCTGGCCAGGGCGGACTCGCGTTCATGCACCCTTCTCAGCCGGTCAACCAGCACAATGACCAGCGCAAACACGCTCAGCCTGACGGCATCGTTGACAAGCAACGCCAGGAGATCGGCGCCCTGGGGTGCCGCAAGCCAATCCACCGCCATCCACACCGCTGCGCTGAGCAATGCCGTGAAGAACCCGGATTTTATGCTGACATACCAGCAAACGGCCACCACGGGAAGCAGGAAGACGATGTGGAACTCGTATTTCGGGCCCGTCAGGTAATGGGCGAGCCCGGACAGCAGTATCCAGGCCAGACTCGATGCAATCAGCCCTGTCCTCTGGCGCCCGTTCGCTTTCCAATTGATTGCTCTGTCAAAGTTCATCGCTGTCATCTCAGAATGATCCCCAATGAAACCCGGATTCGCTTCCCCGTTACGGGAAACATGCTGCCGAAGATGCCGGAATCGCACACCGACTTCCTTCAATATAATCCATATTCATCCCTGCGCTGACTCCGTTGCTTCGATGTTACCATAGCCATCACACACTCGTTTTCCACGTTCCCCCATGTCCGGAACTTTATTGCTGCCGCTAATCGTTGTCTTCGCCTTCATCGGCTGCCTCATGCCCGCACTGCTGGCCCGCTTTGGCAGAGGAGTGGCGGCCTTGGGCGCAGCCGGGGTGATGGCGGGTTGCCTGGCCTTGCTTGCCCCCCTGGCTCCCGCCGTGCTGGCGGGGGAAACGCTGGTGACGGCCTACGCCTGGCTGCCCGCCTACGGTCTCGACCTTTCCTTCCGACTCGACGGGCTGGGGCTGCTGTTCTGCCTGCTGATACTCGGCATCGGCCTGCTGGTGGTGCTCTACGCCTACTACTATCTGCCGGAAAGCGACCGCCTCGGACGTTTCTACAGCCTCCTGCTGCTGTTCATGGCGGCCATGCTCGGCATCGTGCTGTCCGAGAACCTGTTGTTGCTGGTGGTGTTCTGGGAGGTCACCAGCATTTCGTCCTTCCTGCTCATCGCCTACAAGCGCGAGCAGCGCGACTCGCGCATCGCCGCCCGCATGGCGCTGGCCGTCACCGGCGGCGGCGGGTTGGCGCTGCTGGCCGGAGTGTTGCTGCTCGGCCACATCGCCGGCAGCTTCGAACTGACGGCTGTGCTGGCCGAGGGAGAGCGTATCCGCGAACACAGCCTGTATGCGCCGATGCTGATCCTGATCCTGCTCGGCGCCTTCACCAAATCGGCCCAGTTTCCCTTCCATTTCTGGCTCCCCAGCGCCATGGCCGCGCCCACGCCGGTATCCGCCTACCTGCATTCGGCGACCATGGTGAAAGCCGGCGTCTTCCTTCTGGCGCGGCTGTACCCGGTGCTGGCGGGCAGCGACCTGTGGTTCTGGCTGGTCAGCGGAGTCGGCGCAACCACGCTGGTGTATGCGGCTTACACCGCATTTCACCGCTACGACTTCAAGGGACTGCTGGCCTATTCCACCATCAGCCACCTCGGCCTGATCACGCTGCTGTTCGGGCTCGATACACCGCTATCGGTAGTGGCCGGCGTGTTTCACATCATCAACCATGCAATTTTCAAAGCCTCCCTGTTCATGGCCGCCGGCATCGTCGATCACGAATGCGGCACGCGTGACATGCGGCGGGTGAACGGGCTTTTCAAATTCATGCCGATTACCGCGACGCTGGCCATCGTCGCCGCCGGCTCCATGGCCGGCGTGCCGCTGCTGAACGGCTTTCTCAGCAAGGAGATGTTCTTTACCGAGACGATCGGCCATCCGGTGTTCGAGGAGATGCGCTGGCTGCTGCCGCTGTTCGCCACGGTGGCGGGCATTCTCGCCGTGGCCTATTCGTCACGCTTCATCCACGACGTATTCTTCAACGGCGATCCCGTCGATCTGCCGCGCCAGCCCCACGAGCCGCCGCGCTGGATGCGCGCGCCGGTGGAGGTGCTGGTAGTGCTGTGCCTGCTGGTCGGCATCTTCCCGCAATGGAGCGTCGCCCCCCTGCTCGCAGTTGCGGCCGGCGCAACATTGCAAGCCCCCCTGCCTGCCTTCGAGCTGGCGGTGTGGCACGGCTTCAACCTGCCCTTCGTCATGAGTCTGGTGGCGCTGGCGGGCGGCATCACCCTCTACGCCCTGCGCAAGCCGCTTTTCGCCCTCCACGATCGACTGCCGTCAATCCATGCCCACATCGCCTTCGAGCGCCTTTATGAAAGTCTGAAGGCCCTCGCGTGCCGCATCGTGAACTGGCTGGACACTAAATCGCTGCAACGCTACCTGGCGCTTTTCATCGCCTTCGTGCTCAGCCTTGGCGGCTGGGCCTGGCTCTCGGGGCCGCCGGTGATTGCCGCCGCGGCATACCAGCCTGCCGATAGCGCTGCTTTCGCGGCCCTGGCTACCCTTGTCGCGGGCGCTCTGGGTGCAACCCTGCTGCACCGGCACCGCCTCACCGCCATCGTGTTCACCAGCGTCGTGGGTCTGGTCGTGGCGCTCACCTTCATACGCTTCTCGGCGCCGGACCTGGCACTGACCCAACTGGCGGTGGAGGTGGTCACCATCGTACTCCTGCTGCTGGTTCTCCATTACCTTCCCCAAACCTCCCCCGCAGAGGATTCCGGCCTGCGGCTGACGCGCGATGCGGCGCTGGCCGTTGGCGCCGGCGCAGGCTTGGGGGCGGCAGCCTTCGCCATGATGACCTCGCCATTCGAGGCCATTTCCGGCTTCTACCTCGACCAGTCGGTGGCGGGTGGCGGCGGGGCCAACGTGGTAAACGTGATCCTGGTGGATTTCCGCGGCTTCGACACCCTGGGCGAAATCACCGTACTGGCCATGGTGGGCCTGGCCGCCCATGCCCTGCTGAATCGGCTGGCGCTCACCGCGCCCGAGCGCGATACCGATGGCCGGCCTTGGGCAACGGAACGTCACCCGCTGTTCCTGTCCATGCTGATGCGCCCGCTGCTGCCATTGGCACTGGCGGTATCGATCTTCATTCTGCTGCGCGGCCATAACCTGCCGGGAGGTGGCTTCGTCGCTGGCCTGGTCACCGGCGTGGCCCTGGTTCTGCAATACCTGGCCAGCGGCATCGATTTTGCCCAGCCACGCCTGCCCCGCCACAAAGCGAAACTGCTGGCACTGGGACTGCTGCTCGCCGGCGGCACGGGCGCAGCAAGCTGGCTTTACGGCCGCCCCTTCCTCACCAGCGCCCACGGCCATTTCACCCTGCCGCTGATTGGAGAGATCGAACTGGCCTCGGCCATGGTGTTCGACCTGGGCGTTTACATCGTGGTAGTGACCGTGGTGCTGATGGTGCTGGCACAGTTGGGCCGCCTGTCGCGTCACGGCTGTCCTGAAAATAGTGGAGAGGCCGCCTGATGGAAGCCATTGTCGCCATCGCCATCGGCGTGCTCACCGCCTGCGGGGTGTTTCTGATTCTCCGTGCACGCACCTTTCCGGTCGTACTGGGCCTGACCTTGCTGTCCTACGCGGTGAATCTGTTTCTCTTCGCCAGCGGACGCCTGATGCTGGATGCACCACCCCTGATACGGGCCGGAGCCGCCTACACCGACCCGCTGCCCCAGGCTCTGGTGTTGACCGCCATTGTGATCGGTTTCGGCATGACCGCCTACCTGCTGATGCTGGCCCTGCGCGCGCTGGCCGAAAGCGGCGACGACCATGTGGATGGACGGTTGAAACCATGAGCGCTCATGCCGCCATCCTCCCCATCCTGATTCCCTTTGCTGCCGCGCTGCTGCAACTGGCGGGCGGCGGGCTGGCCTTCCAGCGCCGCGCCGGGCTGGCGGCGGCGCTGTCCGGCATCGCCGCCGCCGCCTGGCTGGTACAACTGGCCGATGGCGGCGCCATGCTGGTTTACGCCCTAGGCGACTGGGCGGCGCCCTTCGGCATCGTGCTGGCGGTGGATCGTCTGGCCGCCGCCATGTCCCTGCTTACTGCGCTGCTGGCGGGCGTATCCCTGCTCTACGCGACAGCCGGTTTCGATAATCGCGGACGCCACTTCCACCCGCTGTTCCAGTTGCAGATCATGGGTATCCAGGGCGCCTTCCTGACCGGCGACCTGTTCAACCTGTTTGTCTTTTTCGAGGTGATGCTACTTGCCTCCTATGCGCTGCTGGCCCACGGCGAAGGGCTAGCGCGCACCCGCGCAGGCTTGGCCTATGTGGTGCTGAACCTGGCTGGATCGGCCCTATTCCTGATCGCACTGGGTCTGCTCTATGGGACACTGGGCACTCTCAACCTGGCCGATATGGCGCTACGCCTGCAAAACCCGGATCACAATATCGCCCTGGCAAGGCTGGCAGGCGCGCTGCTGATTGCCGTGTTCGCCCTCAAAGCGGCGCTGCTGCCCCTGTCTTTCTGGCTGCCCCACACCTATGCTGCCGCCGGCGCACCCGTGGCGGCGCTGTTTGTCATCATGACCAAGGTCGGCATCATCGCCATCCTGCGCGTGCATGCCGTAGCCTTCGCCCCGGCAGCGGCGATGACCAATCTGCTGGCTGGCTGGCTGGTGCCGCTGGCGCTGGCGACTGTGCTGTTCGCCGCGCTGGGCGCGCTCGCCGCCACACGGCTGCGCGATTTCGCCGCCTGGCTGGTGCTGACATCGGCCGGCACGCTGCTGGTGATGTCTGCCTATGCACAGGCAGACATCACCGCAGCGGCGCTGTATTATCTGTTCCAGTCCACCTTCATCGGCGCCGCCTTCTTCCTGCTGGCGGAACTGATCGCCGAGCAGCGCGGCGCAGTCGCCGATGGCATCCGGCCCGGCCCGGCGTTCCATGCGCCCTGGCTGGCGCTGGGCTTTTTCCTGGTCGCCATCGGCGCGGCCGGGCTGCCGCCATTTTCCGGCTTCCTCGGCAAGCTCATGCTGCTGTCCGCACTGCGGGAAACGGCGGCGGGCCCGGCCATCTGGGTTATTTTACTGACGGTGGGTTTCCTCATCATGGCGGCCTTGGCAAGGGCAGGCAGCCGCCTGTTCTGGCGGCGCAAGCCGGAGATGCAGCTCCCAACCGCCCCGGCCATCGCCTGGCAACGTACGGCAGCCATCCTGCTGCTGGTCGCCGCAGGTCCCTTGATGGCGCTTTTCGCCCGGCCGGTGGCGGATTACGCGGCACGCGCCGCAGCTCAACTACATGCCCCCGGCACCTATATCGACGGCGTATTAGGCAGGGATAAACATGTCATCGCACGGGATATCCGGCCATGATGCAGCGCATTTTCCCCCGCCCGGCCCTGTCCGTGACAATCTTCCTGCTGTGGGCCGCGCTCGCCAATGCCGCCTCGCCGGGCACGCTGTTGCTGGGCGCCGTTCTGGCGCTGGCGCTGCCCTTCATCACGCGGCCCTTCTGGCCCGGCGCGCCGCGCCTCGCCAGCCCCGGCACGGCATTGCTGCTCGCGGCGCGGGTGGCCGTGGACATCGTTGTCGCCAACGGGGCCGTGGCGCGCCGCGTGATCGGCCCACTTGCCCGCCTCGAACCGGCCTTCATCGAGGTACCACTGGATCTGCGCGATCCCTTCGTCGCCACCATCCTCGCCAGCATCGTATCGCTCACGCCGGGCACCGTGTCCATCGAC
>CAYGNO010000045.1:0-13617 GCA_964351305.1 uncultured Sulfuricella sp.
TTTGAAGCGGAAGGAATCGTTTCCGGTTTCAAGGATGTCGCAGTGGTGAGTGATAGCAGATTCTCCACTTATCGGCTTGTTCAGATTTCCGGGGCCACTTCTAACACTACGTTCTAGCGGGAAGCGCGCAAGCGCGCTCCCCTAAACTTTGCCGTTATGCATCATAGTTGGCCCTTGTTGCGCATCACGCAACGCGCTATCATTCACGCATGATTGCAACGTTTCGCCACAAAGGCCTGCGAAAATTATTTGAATCCGGCAGCTTGGCTGGAATCCAACCTGCACACGCGAATCGTCTCAAAATGCAGTTGGCGGCGCTTGATACCGCTCAAGTTATCGAGGACATGGACATCCCCGGATTTCGGCTTCACCCGCTAAAGGGAAGTGACCGCGGGCGATGGTCAATATGGGTAAATGGCAATTGGCGCGTCACGTTCGAGTTTAAGAACGGCAACGCATTTGTTTTAGATTACGAGGATTATCACTAATGGCTATGCACAATCCACCGCACCCCGGAGCATTTATTCAAGAGGTTTATCTTGCCCCGAACGAAATCAGTTGCAGGGAGCTCGCCCTCAAATTAGGCGTTGCCGCCTCGACCCTTAATCGCGTTTTGAACAAAACCAGTGGTGTGAGTCCTGAAATGGCTCTTCGTCTCTCAAAAGCATTGGGGCGCTCCCCCGAAAGCTGGTTGACGATGCAAGACAATTACGATTTATGGCAAGCCAAGCAGACTGTAGACTTGAAGAAAGTTCACAAGATCGAGTTCAAATATGCCTAACCTTACGGTCAAGAGGGACGGGCGAGAAGCCGCCCGCCCCTTACCTCAACGTTGAGGCTGTCGAATAACCCACAATTTCCGCCTTTCCTGTTTATGCGCATGGTATAATTAGCCATCTTCTCAAAGGATGGAACCATGGCCCGCTTCAAACCCGTCGACATGAGTCCGCGCTTTCTCGCGGTGGACCTTCACTCGCAGGTTCTGCCAGGCACCTTCGAATACGCCCTCTGTCGTCTGATCGACCACGAGTTCGATCTCTCGGACCTGGAGGCACGCTTTTCCAATGATGAGTGCGGTGCCCCGGCTTATGCGCCTTCGGTGCTGCTCAAGATTGTTCTCCTCGCCTACTCCCGCGGAATCGTCAGTTCGCGCGCCATGCAGCGCGCCTGCCTTCAGAACGTGTTGTTCATGGCGGTCTCCGGCGATGCCCAGCCCGATCACAGTACGCTGGCAGCCTTCGTCTCCGGCATGGGCGATGTGGTGGCGCAACTCTTCGCGCGGGTGCTCGTGGTGTGCGACCGCCAGGGTCTGATCGGACGCGAACTGTTCGCCATTGATGGGGTGAAACTGCCGTCCAATGCCGCGAAGGCGCGTAGCGGCACACGCGAGGAGTTCGCCGACGAGGCTGCCAGGATGGAGGCGGCGGTCGCCAAGATGATCGAGCGCCAGCGGATTGCCGATGCCGCCGGCCTTCGTTCCGAAGCATCGGAGGCCGAACGGGGCGTGGACGCCTGGATCGCCGATCCGCAGATGCGTCAACGCGATGAGCGTTTTGCCGATCAGGGCAAACACAAGGCCAAACCCGACCCGCTGCACGATAAGTCCGGGAAACCGGCCAAGCCGGGGGCCCGCTTCAAACCCGCCGACTTTCAGTTCGACGAAGCAACGCGCGGCCGTATCTGTCCCGCCGGCAAGAAACTCTACAGCAATGGCAGCGAGTGTACGATCAACGGCTACAGGGTGATGAAGTTCCAGGGGGCGAAACAGGATTGCGAGCCCTGCGCGCTCCGCGAGCAATGCCTGCGCAAACCGGAAAAGACCATTGCCCGCCAGGCGTCCTTCTTCTTCGGGCGCCGTGATGCGGGCGAGAACTGGATCGAGAAGATGAAGGCGCGCATCGATAGTCCGACGGGGCGGCAGCGCATCGGTCAGCGTTTTGCGACGGTGGAACCGGTCTTCGGGAATCTCCGGGCGAACAAGCGGCTCGACCGTTTTACGCTGCGCGGCAAGAAGAAGGTCGATGGGCAGTGGAAATTGTATTGCCTGGTGCACAACATTGAGAAGTTGGCGCATCACGGCTATGCACTTTGAGTAAATCGGGGCACAATACCCCCTCCATCTGGCCGCCGAAAACCCCTCTGGCGGCTTGAGGTGGCGCCGGGTAAGCCGCGAGAAACGTACTGCGGCTGTAGGCGAGGGCGAATACAGAAAACTCGGCAGGTTCGCGATGAGGCGGCGGACAGGGCCAGAGTGTGAAAACTGGGGTTATTCGACAGCCTCGTTAGAGCGTGGAGGTACAGCGCGCCGTTTGCCGCTGACCTGTGCCTACGCTACACTCTGTAGGTCGAAATTTGTAATGTCGCTTCAAAAGCTAGATTTGTAGTCCCTCAAAACTTATTTTCGCCCAAGAATAAACCTGCCTCTGGAGCATAGAAGATGGACCGTTGCCTCATTGTTTTTGACCTCGATACTAAGTGTCTGGAAAATAACTACCACAACCCAAGCTGGCAGAATGCCTATGGGGATATACGGCGAGTACTCAACAGGCACCGATTCAACAACATTCAAGGCACTGTGTACTTGAGCGAAATTGGTGTGCGTCAAGCGCATGGTACGCTTGCTCTTCAGGAGGTGTCTATCAGGTTTGCTTGGTTTGAAAAGTGCGTGTCGAATGTCCAGTTCTATGACTTGGCAGATGATTTCAATGCACAGTTTATCGTTGATGGAATCGCTCAAGCGAGAGAAGCCTTTGAGCGTAGGATTGCTGGGCTACGTCAGCAATTGATTGACGCAGGGTTGCCACCAGCCAAGGTGGATGAGATTATTGGTCAGCAAACTTTTTCATTGGAAAATGCGACACAAGGTATTTTGCCGCCAGTGGTTGGCGAATGACCTCAAAGCGGCAATTGCCCCTGCGGATTGGGTCGCGGTTTCACCACTGTGCCAGTTTCCCAATAATCAATGGGGTCAGCTTGTCACTACGGCCAATCCAACTTCCCGCCCAAATCAACATGCGTCAGGTACAACCTCAAATCCAGCTCGATCTGATGATATTCCGGCTCCATGTGCGCGCAGAGCTGATAGAAAGCCTTGTCGTGCTCCTTTTCCTTCAGGTGCGCCAGCTCGTGCACCACGATCATCCGTAGGAACTCCAGCGGCACTTCCCTGAACAAGGAGGCAATGCGGATTTCCCGGTTGGCCTTGAGCTTGCTGCCCTGCACGCGTGAGATGGCGGTGTGCAGCCCGAGCGCGTGCTGGATGACCTGAATCCGGCTGTCGAAGGCGACCTTGTTGATGGGCGCGGCGTTGCGCAGGAAGCGGTTCTTCAGGCTGAAGACGTAGTCGTACAGCGCCTTGTCGGTGCGGATGTCGTGCGCGGCGGGGTACTTTTGCAGCAGGACGTCGCCCAGGCGGCCCTGCTGGATCAGCTGGCGCACTTGGGCTCTGACTTCCTCGGGGTAGCCGGTGAGGTATTTCATGTTTGGCATCGGTTTTTTATTCGGGGAGTGTAGGGCGCAATAACCGCAGGGCATTGCGCCGGATGTCAGTCATCGTAGCCCAACCCCAATTCTACCCAACCCGCCCAATCCGACGGATAGACACCTTCGGCAACCAGGTGGTGAAACGTCGAATAAGGCCAGTCGGCCACACGCTCGACCAGCCCATGCTTCACCGGATTGATATGAACATAGTCCATATGAGCACGGTAATCCGCCTCGTCCCGAATCAAGTGCTCCCAATACCGTCGTTGCCAGATACCTCGCTCTCCCCGGCGGACGCGCACGGCGGATAGTTTTTCGCCACGGGGAATCGCCTTGGAAAACTCCATTTTGATCAGTCGCCACCGGGTAGAGAAATCAGCATCCTCCGGCGGCAGTTCGATCACGCAATGCAAGTGGTCGGGCAAAACCACCCAGCTATGGATGTGGAAAGGGTGGCGTTTCCGCACGGAGCGAACGGTTTTCCGCAACAAATCGACATGCCGCGTCAGCAGGTCGTTCCCATGCCGTTGCAGCAAATTTACGGTGAAGAAATAAATCCCGCCCGGATGCCAGGCTCGACGATAATCAGGCATGGGGCGAGTATCAGGGCATTTGACATTCGGCGCAATGCCCTTCGGTTATTGCGCCCTACTCAGTGAGGCCACCCCCTATTTCATTATTGGGCGAAGGTTCGGTTAAAATGCCTGTCCCGACACCGATCCATGCTGCCTTTTCGCCGGTTCGATATCCGATAACAGCGGGGCGACACTTAAAGATTGATGGATCGACGGCCATGACGAGACGACATGAAAATAGCGGTAAGTGAATTAATCGTAAGGTATCTGGAGCGCCTGGGAATCGAAGTTATCTTCGGGATGCCGGGCGCCCATATCCTGCCGGTCTACGACAGCCTGTACGACTCGAACATCAAGAGCGTACTGGTCAAGCATGAGCAGGGGGCGGCGTTCATGGCCGGGGGCTATGCCAGGGCCTCGGGGAAAATTTCCGCCTGCATTACCACTGCCGGTCCGGGCGCCACCAATCTGGTGACAGGGATCGCCAATGCCTATGCGGACAAACAGCCGATCCTGATCATTACCGGAGAAACATCGACCCATATCTTCGGCAAGGGCGGGCTGCAGGAGAGCTCCGGCGAGGGCGGCAGCATCGATCAGGCCGCGCTGTTCAAGGGCATCACCAAATACAACAAGATCATCGAAAGAACCGACTACCTGGTTCATGTCCTGAATCAGGCATCAAAAATTCTACTCTCCAGCAACTCCGGCCCCGTGCTCCTCAGCTTTCCCTACAACGTCCAGAAGGAAATGGTCGAGGAAAACCTGCTCGATCGCGTTCGCACCCGGAGCAGCAGCCACTCGCTCCACAAGCGCACCCTCCCCGTGGATGCGCTGGCTGCACTGATTGCCGAGGCGAAATACCCCGTCATCGTTGCGGGTTATGGCTGCATCAAATCGGGCGCGCAGGAAGCCGTCGCCCAATTGAGCGAATCGATGAACATCCCGGTGACCACCAGCCTGAAAGGGAAAGGGGTCATCGGCGACGGGTCCGGGCTATCTCTGGGAAGCCTGGGCGTCACCTCGAACGGGGCTGCGTACAAATACATCGTCGATCATGCGGACCTGGTCCTGTTTCTGGGCGCCGGGTTCAACGAACGAACCAGCTACCTGTGGGACGAAAAGCTGCTGGGCAACAAGAAGGTTGCCCAGATCGACAATGACCACGAGCAACTGGAAAAGGTTTACAAGGCGGATGTCGCCATCCACGGCGACATCAAGGATGCCCTGACTGAAATCCTGGAAAAGATCGGGGACAGCGGGGCGACCCGGAAAAACCTCGACAAATTCCATGGCCATGCAGAGGGATTAAGGAAGGAAGCATCCGGTAAAGAGGGCGCTGCGCTACCGTCCCAGTTTGCACTGGTCGAGCGGTTTTATTCGAAGCTGGAGACGCACTTCCCGGAAAACGCGTTGATTTTTGACGACAATATTATTTTTGCCCAGAACTTCTTCAACGTATCCAGCGGCAACCGGTATTTCCCGAATTCCGGAATATCCTCCCTGGGACACGCGATACCCGCCGCGATCGGCGCAAGGTTTGCGGAGCAGAAGCCGACCTTTGCCATCCTCGGCGATGGCGGCTTTCAGATGTGCTGCATGGAAATCATGACGGCGGTGAATTACGGCATCCCGCTGAATGTGGTGGTGTTCAACAATGCCACCATGAGCCTGATACGCAAGAACCAGTTCCAGCTCTACGACAAGAGATTCATCGATTGCGACTTCGTCAATCCCGACTTTCGCTATCTCGCCCTATCATTCGGCATCAACCACAAGAAGATCGTGGCCGAATCCGACCTCGACGACCTGTTTGCCCACAGCGACCTGGCAAACGCCATCAATCTCATCGAAATCATGATCGACAAGGACGCCTTCCCGAACTACCTGTCGGGAAGATAGAACCCGGAAATGCACGAGAATATCGACGGACTGATCGATGCCTGCCGATCCCGCATTCGGGAGATTGAGAAGGCGCTGTGGGCGGAAGAACCCCCTCTCCCCAGCCCTACCCATGAACCTCAAGCTGACAAAGTTCATGTAGGGTGCAATAAGAGAAGCGCATTGCACCATGTCGAGCAACATACGGCGCAATGCGCTTCGCTTATTGACGCCCTACGCCTTACGCGCACACTCCCGCAAGCGGGAGATGGGGTTAATGAATCTTTGCTTGAGCCTTATCACGCGGCCTTTCGGGAGTTGGAACGACTCATCGCATTGAAGGGCAACGACGACAGGCACAATTTCGTCATCGTCATCCCGGTTGCGGACAGGCCGCAACACCTGAAAAGCTGCCTCGACAGCCTGCTGCGCCTGTGCAGATCGTTTGGGTATGGCGGGTTTGCCGATCACCGATACCAGAAAATTTCAGTCATCGTCGCCGATGACTCCAGAGACGATGACAGCATCACCAGAAACAGGGCGATAGCTAACGATTGCAGCGCGCAGGGCATAGCAACCCGCTATTTCGGCTTGAGCGAGCAACTCGACCAGATGGACGCCTTGACCGAGGCGGAAAAGAAGGCTTTATTCCGAATCCTCGGCGGCACCGACCGGGATGCCTTTTACCACAAGGGCCCCTCGATCATGCGCAACATCGCCTACCTGAAGCTGAACAAAATAGGGCAGCGCGGCGCGGAAAAGACGCTGTTTTATTTCATCGACAGCGATCAGGAGTTCCAGGTAAAAGTCAGCACCGCAGCCGGGGATAGAAACTTTTACGCCATCAACTTTTTTTATAGTTTAGACCAGATTTTTTCCAGCACGGATGCCCTCATCCTCACCGGCAAGGTGGTCGGCGACCCCCCCGTCTCTCCGTCCGTGATGGCGGGCAACTTTCTTGAAGATGTCATCTGCTTTCTGCACCAGATCGCCGCATACGATCCATCCCGGCCCTGCCAGTTCCACGACACCAGACAGCGCGACGATGACGAAGCGTCCTATCATGACATGGCGGTTCTCTTTGGCTTCAAGCCCACAAAAGAGTCGTACCAATATCATTGCTCCATCGCCGGCGAACATGATAACTCACGGTGTTTCAGCCATTTTTCAAGCAAGCTGAACCGGTTCTTTTACGGCGAACACCCCACCCGAAAAACCTATTATCGCCATGAAGACATCATGGCCAGCGTCCGTCCGGCCCGAACCATCTACACGGGAAATTACATCTTCAAACCGGAAGGGCTGAAGTACTTCATCCCCTTCGCGACCCTGAAACTCAGAATGGCCGGGCCGGTGCTGGGGCGGCTCATCAAGTCTGAAATCGGGGAGCGATTCGTATCCGCCAATCTCCCCATGCTGCACAAGCGCACCGTCCGGACCACGGGCCAATCGGAATTCAGGCCCGGAATCGCAGCCGACATCGCCACCATCGATCTTTCAGGGGAGTTCGAACGGCAGTTCTATGGCGATGTGATGCTGTTCACCATCGAAAAACTCGGTGCAATGGGCTACCCGAAACCAAGCTTGATCAATGAGGCTATCGTAGAGGCACTGGAATCAACTCATCAAAACATGCTTCAGCAGTACAACGAGAAGCGTCTGGTCATCCGGGAAAAACTGGATTCTCTCAAAGCCCTCGCTCACGACCGGAAAAACTGGTGGAGCCGATCACCCGCACACGCAGAGGCAGCCAGCAATTTCCAGGTGTTCATGGACAACATCGAACATAATTTCGGCGACAACTCGATGTGTTACGACCTGATCAATTCAAGCGCCAACAAGACCAAACGGCACGCGGGGATCGTCGAAGCCATCGCCCGCTATGCCGAAGACGGCAAGGCCTGGGGCGAGATGCTGGCGCGATCAGGTCAATGCGCATGATCTATCGCGTCAAGCATCTGCTGCACAGGAACCGGCACAGGGAACGATTTGCCCTGCTGGACGGGCTGCTGCACAACCAGACCCTGACCCGGGAGCAGCTCCTCGACAAGCAGCAGAAAGACCTGTCTGCCATCGTCGATCATGCGTACGCCAACGTGCCTTTTTACCGGGAGAAATACGCTCAAGCCGTCAGAAATGAGGCGAACGAGATTGCCGTAAGCAACCTGCCCATCCTGCGCAAGGACGAGGTCATCCAGCACCGGGATGAGATGCTGGCGCGGGATTTCGACAGGAACCGGTTGAGGATCGGCAACACCGGCGGATCGACCGGCAAGCCGGTGTCATTTTATTACGATGCTCACAAAAACGAGCTGATGCGCGCAGGCATGTGCAGAAGCTACATGGGGTCGGGATGGAAGCCGGGCCAGAAAATCCTGAATTTCTGGGGCGCCAGGCAGGACATCAAGGGCGGCGGCAGCTTCGGCAAAATCGTCAACGACGCCATTGCCGCCGAGAAGACCATCGCCGCGTACGAATACACCGAAGCGCAGCTGCATGACTGGGCCAGCACCATCAGATCGTACAGACCCGTCCTGCTGCAAGGCTATGCCTCGAT
Source organism: uncultured Sulfuricella sp. (assembly GCA_964351305.1). Classification (GTDB taxonomy): domain Bacteria; phylum Pseudomonadota; class Gammaproteobacteria; order Burkholderiales; family Sulfuricellaceae; genus Sulfuricella. The sequence continues at coordinate 8,497 of CAYGNO010000045.1, forward strand.
CCTGGCCGAACTTGCCAGATATGTCATCGACAACAAAGTCAACATCCCCAACACGTTGCTGGGCGTATTCTCCACCGCCGAAGTGCTGTATGGCTGGCAGCGGGAGTTAATCGAGCAGGCCTTCCAGTGCAAGGTGTTCAATCAATACGGCAGCCGGGAGATCCCGAATATCGCCTGCGAATGCCGGCACGGCAACCAGCACGTCTTCACCGACATGGTTTACCTTGAGTCGCTGAACATCGACCATGAAGACCGGCTCATCATCACCTCGCTGACCAACCGGGTGATGCCATTCATCCGCTATGAGATCGGCGACTCGGGCAGGCTGAAGCAGGGCGATTGCGCCTGCGGCTCGCCGTTCCCGATGATGGAAATGGGGCTCTGCCGCAGCAACGACATCATCAAGACCCGGAGCGGCAAGAGCATTTACCCATCGTATTTCATCCACCTGCTGGATGGGCTGACCGACATCAAGCAGTATCAGTTCATCCAGAGCGAACCGGACAAAATCACCCTGAACCTCGTCTCGCCGTCCGGATTGAGCGCCGAGGCCCTGAACTCGCTCAGAGCAAGCGTCCGCAGGGATGTCGATGAGAATATGGTGCTGGAAATCAATGCTGTCGATGAGATAAAACGCACCATTTCCGGCAAGCACCGGTTTGTAATCAGCAATCCAGCCTGACGAAATTCCATCTAAGCCGACCCGCTCTTCAGTCTCGACTTGAATTTCTCCCTCAGTTTTGCCACCTTGGGAGCAACCACGAATCGGCAATAAGGTTGATCGCCGTGACCCCTGAAATATTCCTGGTGATCGTCCTCCGCCACGTAAAAAACTCCGGCGGGAGCAATTTCAGTCACGGCGGACGGGATACCGGCGACCATCTCTTCCGCTACGGCCTTCTGTTCCGGGCTGTGGGTGAAAATGGCGGAACGGTACTGGGTGCCCGCGTCATTGCCCTGGCGGTTCAGGGTGGCGGGGTCGTGGATGGTAAAAAAGACTTCCAGCAATTCCCGGAAGGAAATCACTGCCGGGTCGAAGGTGATCCGCACCGCCTCGGCATGGCCGGTGGTTCCGCTGCAAATCTGCTCGTAGCTGGGGTTGAGGGTGTCGCCGCCGATATAGCCCGACTCGACCTTCTCCACGCCATCAAGCAGCTCGAACACCGCCTCCAGGCACCAGAAGCACCCGCCCGCGAGGGTGGCGGCTTCCCTGTCTTGGCTCATCGTCCGTTCCTCGCTGTTGGCCGCCGCGCTCAAGGTCGGCGGCGCATTCCATATCATGCATAATAGTCGATATTCGCACTTGCGCCTCGGCCCGAGGCCACGCCCGAAAAAAGGAAACCGATGAAAAACATTCCCCGCCACGCCATGCTCTTGGTGTTGCTCTTCGCCTCCCCCGCGTTGGCCTACGAGATGTTCTTCCCCGGCAAAACCATCACCGCCAGCGGCACCGTACAGGTGCTGTTTACGCCCGGGGACGACGCCGCCGGACAGATTGTGTTGACCATCGAACAGGCGCAGAAGCAGGTGCTGGTGCAGACATTCAGCTTCACCAGCAAGGAAATCGCTCAGGCCTTGATCAGGGCGAAGCAGCGCGGCGTGGATGTTCGGGTCATCGCGGACGCGGAACAGATACTAAGGATGGATGGGCGCGGCAAAGTGGCGACGGTTGCGGACGGCGGCGTGCCGGTGTTCGTAGACAGCCAGCACAGCAGCGCCCACAACAAGGTGATGGTGATCGATGCCGGCAGCGCCAACCCGGTGGTCATCACCGGCAGCTTCAACTTCACCCATTCAGCGCAACACCGCAATGCGGAAAATCTGCTGCTGTTCCGCAACAACCGGGAACTGACTGCGGCCTATCTGGAGAATTGGCGGCGGCATCGCGAGCATTCTCAGCCGCTCACGAAGTAAAAAGCTCGTAGATGGCTTGAAAATGCAGGTTGGGTTAGGCGCGTCTTTTTGCGCCGTAACCCAACCTGCATGACTGCGTCCTCCGCGTCCTCTGCGGTTCGAGCCTTTACTTCAGCGCAGCCTCGATCCGCTCGCACAGGGTCTTCAAAATCTTGATGCGGGCAAAATTCTTGTCGTTGGCCTCAACCAGTATCCATGGCGACATTTCCGAGCTGGTGCGGTCCACCATGTCGCATACCGCCATCTCGTAGTCCTCCCATTTCTCGCGGTTGCGCCAGTCCTCGTCGGTAATCTTGAAGCGCTTGAAGCCGGTCTTCTGGCGCTCTTCGAAGCGCCTGAGCTGCTCTTCCTTGCTGATCGACAGCCAGAATTTCAGCACCACGGTGTTGTTCTTCACCAGCTGCTCCTCGAAATCGTTGATCTCGCTGTAAGCACGCATCCAGTCGACATTGGAACAGAAGCCTTCGACCCGCTCCACCAGCACGCGACCGTACCAGGAGCGGTCGAAAATGCTGACCCGCCCCTTGCGCGGCACATGGCGCCAGAAGCGCCACAGGTAGGGCTGGGCGCGTTCCTCCTCGGTGGGAGCGGCAATCGGAGTGACCTGGTACTGGCGCGCGTCGAGCGCGCCGGTGACGCGGCGGATGCTGCCGCCCTTGCCGGCGGCATCGTTACCCTCGAACACCACGATGACGGTGGTCTCCTTGAATTTCGGGTTGCGCGTCAGCAGGTTGAGCTTGCCCTGGTATTTTTCCAGATCCAGGTCGTATTTCTTCTTCGTCAGCTTCTGGTTGAGGTCGAGGGTTTTCAGAATATGCAGATTGTCGATCGAAGGCAGCAGCGGCGGCGCATGGGCATCATGGGGCGCCTCGGTCGCGTCGAGGCGCTTGCGGATCGCCTCCAGGATGACTTTCCCCACCGTCAAGCCGCGGTAGCGCTCATCCTCGCCCTCGACGATCATCCATGGCGCTTCGGCGGTGCTGGTCTGGCGCATGACGCGTTCCGCCACCTTGCGGAACTTGTCATACATTTTGAAGTGCATCCAGTCGCGTTCGGTCACGCGCCAGCGCGTCTTGGGGTTCTTCTCCATGGCCTTGAGGCGCTTTTCCTGCTTGTCCTTGGACAGGTGCAGCCAGAACTTGAGGATCAGCGCACCCTCGTCGTTGAGCATTTTCTCGAAGCGCACGGTGCGCTCCATGCTTTGGTCCAGGTCGGCATTCTTGGTTTTGCCAAACACCCGGTTGAGGATCGCCCAGGTGTACCAGGAGCCGAAAAAGATGCCGACCTTGCCCTTGGGCGGCAATGCGCGCCAGAAGCGCCACATGATCGGACGCTCCAGCTCCTCGTCGGAGGGGTTGCCCATGCCGTGGCTCTGGATGTAGCGCGGATCCATCCATTCGTTCAGCAGGTTGACCGTCTCGCCGCGACCGGCGCCGTCAACGCCGCCGATCAAAATAATGACCTGAAAATTCGCCGCCTTCGCCAGGTCGAGCTGGGCTTCAAGCAGCGCCTCGCGCAGAGCCGGCACTTCCTTGTCGTAGGTGGCTTTATCGATTTTGTGGCCCAGTTCAGCTGACTCAAACATGATTCACCCCTTTTCCCAGAAAATTCTGCAACCTCTGAAGCGCTTCCACGCCTGTGCCATATCATCAAGCTGGAGACCGGCTTTGCAAGCGTACCAGCCGATTATCACGCCGCTGGCGTGATCGCGCAACCGGCTGTTCCCACCGATCTGCGCCAGCAGCCGCCCAGCCACCGCCTGGTCGTTGAGCGCCCCGAACTCGTCCTGCAAGCGCGACAGCGCCTGTATATAACGCCTTGTCGCCTTGCCCGGATAAAGGCCGGAAAAAAACTCGGCGGCGTAGCGCAACTTCTTCGCGGTGATCCTCAGCGCATGGCGCTGTTCCGCTGTCAGCGCCTTGAGTTGGCGACCGCGCCGGCACACCTGGCGATAACGCCGGGCCAGCATTTGAGAAGCAAAAACCGGCACCGGCATATCCAGGTTCGCGGCGACCGCCGTTGTGCGCCAAGGCTCCCGCCAAAGCCATCTGCCCAGTGTCAGCAGCAGCCTATGGTAGCGCGGCGAAGCTGCCGCCATGCACGCCCGTTCGCGCGCCTCCTGGCGGAGCCGGTCGGTCGCCTGTTGCAGCCGCTCCAGCCCGACATCCCGGGGCAGCGCCTCGACAACCGGCGGCAGCGTTTCGCCGAGAAACACGTCCCAATCCCGCGCCGGGCCGAACTCGCCGACGAGCCAGCGCAGCTCCGCAGTCAACGCGGCGTCCTTGATGCCGGGCGCGGCGGCGCCGAACAGGTTGAGCGCAGAGCGCAGACGCCTGACCGCCACCCGCATCTGGTGGATAAGCTCGGGATCGTAGCCTTGCAATAGCCGGCCCTGGTTGTCCTGCAACTGGCCGATGCAATTCCAGGCGATCGCGCGGAACGCCGCGTCCACCGTCATTTCCCGCGCCAGTTCGGGAAGCGTGGCCTTGACCGCGAGCCGGGGGGACGGCGCGGCGCACAGGGCGTAGCCGCGCTCGGCCTTGCTGGCGTTCTCGGGACGCAGCGGCACGGCTTCCTGCAGCGCCAGCGCCAACTCGTAGAGCGCCGCCGGGTTGCCGGCCTTGAGCTCCAGTTCCACTTCACAGATCGGCGCGCTTTTCTGGTCGGCACGGATTTCACCCCGGTCCAGCGCCATCTCGACCTGATCGCCGGCTTGTGTTTCCAGCAGCCAGACGGTGCGGTTGAACTCGGTCGCGAATACGGGATGCAGGCGCTGGCGCAGATCGTCACTGGCGAATAGCCGGATCAGGCCGGGATCGGCGATCTTGGTAAAGTCCGGCGTACTGCGAGCCACCGGCGCCTCCCATTCGTCGCGCCGGTGCAGCCCGGCCCGCACGCTGCCGCCGCCCTTGACGGTCTGGATCCACTGCCGCCCGCTACGGCGCACGCGCAGTGCGATAGCCCGGTTCTTCAGGACAAAATCATCGGTATCAAAGTAGATGCTGGCGAGCTTGCGCGTCTTCGGCCCGGACGGGCATAGCGCCTTGAGCAGGGGATGGCGCCGCAACCTGGGAATATCGGCGGGGTCGATCAGGAGCTTGAGTTCGACTTCGGTGTTGTTCATGAGTTAGCTATCAGCTATTTATCCGCGAAAAAGCTTTTAACCACGAATTTACACGAATAGAACACGAATGTTCACTAATAATC
>CAYGNO010000046.1:0-13508 GCA_964351305.1 uncultured Sulfuricella sp.
ATCCCGATCACCGTGCCGAGCAAGCCGAGCAGCGGGCTCATCGAGGCGATGGTGCCGAGCGTATTGAGCGAAACCAGGAAAGACAAGCCATATTTCAGGCGGGGCTGTTCGATTTCGTGGGCGACGTGCCGTCCGGTCTCCTCGATCTCTTCCTGCATCACTTCGCGCGAGCTCTTGGCATTCCTCAACCCGGCCGCAAAAATCTGACCGAGGTAGGAGTGCTTCTCCAGTTGCGCTACTTTTTCCGGGGTCACCGCGCCCTGCTTGACCCATTGTTGCACCTGGGAGAGCAAATCCTTGGGTGCGATCAGATTGAACGTCCACAAATGCCAGCCGATGATCGCCAAGGAAATAATCGATGCAATGATCAGTGGCCAGATCGGCCAGCCCGCTGCTTGAATAATGGGTAACACTCGCCCTTCTCCTTATATAATTCCGGCTTCTCGTTAAACGCCCTAACTTTAGCCTGCCACAGTGTTTTCGGCAAGCCCGGTTAAGTAGAGCATCAAGAAAGCGTATTAACTTATTGTCGTAAAAACTCTTTACTGACTATCCACAAAGATTGTGGATAATATTGTGGGCAAGTTGTATGCATTTACCTTAACTTGCGTAAAGAAAACGAGAATTTCACGCAGACTAAAATTTAACCTGCTATTTTATTGTTTAAAATCAGTTAGCTAAAAAATATGTAATCAGCTCAGGGTGATAGAAATTTGTTACACCTGCATACGCCGAGCTTGTGGATTAATGTAGAATGGGAAAATGCATTTCGCCCCTGCACTTACAAACGAATCACCGGTTCTCAGCGTCAGCGAACTGAACCGCCGCGCGAAACAGTTGCTGGAGAGAAATTTCCCGCTGATGTGGATCTCCGGGGAAGTTTCCAACTTCATCGCTGCCACATCCGGCCACTGGTATTTTTCCCTCAAGGACGGCAACGCCCAGGTGCGCTGCGCGATGTTCCGCCACAAAAGCCAGCACCTCGACTGGCTACCGCGCAACGGTGACCAGATCGAAGTGCGCGCCCTGGTCACATTGTACGAACCGCGTGGCGAATATCAGCTTAATGTTGAAAATATCCGGCGCGCCGGATTAGGCGCGCTGTACGCAGCCTTCGAAAAGCTCAAGGCCCGCCTGGAACAGGAAGGGCTGTTCGACGAAGCGAGCAAAAAACCCCTGCCCGCCTTCCCCAAACAAATCGGCATCGTCACCTCCCCTGCCGCCGCCGCACTGCGCGACATACTCACCACCCTGCGGCGGCGCATGCCCTCGATTCCGGTCATCCTGTACCCCACCCCGGTGCAGGGCGACGGCGCAGCGGCGAAAATCGCCGAAACGATCCGCGCTGCCGCCAGCCGGGCCGAATGCGACGTGCTGATCGTCTGCCGCGGCGGCGGCAGCATCGAAGACCTGTGGGCCTTCAACGAAGAAGTCGTAGCTCGGGCGATCCATGCCTGCCCCATCCCGGTGATCAGCGGCGTCGGCCACGAAACCGACTTCACCATCAGCGATTTCGTCGCCGACCGGCGCGCCCCCACGCCGACTTCAGCGGCGGAACAAGCCAGCCCCCATCGCGCCGAACTGCGGCACCGGATCGAGGCCATGCACAGCCGCCTGAACCGCCATCTGCGGCAAAAGCTGGAACAGCGCATGCAGCAGGTGGATTACCTGTCGCGGCGGCTGGTCCATCCCGGCGAAAGGCTGGACGCACGCCTGACGCATCTGGCCCACCTGGGCCGGCGCCTGAACAACAACGTCGGCCACGGTCTCGCCGAACGCGAATGGCATTTGCAAAAACTGACTCACCGCCTGGCTGCGGCCAAGCCCGGCATTGCCACGCGCGAAGCGCGACAACGCGAGCTGGCGCGACGCCTGCAACTTTCCCTGTCTCACCGGATGCGGGATTACCAAACCGGGCTGCAACGGCTACAGGCCAATCTCGTCCACCTCAACCCGCAGTCGGTGTTCGAGCGCGGCTTCAGCATGGTGCGCTCGACCGACGGGAAAATCGTCTACGACAGCAAGGAAATCGCAATGGATGAAGCGCTTTCCATCACCTTCGCACGCGGCAGCGCCGTAGCCAGGGTAACGCTCAAAGAGGACGGGCGATGAACCTGATGTTCTGGAAAAAGAAAAAACCGCCCGAGGAAAGCGACCCCAGTGCCGTGGATGAAACCGTCGTCGCCAGGAAAACCGATGCGGCACCGGAAAAACCTGGCTTTTGGACGCGACTGAAAAGCGCCCTGTCGCCCTCGCGCAAGAAAAGCGAGCCGGATGAGGAAGAAGAGGCCGGGCCTTCCGCGAGACGCAAAGACAATAAGCATCTGGATGAAGAATCTGAAACGCCGCCCCCCAAGCCGGGTTTCCTGGCTCGACTGAAAAGCGCCCTGTCGCCTTCACGCAAAAAGGACAAAACCGAGGGCGAAGAAAATCCCGAGGATCCCAGAGCCTCTGCCAAACGCACGGTCAGCAAACATCTGGATGAGGAACCGGAACCCTCGGATGTCCCCGTGGAGAAACCCAGGAAACGGCTAGTGACTGTGCTGGCGCTCCTGATCCCGCTGGCTGCCGCCGGAGGTTTTTATGCTGCGATTAATTTATTTCCGCCGCCACAGCAGCAGGAAGCACCGCCGGCAAAAGACGCGGCTGCACAGGAGGAAAAAGTTGACGAGCAACCCGCGCCGGAACCGGCTGAAGCAGCGGAACAAGCGCCGCAACAGACAGACAATGCCGCAACACCCGCTGCAGAGGCTCCCGAACCAATAGCGGAAGCGCCCGTTGCCGACGCCCCCGCCCCGACCGATGAAGACGTCCAGACGCAAATCGAAGCGATAAAAAAACACAACCAGGAAATGCGGGCGCTAATCGAGTCCCTAAAAAAACAGCCCGCTGCCGAAAGGCCGGCGAGACCCGCCGCCTCCGCCACGCCCAGGGAGGGCGTGCTGATCATCGGCGGAAAGAACAGCAAGGAAAGCGCGCAAAGCCTGAAAAAAGTCATCGAGGACATGAATGCCGCTTCAGGTGCAAAAGAGTCCGGGAAGAAATAGGGGGCAATCTCAGCGCCCCCTGATCGTATGGACACCAGCCCTATTTTTAGGGCATCCGGAATCCAGTGTTGAAATGACCGAGGTTGCCCGCCTTGGGTGCTAAAGGCTTTTTTGTTGAATCTTGGACTAACGACCGGTTCCCAAAGCGGACGCTCGGAACCGCATCCAATCACGTAGCATAGACGCTACGCCCCTCGCCCTGATAGCTTTGATACACATGCTCGAAAACGGCAGAGCATTTGGCCTCGTAGATTTCCTTGGAATAAGCGCGCGGCAGACCTTCATCAAGCGCGTTTTCGATTTCGATTTTAACGCGGGCACGGGTAGAAATTTTTTGCCGCCAGCCCAGCACTAATAATTTGTGCAACTTCTCCAACAAGTGGTGCGCGACCTTTTTCACCTCTTCACGCTCTTCGGTGGATAGCTCCGGTGCAGGCCGGGTGAGAATATCCAGGATCGTAAGCTCTTCTTCGCTCAGGTTCTCGCGCACATGGCGTGTCTGTTCTTCCGTCAGAACAGTGGATAGCGCCAGCAGCTCCTTGAAAATTTCATCAATATTGCGGCTGCCCGAGTTATAGCTTTCGATCAGTGCCTGGAATTTTTCCAGATAATCAGCGCGTGTCGGGTTGAGGCGCACCATGCGTTCCAGTTGCGCGCGCACCGCTGCCTTCAGCCGCTCGACATCGGTATTACTCGGCTTCTTGTCCTCGAAGCGCTTGCGCAATGCCTCGAAATTGATCTTCGATAAGTCGATTTGCCCGTAGTCCTGAGTCGGCTGCCGAATCTTGAATGGCTCTGCTGCGATAGATTCATCCAGCAAGACCTGAATGCCCTGCATGATGTGCGAAATATCCGGCGGTTCGGTAACGGTGCGTATGCACACAGCAATCGCGGCCAGGCAACCGCAACGTTGTGAAAACTCGATCGCTACTGGGTCTGGCTTCACCGCGCAATACAAGCTGCTGACCAATGCCTCCAGCGCGAGGAAGTCGCGCTTGATTGTCTCCGGCGCCATCAAGCGGTCGGCAGCGACTTGAATCGCCCCGGCCTGGACAAAGTTGGCCGTCGGCATGTTTTCGATCTCCGCCAAAGCGACGCCATGCTCCTGGCAATACACATTCGCGTCATTAACAGCATATCGCAGCTCATCCGCTAATGCTTTCTTGTCGCGTACCGGCATCTCGCCGCTGCCGCCCTTGCCATAGATTGCCAGCGCCTTCTCCAGCGAAGCGAACACATTGGCGTAGTCCACAATCAAGCCGCTGTGCTTGCCGGGGTACACACGGTTAGCGCGGGCGATGGTTTGCATCAACGTGTGGTTGCGCATCGGCTTGTCGAGATAGATGGTCGAACAGCTCGGCGCATCAAAGCCGGTCAGCCACATCGCGCAAACGAACACCAACCTTAACGGATCAGTGGTGTCCTTGAATTTTTCATCCAGCCTCTCTTCGTTCATGCGCTTGCGGTGCGGCACGATGTCGATGCCCAGCCCCGCCATCTGCTCGATTTCATTCTGTCCCGGTGACACTACCACCGCCATGTCGGTATCGTCATCCTTCGGCCAGTATTTGCGCACCTTGTCATACATGCGCAACGCGGTCGCCTTGTCGATGGAAACCACCATCGCCTTGCCTTGAAAGCCGCGCCCGAGGAAGTGCTTCACGATGTCCTGCGCCACTGTGTCCAGCCGGTCATCGCGGGTAATGAGATGATACTGCCGCCCCAGCTCTCGCTCCAGCTTCTTCTCGGCCTCGTCGGAAAGATCGGCGTTCTCGATCAAATCGTAGATTTCATCGTTCAGGTCGGGATTGTCGAGATGAAGTTCCGGCGTGCGGTTCTCGTAAAACAGTGGCACGGTCGCACCATCCTCGACCGACTGCTGGAAATCGTAAATTGAAACGTAATCACCAAACACCTCGCGGGTGCGCTCCTCGCCGGCGATCAGCGGCGTGCCGGTGAAGGCGACGAACATCGCATTGGGAAGCGCGGTGCGCATGTTCAACGCCAGCGTATCGTACTGGCTGCGGTGCGCCTCGTCGGTCAGCACGATCACATCACGCCGGTCGCACAGCATCTCGGTGGTTTGGAATTTATGGATTAGCGTAAACACATAGCGATTGTTGCCGGAAAGCAGCTCGCGCAATTGCGCACCGCTTTGTGCATGGCTGACCTGCGCATCGCTTACCGCGCCGCAAGCGGCGAAAGTCTTGGCAATCTGCTCATCCAGCTCCACGCGGTCGGTGACAACCACGAATGTCCAATTTCCCGGAATTTTGCGCAGCACCTTCTGCGCGAAGAACACCATGGAAAAGCTCTTGCCGGAACCCTGCGTCTGCCAGAACACACCGCCGCGCCCGTGGCCTTCCTCGCGCGCTTTGAGCATGGCGCGGATAGCATTGTTCACGCCTATAAATTGATGGTTCTGCCCGATGATTTTGGTCAGCCCGCTCTTGTGCTCGGAAAACAGCGTGTAGTTTTCCACCATATCCAGCAAGCGTGCTGGCTCGCACAGCCCGCGTAGCATCACTTCCAGCGACACGCGGCGCGGCTCATCCTCGCGTTCAATGCGCTTCCACTCGAAGAACCGCTCCCAATCCGCAGTCAGTGAACCGACGCGACTATCCGTACCGTTGGAAGCAATCAGCAAGGCATTCGACCAGAACAACGCAGGGACGCCATTCTGCGCGTGCTTGTAGCTGGTTAGATTGCCATCGAAGGCTTGTTTGGCAGGTACGCCCGGCTTCTTCAGCTCGATCACCACCCACGGCAAGCCATTCACAAAACCAATTAAATCCGGGCGGCAGGTATAGAGCTGGCCGACGATGGTCATCTGGCTTACCAGCAGGAAATCGTTGGCGGCGGGGTTCTCCCAATCCACCACCCGCACCCGCTCGGTTTTCAATCCGCCCTTCACTAAATCAGGCACGGATACCTTCACCCCGTCGCGCATCGACTGCCACAACTCGTGGTTCGCGGCGGTAGGCGTCATTGCCGAACGGTCACGCGACAACTCATCCACGGCGGCGGTGATTGCTTCGGGTGGCAAAGATGGATTCAGCCGTGCCAACGCGCTACGCAATCGACCAGCCAGCACCACCTCGGATTTCGTCTCGCGTCCCAAACAAACTCCCTCCCCCCTCGTGGGGGAGAGTTGGGGAGAGGGGGAAGCTGCAACCAACACCTCATCCGAAGCCGATAGCGCCTCCCAGCCCAACTCAGCGAAGAGCTGGATGGCAGGTTGTTCGACGAGGCTATTTTCAGTGTAGATCATAGCTTGAATAGGCTAATTTTCCGCATGTGAGCAAAATTTATCCAATTATAATTATTTTAATAAACAGGCACTAAACTCATAATCTATTACCGATAAAAGACTAGGAATAAGCTAAATTCTGATTAACTTGGCTGTATTTAGCTTATTCATAAGCCGGAATCAGCGACCAAATTGCTCCCACCCCATACCCAGAAGAAACGATTACGTTCTCCTTTGCCATTTCCTGCAGCAAATTTCTCACCTTGTTAATTTTTTGAGAATCATGAAGCACTTCGGGTAATTTAGGCAGCAAAAGCAGCTCAATATCCTTGCGCCTTGTCGGACCAAAACTTCTCAAATGGCTAATCACCAGTTGTTTGTAAAATGCCTTATCCAGCCCTTTGTTTCGCGTGTACTGTGCGGCGTCGCCTACTGACGCGGCTACTTCCGCAGCGACGAAGAAATTTGGGGCGCGGCCTTCGATCAGGTTCTTGCCCCGCAACAGCTTCACTTCGTCGGGTGTAATAGCAAAGCGTTTCTGTACGCGGTCAAGCAAGATTACCTCATGCAGAGTTAAATCTGCGTGCCGAATCAGTGCGAAAGTATATCGCTCATCAATTAGTCGTCCGGCGATGTGCGCTTCGACTCGCGAGCGTTCACGATCAATCAGGTAATCCGGCAAGGGGAAGAAGCGATTTCTTTGCAGTACAAACATACGGCGGATGCCGCTGCCGATGGTATCAATCAGCTTCATTTCCACCATCGCGTTGGCCAAGCAAGGATTGCGGTATTCCTCCGGCGGTACATCCCGCTCGATCACTTCTTCCACCGAACCCGGCAGAAAATTTCCCAGATTGCTGAAAATCAGCTCGCCCGGTTTTTCCACCACCCGCACCAGTCCGCCCATTGCATAGTTCTGATGCGCCAGGCAATTGTGCAGCGCTTCACGGATCACCCACGTATCGTATTGCGGCACCTCGGTCGGAAACAGCGTGCCCGGCGGCATGTAGCGCACGGTCAGATTGCGCACCCGAGCAAACAGCGCGTCCGGCAGCTTGAGCAATGGCAGACCAAAGTGCTCGTAATCCACATCCATGCTCTGCGCATCTTTCAGAATCCAACTGATCTTTGGCTGCGCGGGCAACTTGCCAGCGGCCTCATCCTTGCCGAACAGCAACAAAGCCGCGCGGGTGAGCTGGTCATTGATGCGCAACTTCAGTTTGTCGAGAAACTTGGCGCCATCCCAGGTTGCTTCCTCTGCAAGCAAGCGCGTGTTGCCTTCATGCTTTTCACGATACTTCTGCCGTCCAAGTGCAAGCGCCTCAACATCGAGATCGTCCATTCCAGTATCGGGCACCAACTCCGCCGACCAATCCGCACGAATAGTCTGCCGCCGGATGCGCTCGATCTTCTCGATGGAAAGCCCCGCCAGCGATTCGCCATTGCGCCCGTGCATGTGACCCTTCCAGCTCACCGGCATCCCGGCGGGTGCGGATGGAATCTGGAACAGCAACACCCGCCCCTGCGGGCGCTGCAACACATGGACATCAACAAAGGTCAGGTTGGGCGAAAGATGCGTCGAGACCTCCTGCTTCAGCGATTGCAGGCTGACCGGATTATTACGGAATTGGCTGCCGACGACCTGGCGCGGTTTGTCTTTCACGCCGAACACCAGCCAGGCGCAGGGCTGGCGATGCAGATTTGCCTCGTTGGACAAGGCCGAGAAATACTTGCCCAAGTCGTCAGAATCGAAATTCTGCTTGGCCTCCTTGAACTCCACCCACTCGGTTTCCACCGGCAGCGCCAGCAAGCGGTCGAGTAAGGCGTTCAATTCAACTTCACTGTAAACAGTCAACGGCATCACCTCCTGCTCAGCATTTCCAGCGGCGAGGGCGGTGCCGCGTCATCTTTTACCAATCCATCCGTAGCTGGATGGAACAGGCGTTCCAGGATCAGTTTTTTGTCCTCAGGCGCAAACACAGAGCCTTCGCGGATAATTGACAGATAAGTCTGCAACATGGTTACCCGCTCCTCGGCGTCAGTTGCCAGGTGCATGTTGCTAATAAATAAACGCACCAAGATTCTCTCAAGCCAAATTCCGAAAAAAGCTGCCACCGAAAAAACACCAACCTGCCACACCTGTGGTTTTTCGCCTACCGGCACATCAAGAAATATTTTATAAGCCAGCCAGCCAAGCAATCCCAAGATAACTGCTCCGACCATCCCCGATGCTATGGCGAATTTTTTTGCTTTATACCCATGAGACTTATTGCGTGCATTCCAATATTTCACCGGCTTGAGCAATGCCAGCTTCTGGTCGTAGGCATTTTCAATTGCCTTAAGGTTGTTTTCATGCGTATCTATAAGCAATTTGAACTCGTCTCCCTGGCTCGCATGTAGATCATCCAGCAGCTTAGCCTTCGCCTCTAAGGACTCGCTAAACTTTGCATTAAGCTCGCCATTGGCCAGCTCAATTTCTTGATACTTGCGCTTCTGGTCAGAAAGATTTCTGGAGTACTGTTGCTTTAGCTTCTCCAAGGCGTCGCGGTGCGCGGTAGCTGTCCAGTCGATTTCTCTTTTGTACAGAAAACCTTCGATGACACCTTCCAATAACAGAGGGTGTGGCTGTTGAGACTGCGAACTATATGCTCCACCCAGTGCGAGATATGCACCCGCCGCGACTAACTGGTGGCGTTCATCTTTCAGCCGCAAAATGAAAGATCCGGTTGGAGAAGAGCTAAGCCACAAGGATTGAGCTGGCACTGCCGATTCAAAATGGTTCTTCAGCGAGTTAATGGGATTTTGAGCAGCCTCAGGATCAGCCTGTTGCTGTGTCCATTGCTGAATAAATTGAGTTGCCACCTGCCGGATGTTTGTAAATTGATTTGGCGCACTGGATGTCTCATGAATTTGAGACATCCAGTGCCATTTCACTTGCTCATCATCAAACCACTGCTGTACTTCGCTGGGTTGCTCAAATTCAAGATGGCCACCTTTTTCACCGAGTTCCAAAACAAGTGTGGGTTTGATCTGCTCTGTCATGGCATTACCTCATCAAGTTTGGCTTCCATTTCGCTGAGAACCAGCTGCCCCGACAGCAGGCGCGGCAGCAGCAGATCGCGGGTGCGGCGAAGGTTAGCGGTTTGGTTTTGCAGCACATCCATCCTCTCAAGAGTTGGAGCAACAAATCTAACAAAGCGCTCCATCAAATCCACAGGAGGCACTGAAAAGCGAAAGTCGGTAATTCTCTCTGGGGACAGGTGGAGGACATTTGCGCCGTTGGCGTGTTGCTTCACTTCATCGGCAAACGATGAATAGCGAAAGAAAGAGTAAAGAAAGGACTTAGGCACCTCACATTTCGGCTCAATGCGTACAAGATCCATCGAAAAAACACCAAACTCATTATCCAGCGATGGCACTAACGCAGCACGTGCGACGATTCGGCGTTCCTGCGTCATGTCGGTTACAGCCATAACGATGTCCCCCTTTTTGGCGAGGTGAGTTTCTTTGAATTCTCCAACGTATCGCTTTAAACCAGATCGACGAAATCCCCCATCTCGGTCGAGGCACTTCAGATTTAGGAATGGAACTCCTCCTTCGTCAGCCAAATCAACTGAACGATAGGAGCGGCCACGAAATGTAGCTGCGACATCACCAAGTTTCTTCACTTCCCACCCCTGCGGAATCTGCCCAAGCGGTGAATCAGCGAGCGGAACGGATTCGTGGCCGGGATAGCGGAAGTGGACGAACCATTCGCGGTAGAGGCTGCGCGCCATGTCTTCCAGTATGCGGATGCGCCGCTGGTTGTTTTCGATCAGCTCGTCGTAGGCGGAGAGGATGCCTGCTATCCGCCGTTGAACCGGAAGTGGTGGTACGCAGAAATCAAAAGACAACAGTTTATCCACACTCAAGTTATCTTGTGTCGTGCCGCGTGACACGCTCTGCATTTGAAGCTTGATGGTGTCTACGTAATATTTGATAAATTGAACATCGGTTTTTCCCGCGTCAGGCACGAAGCCGACGACACTATCAGGGAAGCAGCCCGGAATGCCAAGTATCGCTGTCTCAGCGATATTGGCTGCGATGGTGATGCAAAGCGTGCCAGGTTGCCAAAGCTTGCTCTGCGCTAGCCCCTTCTCGTTATAGGTCTGCGAATAATCGGTGAGATGGAAGCTTGCGGCCTTAATGTCACCAGTTTGGAAGAATGGATAATCGCCACCGTAGAGCGATTCATCGTTACGAGGGCGGTGTCTAGATTTGCCTCGCCCTACTGAGCCGAGTTCATCTAGCTTGCATACTCGCCATTCTGTTGTCGGCATTCTCATGCCTCCAGAATCTCTGCCACATTTAAAGCGATGGTCTGCTCCAGTTCGCGCGCCTGGACATTCAACACTTCCAGTTCCTCGTTGAGTTCTTCCACCTTTTCCTTGAAGTCTTCGTCACTGACTGCTTCGCCGGGAGCCACGCCGACATAACGGCCTGCGTTGAGGCTCCAACCTTGGGCTTCGATTTCGGCGAGGGTGGCGGCTTTGCAGAGGCCGGGGATGTCGCGGTATTCGAGGCTTCTACCCCCATCCCAACCTTCCCCCTGCAAGGGGGAAGGAGTAAAGAGCTCGGCGAGTTTGGCCTTGGCTGCTTCGCCGCCCAATGTGTAGTCCGGCGCTTCGCCGCGATACAGGCGCACGATGTTGGCGATGAGGCCGATCTGCGCATCGGCCCAATCGCGGTGGGCGCGGTCGATCTGGCGGTAGATGTGGCGGGCGTCGATGAAGAGGATGGTGTCGCGGCGGGAGGTGTGTTCGACGTTTCTACCCCCATCCCCGCCTTCCCCCTGCATGGGGGAAGGAGTTTTGTTAGCTTTGCCTTTGTCGAGGAACCATAAGGTGCAAGGCAGCGTGACGGTGTAGAACATGTTGGGGCCGACAGCGACCATCACGTCCACGGCGCGGGCTTCGATCAATTGCTTGCGGATTTCCTGCTCGCTGCTGCGCGCGTCGCTGGCGGAGTTCGCCATGACGAATCCGGCGCGGCCCGTGGCGTTGAGGCTGGAATAGAACAGTTGTATCCACAGCATGTTGGCGTTGTCGGTGCGCGGCAGGCCGAAAGGGAAACGGCGGGGCTTTCCTTGAGCGTCATGGCCCACGTCCGCGGCCAGCCTGTCCTTGTCCACGGCGTTGACGTTGAACGGCGGATTGGCGAGGACGAAATCGAATTTTCCAATAGCTTCGTGCGGGTCGTCGTAGTAGCTGTTGATGTGGCCGCCGTGGCGGATGTCGCCTTCGAGGCCGTGGATGGCGAGGTTCATGCGCGCCAGACGCCCGGTGTCGTCGGTCTTTTCCACGCCGTGAATGAAAAGTTCGTCGGCGGCATTCTTCTGGTGCTCGGCGACAAAGCGCGCGCTTTGCACGAACATGCCGCCGGAGCCGCAGGCGGGATCGAGGATGCGTCCGTGGAATGGCTCAATCACCTCGACCAGCAGGCGCACGATGGAGCTGGGCGTGTAGAACTCGCCGCCCTTTTGCCCTTCGGTGCGGGCGAATTCGCCGAGGAAGTATTCGTAGATGCGCCCGAAGGCGTCGTAGTCGAGGCTGACGGGAATCTCGGAGACTTTTTTCAGCAGCTCCTTGAGCAAGGTGCTGGTGAAAATTTGATAGGTACGCGGCAGCACGCCCGCCAGTTGCGGGTTGTGCTTTTCGATTTCCGCCATCGCGTCGTTGATCGCCTGGCCGACGTTCGCGCCCTCCGGCAGGTTGAGCAGATGCGCGAAGCGGGTTGCTTGCGGCAGAAAAATTACGCTTTCGGCATGGTAGGCGGCGGGTTCATCAACGCGGGAAGTGTCGCGGCGGGCAGATGCGCCAGCGGCTTCCAGTTGTGTGTGACGTTGGGTAAAACGGGTTTCGGCAAAAAGCAGAAAGATCAGGCCGAGCACCGGCGCGGAATACTGCGCCGCAGTCAGCCCGGAATTTGCGCGGAACTGGTCGGCGGTATTCCACAGGCGTTTTTCAAGGGTATCGGTGGCGGTGTCCCGTTCGGAGGGCGCGATCCAGTGCATTCGTGTTCCCTGTCAGCATGTTTTAGTTGTCAGCGAATGCTAACACGAAGGGGAAACGAGACATAATATGCCGTTTGCCTATGCCAGATTCCTGACACCCTATTTTTAAAGGCCCCGCTTTTTTATTTATAGCTTCCCACGGAGCCAGTCGAAAACCGCAGCAGGCAAGTTACTCTCCAGGCAATCGAACGCGACAATCCCTTCCATACCACGCAGCCAGGTCAGCTGCCGCTTCGCCAGCTGGCGCGTGGCGGCGATGCCTTTCTCGCGCAGCGCAGGCAAATCGAATTCGCCATCCAGGTACTGCCAGGCCTGGCGATAACCGACGCAGCGCATCGAAGTCATGGAAAGATCGAGCTCATTATTCCGCCTCAATTGCTCCACCTCATCGACCAGGCCCTGCGCCAGCATGGCGTCGAAACGCTGGGCAATGCGCTGGTGCAGTACGGCGCGGTCGCCCGGCAACAGGGCCAGGGCATGGACGTTATAAGGCAAGTCGGCAGCGGCGTCCTTTTCGAGCAGCGAGGACATCGTCTGGCCGGTCAGGGTGCACACCTCCAGCGCTCGCTGGATGCGCTGCGCATCGGCGGGATTAAGGCGCGCCGCAGTGGCCGGGTCGAGCCGGGCGAGTTCCGCGTGTACGGCGGGCCAGCCGCTTTCTGCGGCCATTGCATCGATGCTTGCGCGGGTGGCCGGGTCGGCGGGCGGCAAGTCGTTCAGCCCTTGCCGCAGCGCCTTGAAGTACAGCATGGTGCCGCCCGCCAGCAGGGGAATACGACCGCGTGCGGCGATCTCCGCCATCAGCCGCAGCGCGTCCTGCCTGAACTGCGCGGCGGAATAGCTTAGTGTCGGGTCGATGATATCTATGAGGTGGTGCGGCGCTGCCGCCAACGTCGCCGCATCGGGCTTGGCGGTTCCGATGTCCATGCCCCGATAGACCAGGGCCGAATCCACACTGATGATCTCGCACGGCAGGCGCTGCACCAGATCGACCGCCACGCCGGTCTTTCCGCTGGCAGTGGGGCCCATGAGAAAAATTGCCGGGGGAAGATCAAAACAAATGCCTTTCACCATTGCCCCTTCCCCCTTGCGGGGGGAAGGTTGGGATGGGGGTTAAAATGCCGATTCTCTAGCGAAGCTTTCAACCCCCACCCTAACC
>CAYGNO010000047.1:0-13393 GCA_964351305.1 uncultured Sulfuricella sp.
GTAATCAACCGCAGCCCCCTCTCCCCAACCCTCTCCCGCTGGGGGAGAGGGGGCAATGGTGAAGGGAGCTTGTTTTGACTGGCCGCAACGCCCGCATGGCGCGCAAGAAGGCGGTGATCGATGCGAACATCGCCCGCGCCACCGTCGAGTGCGGCCTCTTGCTCGTGCTCACCGGCAACGGTAAGGGCAAGAGCTCGTCCGCGTTCGGCATGGTCGCCCGCGCCTTGGGCCACGGCATGAAAGTGGGCGTCGCCCAGTTCATCAAGAGCCGCACCGATACTGGCGAAGAGGCTTTCTTCAGCCGCCAGCCCGGCGTGGAATGGCATGTGCTCGGCGACGGTTTCACCTGGGACACCCAGGATCGAGAACGCGACATCGCCACTGCCCGGCGCGGCTGGCAGGTCGCGGAGCGCATGCTGGCCGATCCGTCGATTGATCTCGTGGTGCTGGACGAACTCACCTATCTGCTGAAATACGGCTATCTCGACCAGGATGCCGTGCTGGATGCCATCGCCGCCCGTCCGCCCATGCAGCACGTCGTCGTCACTGGCCGCGGCGCTTCGCCGGAGCTGGTCGAGCTGGCCGATACCGTGTCTGAAATCGCCGACGAGAAACACGCCTACCGCGCGGGGGTCAAGGCGCAGAAGGGCGTGGATTTTTGATGAAGGAACTGATCCTCGGCGGCGCCCGCTCGGGCAAGAGCGCACTGGCCGAACGCCTTGCCGGCGAGAGCGGACTGGCGGTCGTTTACGTTGCCACGGCGACGGCGGGGGATGCCGAAATGGCCGGGCGC
Organism: uncultured Sulfuricella sp.; assembly: GCA_964351305.1. Classification (GTDB taxonomy): domain Bacteria; phylum Pseudomonadota; class Gammaproteobacteria; order Burkholderiales; family Sulfuricellaceae; genus Sulfuricella. Next base: position 794 of record CAYGNO010000047.1, read on the forward strand.
ATTGCCCATCACCGGGAACGCCGCCCCAGCGGGTGGAGTCTGGAGGAAGAACCCTGTCACCTCGCCGCAGCGCTCAAGGGCGCGGCAGCTTCGAACCGCTGCCTGCTGGTGGACTGTCTGACCCTGTGGCTGAACAACGTGATTGCCGACGATGCCCTTTACCGGCAGGAGCGGGCGGCATTGCTGGATACCTTGCCCGGCCTGCCCGGCCGGGTCATCCTGGTGAGCAACGAAGTCGGTATGGGAGTCGTCCCCATGGGTGAACTGGCGCGACGCTATTGCGACGAGGCGGGGCGCCTGCATCAGGAACTGGCGCAATTGTGCGACCGGGTGACTTTAGTGGCGGCGGGTCTGCCACTGGTTTTGAAAGGAAAATCGTTATGAGTTTCGAGTGGCTGGCAACACCGGCTGCATCTTTGAATAATGCGGCGCTGGTGGCGGCGCAGGCGCGCCAGATGCAGCTCACCAAGCCGGCCGGCTCTTTGGGCTATCTGGAGGAGATCGCCATCCGCCTCGCCGCGATGCAGGGCACCCAGCAGCCTGATCTTTCGCGGGTGCGCATCGTGGTGTTCGCCGCCGATCACGGCATTGCGGAGGAAGGCGTATCGGCCTTCCCCCAGGCGGTGACCGGGCAGATGATCCTCAATTTTGCCCGCGGCGGCGCCGCGATCAGCGTGCTGGCGCGCAATTTGGGGGCCTCCCTGGAAGTGGTGGACGTGGGCAGCGTCTGGGACGGCGTAGCCATGCCCGGCGTGGTCGTGCAAAAGGCGGCCAGCGGCACCGCCAACTTCCGCCGCGGCCCGGCGATGACCGGGGCGCAACTGGCAGCGGCCTTGCAGGCCGGTCGCGACGCGGTGGAACGGGCGCTGAAAGACGATGCGCAGATTTTCATCGGCGGCGAGATGGGGATCGCCAATACCACTGCCGCCACCGCCTTGGCCTGTACCCTGTTGGGGCGGTCCGCCGCCGAAATTGCCGGGCCGGGCACGGGTCTGGACGCGACAGGGGTGACACGCAAGGCGCGGATTATTGACGAATCGCTGGAATTGCATCGCGCGGCCATGATTTCTCCGCTGGAAATATTGCGCCACGTCGGCGGTTTCGAGATCGCGGCGCTTGCCGGGGCCTACATTGCTTGCGCCCAGGCCGGCCTGCCGGTTCTGGTGGACGGCTTCATCGCCGGCGCGGCGGCACTGGCGGCCCTGCGGTTACGGCCTGACGCCGCCGATTGGTGGTTCTACGGCCATGCCTCGGCTGAACCGGGCTATGTTCATCTGATGCAAGCGCTGGACGCCCGGCCACTGGTGAATCTGGGGATGCGTCTGGGCGAAGGCAGCGGCGCGGCTGTGGCGCTGCCGATTCTGCGGCTTGCCGCCGCGCTGCACGGGCAGATGGCCACTTTTGGCGATGCCGGGGTGTCGGCAGGCCAATGAGCGACTCCTTGTCTGTGACTACCGTCGACCTGATCCGCCACGGGGAGCCCATCGGTGGAGCCAGGTTTCGCGGCCATACCGACGATCCATTGAGCGCAACGGGTTGGGCGCAGATGCGTGCAGCCGTCCAGGGAGAAAGCCAGTGGCAGGCCGTGGTCAGCTCCCCGCTGCTGCGCTGCGCCGAATTCGCCGCAGAGCTTGCCGCCGGCGCCGGCATCCCGCTGGAAACCGAGGCGCGCTTCAAGGAAATCGGCTTTGGCGAGTGGGAAGGCCGCACGTCCGAGGAACTGATGCAAAGCGCCCCCGACTGCCTCGACCTGTTCTGGCGCGACCCTGCCCGTTACACGCCGCCCGGCGGGGAGCCCTTGGAGGTTTTCGCCGCACGGGTAATGGCGAGCTGGAGCGACGCGCTGGCTCGCCACGCCGGCGAAAAAATCCTGCTGGTGGCGCATGGCGGCGTGAACCGCGTGATCCTGTGCCACGTCCTGCAAATCCCTCTCCAGCATATGTTTCGTCTGGTAGTGCCGTTCGCCGGACTGAGCCGGGTGCGGGTCCTCGGCAGCGGCGATGAAGCCCTGCCGCAACTGGTGTTCCACGGCAGCTCGCAGCCATGAGCCCGGATTGGAATGATCATGCATGTAGGAGCGCCGCCCTCGGCGCGAAGGTGGTCGAAAATCGCGGCCAACCCCCATCCCAACCTTCCCCCGCAAGCGGGGGAAGGGGCGATCGTCTCCCCTCCCGCTTGCGGGAGGGGATTGAGGGGAGGGCTGGCGCCGCTCCCACAACGGCGTTTCGGTTCTATGAATAATTCAGCATGAAGTCATTTCTGCTGGCCTTGCAGTTCCTCACCTGCCTCCCCGTTTCCCTGAGGGCTGTGCCGAGTCCGGCGGACTGGGGCCGGTCGGCGCTTGCCTATCCGCTGGTCGGGCTCCTGATCGGCTTGTTGCTGGCAGGCTTGCAGCAGCTTGTCGGGCATGCCGACTCGCTGCTCCAGGCGGCGCTCTTGACCGCGACCTGGGCGCTGATCACCGGCGGCCTGCACCTGGACGGACTGGCCGACAGCGCCGATGCCTGGGTGGGCGGCCATGGCGACCGGGAACGGACCATGACGATCATGAAGGACCCCCGCAGCGGTCCGGCGGCCGTTTCGACGCTGGTGCTCGTGCTGCTGCTGAAGTTCGCCGCTCTGGCGGGGGTGGTCAAAGCCGGCGCCTGGCCCGCGCTGCTGCTGGCCCCGGTGCTGGGGCGGTCGGCGCTGGTCGCGCTGTTGCTGAGCACGCCTTATGTTCGGCCCGGCGGCATGGGGGCGGCGATGTCGGCCCATCTGCCTCGCGCGGTTGCGGTGCCGGCGTTGCTCCTGGTTGCCGTGGGCGCATTTTTCGCCGGGAAGGCCGGCGCGCTTGCGTTGGCAGTGGCGGTTGTGGCGTGGCTGGGGCTGCGCTGGATGATGATGCGGCGGCTGAATGGCATGACCGGCGACACCCTGGGGGCCGCGGTCGAACTGACCGAGGTTGCGGTGCTCGTCGCCCTCGCTCTGGGGCTATTGTGATGGCCGTATCGCCCTTTGCCGTGCCGATAACGGCTTTGCTGGCAGTGCTGCTGGACCGGCTGCTGGGCGAGCCGCGGCGCTGGCATCCGCTGGTGGGGTTCGGCTGGCTGGCGCAACGGGTCGAAGCGAGCCTTTACGCGGCCAGCCGATTGCGGGGTTCGATCGCGGTGTCGCTGCTGGTCGGCGGGCCTGCTCTGGCAGCGTTCCTGGCGCATCGCAGCCTGGGTTCCTGGGCCTGGCTGCTGGATGCTGCGCTGCTTTACCTGGCCCTCGGCGCGGCCAGCCTGGGCGAACACGCGGCGGCGGTTCGCCGTGTCCTGGATATTGGCGATCTCGATGCGGCGCGCCGGAGCGTGGGCCGGATGGTCAGCCGCGATACGGCGGACATGGATGAAACGGCGGTAGTCCGCGCAACGCTGGAGTCGGTGCTGGAGAACGGCTGCGACGCGGTGTTCGGCGCGCTGTTCTGGTTCCTTGTGGCGGGCGCGCCGGGCGTGGTGGCCTATCGCCTTGCCAACACCCTGGATGCGATGTGGGGCTACAAGACCGAGCGCTATTTGCACTTCGGTTGGGCGGCGGCGCGGCTGGACGACCTGCTCAACTGGATACCGGCACGGCTCACCGCCCTGACTTACCTGATTATTGGGAAAAGCGCTGTGGCGTGGCGCTGCTGGCGCGCCCAGGCGGCGAACTGGGAAAGTCCCAACGCCGGGCCGGTGATGGCGGCGGGAGCTGGCGCACTGACAGTAAAGCTGGGTGGCCCGGCAATGTACCACGGATGCCTGGAGCCCCGTCCGCCGCTCGGCGAAGGCCGGGAGCCGGCAGCAGCGGACATCGCTCGCGCCGCCGCGCTGGTGCGGCGCGGCGTGTGGCTTTGGCTGGTTGTGGCATTTTTAGGGCTCGTTAATGGATAAGTTGGACATACGTTGCCGCGTATTCGGGATGGATGCAAGGCGCGAGGCGCAGCGAATGGTTGTTCCATTCGCAAGCCTCGCAACGCCGCAGACGCCCGAATACGCGGCAACCCTTCGGGCTGGGGCGGATTGGGGCGCATTCCGGTGTTGCGAGTCGCTTGTTGTGAATGCACAACGGTGCGTCTCGCGCCTAGGACTGCGCCCCAATCCGCCCCAGCGTATGCCCAACTTATCCATTAACGAGCCCTTAGGAGGGTGGGCGCTTGCTTGAGCACGGCGGACAAATCAGGCAGGCGGCGCTGCGCTACGGCATCCCGCCGGGGAGTTGGCTGGATCTTTCCACCGGCATCAACCCGCTCGGCTGGCCGGTGCCTGCGATTCCGCCGGAATGCTGGCGGCGGCTGCCGGAACCCGATGATGGCTTGATGGAGGCCGCCTGCCGCTACTACGGGTGTCGTTCAGCGCTAGCGGTGGCGGGTTCCCAGGCGGCGATCCGGGCCTTGCCGGATTTGCGTTCGCCGTGCCGCGTGGGCGTGCTGGCGCCCGCCTATGCCGAGCACGCCCTGGCTTGGACGCGCGGCGGCCACCACGTGGAGTCGCTTGCCTCTGCCGAAATCGAGGCCAGGCTAGACCGGCTCGATGTGCTGGTGCTGGTCAATCCCAATAACCCGACCGGGGAGCGCATTTCAACTGAAGCGCTGCTTGCATGGCGCCGCCGGTTGATGGCGCGCGGCGGCTGGCTGGTGGTGGACGAGGCCTTCACGGATGCCACGCCGGAGGAAAGCCTGACTGCTCATGCAGGCGCCGAAGGGCTGGTGGTGCTGCGTTCCCTGGGGAAATTTTTCGGCTTGGCGGGTGCGCGGGTGGGCTTTGTATTGGCATGGCCGGAATTGCTCGTCCGGCTGAACGAATTGCTGGGGCCTTGGCCCGTGGCTCACCCGGCACGTCATGTCGCGCGCCTGGCCTTGGCGGACGAAATCTGGCAAGTTGGCGAACGGCAGCGCCTGGCGAGCGACTCGACGCGGCTGGATGAGCTACTGGGCTGTCATGGCTTGCCTCCTGCGGGCGGCACGGCTTTGTTCCAGTGGGTTGAATGTGAGCGTGCGCCAACTCTTCGTGAGACGCTTGCGCAGAAAGGGATTCTGGTGCGTCATTTCGACGATCCGGCGGGCCTGCGTTTCGGCCTGCCGGGCGCAGAAGCGGAATGGCAGCGGTTGGAGCAGGCATTGCGGGGGCTGTCATGACTGTCAAAACCCTGATGATACAGGGCTGCACTTCCGATGCCGGCAAGAGCGCGCTGGTGACCGGACTCTGTCGCGCGCTCTACCGTCGGGGCAAGCGGGTTGCCCCGTTCAAGCCGCAGAACATGGCGCTGAACAGCGCAGTGACGGCGGACGGCGGCGAGATCGGTCGCGCCCAAGCGGTGCAGGCCCAGGCCTGCGGGCTGGAACCCCACACCGACATGAACCCGGTGCTGCTCAAGCCGAATACCGATGTCGGTGCCCAGGTAATCGTCCATGGCCGCGCCATCGGCAACATGGTTGCGCGGCGCTATCACGAGTTCAAGCCGGTGTTGCTGGAAAGCGTGCTGGCGTCCTTCGCGCGGCTCAAGTCCGAATACGAATATGTGGTGGTGGAGGGGGCGGGCAGTCCGGCCGAGATCAACCTGCGTGACAACGATATTGCCAACATGGGCTTCGCCGAGGCGGCAGACTGTCCTGTTGTGATTATTGCCGATATCGATCGCGGTGGCGTGTTCGCCCATCTGGTGGGGACGCTGGATCTGCTGTCCGTTTCCGAGCAGGCGCGAGTGCAAGGATTCGTCATCAACCGCTTCCGTGGCGACATCGGGTTGCTGCAGCCCGGGCTGGACTGGCTGGAGCGGCGCACCGGCAAGCCGGTGCTCGGCGTGCTGCCCTATCTGCACGGCTTGCACCTGGAGGCCGAGGATGGGCTCGGCAAGCTGTCGTTCGAGGCGCAGGCAACGCAGCCTCTGCGGGTGGTCGTGCCATTGCTGCCGCGCATTAGCAACCATACCGATTTCGACCCTCTGCGCCTGCATCCCGATGTCGGCTTGCGGTTTGTCGCAGCGGGCGAGGCCATTCCTTCCGCCGATCTCATCATCCTGCCGGGCAGCAAAAATGTGCGCGGCGATCTCGCCTGGCTGCGGGGCAATGGCTGGGAGGAGGCCGTACACCGGCATTTGCGCTACGGCGGGCGTCTCATCGGCATCTGCGGCGGGTTCCAGATGCTGGGCCGGCGCATTCGCGATCCTTTGGGGCTGGAGGCGGGGGCGGGCGAAAGCGCCGGCCTGGGCCTGCTGGAGATTGAAACCGAGCTGAAGCAGGAAAAACAATTGCACCGCGTCAGCGGCAAGCTGGCGCTTGCCGATGCGCGGGTGAGCGGCTACGAAATTCACGCCGGCGTGAGCGTGGGTCCGGCCCTGCTCCGGCCCGCCGCACGGCTGGAAAACGGGGATGACGGCGCAATCTCGGCGGATGGCCGGATCCTCGGCACCTATGTGCATGGCCTGTTCGACCGGAAGGAGTCATGCGACGCATTGCTGCGCTGGGCCGGGCTGGCTGCGCCTTCGACTCTGGATTACGAAGCCCTGCGCGAAGCGGGGATAGAGCGCATGGCGGATGCGGTGGAGAAGCACCTGGACTGGTGCAAACTGGATAGGATTTTTGCGGGACACTCGTTGGGAATCTGTTAAAACACTTTTAAAACGCACTGTTACCAGTTGACTGCGCGGGATTTTTCAAATTATAGTGTGGGCTATGGAAGCGGAACTGAAGGCCCTGGAAGACAAGACTGCACAATTGGTGCAGCTATGCGCGCGCTTGCGCACAGAAAACGCTCACCTGCGGCAGCAGGTGGCCACTGCGCAAAATGAAGGCAAGCATCTGGCCGAAAAGATCAATGGCGCGCGAGACCGGCTCGAGGCGCTGCTCGATCAGATCCCAGAGGATGAAGCATGAGCGCGGAAGTCAAAGGCCTGGATGTAACCATCATGGGGCGGGAATTCCGCGTCGCCTGCCCGGAAGACGAGCAACAGGCGCTGCTCGATTCGGTCACCTACCTCGACAAGAAAATGCGCGAGATCCGCGATGCCGGCAAGGTCATCGGAGTCGAGCGCATTGCCATCATGGCGGCGCTGAATATCGCCCACGAATTCCTGGGCACCCGTCTGGCCGGCAGTTTTGACATCGGCGAGTACAAGCGTAGAATGCATTCCATGCAGGCGCAGATCGAGCAGGCAATGGCCGATCAGGACGAGCTGTTCTAGCTTCTCGCCTCATCTTTTCCCATGAAGAAAATCAAAGCAAGCTGCCTGCCCTCTCCCGCAAGCGGGAGAGGGGGCAAACGTGAGATCGCAAGGGTCTTCGCCGTGGTTGTATTCCGCTGAAGCGGAACAACACACGCGAAAGGGCGTTTGTTTTGATTTGCTCCCTGCGGTGTTCGTTAAGGCTATATATTCTTTGACCGATTCGCATAGTCTGGTTGCGGCTGTACCGAGTGCTGTTGTGCGCGTCCCATCCCGGATGTGCCTGATGTGCTCAGGCTGCGACCACCTTGAACCTTAGGTTCAAGATGCTGGTCTTGACGGCATTCGCGGGGGCTTTATTTCTTCCCATCCGGATTTTCCCGGCAGCATGAACAAGAAGCATCTGCGCACGTCACTGCGCCGGGCACGCCGGGCGCTTTCCGCCCAACAGCGCCGCCACGCCGCCGAAGGACTGCGGCGGGTGGCCCTGGCCCAGAATCTGTTGCTCAATTGCCGGCGTATCGGCTTCTATTCCCCGACCCATGAAGAAATGAACCTGATGCCTTTGCTCAACCACGCCTTGTGGTTGGGCAAGGCGTGTTTCCTGCCGATCGTGCCGCAGCGCTTTCAGCGGCGGCTCGGCTTCAGCCGGCTGACCTCGCTGCCGCGTTGGTATCTCAACCGCTTCGGCATCCACGAGCATTGGACGCCGCGTCCGGTGCGCGCCTGGCAGCTCGATCTCCTGTTCGTGCCCCTGGTCGGCTTCGACGAAGCCTGCCACCGCCTCGGCATGGGCGGTGGTTTCTACGATGCCAGCCTGGCCTATCTGCGGCGCCGCAAGGTATGGCGCAAGCCGCTGCTGGTCGGCGTGGGCTACGAATGCCAGAAGGCCGACGAGATTCCGTCAGATCCCTGGGACATGCACCTGGATGCGGTGATTACCGAGCGAAAAATCTATTGGGCGAAGAAATAAAGGCTAAACATGCGTTACTGGCTGATGAAATCCGAACCCTCCGATTGCAGCATCGACGACCTTGCCGCTTTGCCCGGCCAAAGCGTGGCCTGGTACGGCGTGCGCAATTACCAGGCGCGCAATTTCATGCGCGACCAGATGAAAGTCGGCGACCAGGTGTTTTTCTACCACTCCAACTGCGCCGAGCCGGGCATCGTCGGGCTGGCCGAAGTGAGCCGGCTGGCCTACCCGGATCAGACCCAGTTCGACCCGAAAAACAAATATTTCGACCCCAAAGCGACAGCCGAAACCCCGCGCTGGTTCAACGTGGATGTAAAACTGGCGAAGAAAACCCGGCTGGTGAGTATCAAGGAACTGCGCCGCTACCCGGAGCTGGCGCGGATGCGCGTGCTGCAGATCGGCAACCGGCTGTCGATCACCCCGGTGGACCCGCGCGAGTGGGAGTTCATCCTGGGGATTCTATAGTGGAATTCTGGCTGCTTTATCTCGCCACCGGCGTCTTCGCCGGCTTCCTCGCCGGCCTGTTGGGAGTCGGCGGCGGGCTGGTCATCGTGCCGGTGCTGGCTTTCATTTTCGCGGCGCAGCACTTTCCGGTCGGGCAGATCATGCATCTCGCCCTCGGCACCTCGCTCGCCAGCATCATGTTCACCTCGATTTCCAGCCTGCGCGCCCATCATGCTCACGGTGCGGTGAACTGGCGGGTGGTGCGCGGCATCACGCCGGGCATCATCGCCGGCACGCTGGGCGGAACCATGGTGGCGGCGCAGCTTTCCACTTTTTTCCTCAAGGTGTTTTTTGTCGTGTTCCTGTTCTACGTCGCCACCCAGATGATCATGAACATCAAGCCCAAGCCATCGCGCGAGCTGCCGGGGGTGGTGGGCATGTTCGGCGCCGGCGGCGTGATCGGCGCGGTGTCGAGCCTGGTGGGAATCGGCGGCGGCACCCTGTCGGTGCCTTTCATGACCTGGTGCAACGTCAAGCTGCATCAGGCCATCGGCACTTCCGCCGCGATCGGCTTCCCCATCGCGGCGGCGGGGGCGGCAGGGTATATCGCCAACGGCTGGGCACTGGGAACGCTGCCGGCATACAGCCTGGGTTTTGTTTATCTGCCGGCGCTGGGCGGGCTGGTGGTGGCCAGCATGCTGACCGCGCCGCTCGGGGCGCGGCTGGCCCACCGCCTGCCAGTGGCCAAATTGAAGAAGTTCTTCGCCCTGCTGCTGTACGTGCTGGGCACGCGGATGCTGTTGAGTCTGTTCTAATAACGCAATCCATGCCATAGCGGCAAAATTTAAAATCGCAGTTCAAGCCACAGAGCTCACAGAGAAAGACTGGCTTTCGACGCCCGGCGATTACTTGGTCAGCGCCATGAACAGTTCCGGCAGGCGTTCGGGAAGGCGCTGGATGTTGTCGATCACGGTGTACTGTTTGCCGAAAATGTCGCTGACGTATTCGTCTGCCTTGGGGTCGAGGTTGATGCAGTAGGCGTAGATCCCCTTCTGATCCAGTTCCTTGACCGCCTGACGAGCGTCTTCGATGAGCAGGCGTTCATCCTTGGTGTCCACGTCGGAGGGTTGACCATCGGTGAGGATCAGCATCAGCTTCTTGTCCGCCTTCTGTGCCTCCAGGTAGTGGGCGGCGTGGCGCATGGCAGCGCCCATGCGGGTGGAGTAGCTGGCTTCCATTGCCGCCAGGCGGCCCTTGACTTCATCATTCCAGCGTTCGCTGTAGCCCTTGATGTGCAGGTAGCGCACGTCGTGCCGGGTGTTGGAGTGGAAACCGCCGATGGCGAAGGGATCGCCCAGCTTGTCGATCGCCCAGGCCAGCAATGAGACGGCTTCCTGACTGAGTTCGAGAATGGTTTGCCCGGTTCCCTCAACTTTTTCGTTGAGGGATTCGGACAAGTCGAGCAGCAGCATCACGGCGATGTCGCGTCCGCTGGTTTTGTGGCTCATGTTGATGCGCGGGTCGGGGCTGGCGCCGCTCTTGAAATCGATCAGGGAGCGCAGGGCGATGTCCAGGTCCAGTTCGCTGCCTTCTTCCTGATAGCGGATACGCATTTTTTCCTGCGGCTTGAGCAGGTCCAGCAGGCGTTTCAGGCGTTTGGCCAGGGCGGCATTCTTGGCCAGCAACTGGTCGATGTCCGCCGCATTCCCTTTCGGGTGCAATGCTTCGTACACGCTCACCCAGTCCGGACGGAAGGTCTGGCTGAGGTAGTCCCATTCGGGGTAATGGCGCGGCGGCAGGCCGCTGGGTTCTTCTTCCCATTCGAGCTTGCGGTGGTCATCGAACATCTCTTCATCGTCGCTCTGCTCGTGGAACCGCCACATGTGGCGGTTGTCGTCGCGGTAGTCCACCTCGGTATCGGCGAAATGCATCTTGGCGAACTGGTCGCTCTGACGGCGCGTCCTGGCGACGTAGCTGATGGCGAGATCGGCGATTTCCCCGGTGCTGGACTCTCCCTTGGCCATGACTTCATGGAAGCGGGCGACAAAGTCGTTGAGATGGGCGTTCCGATAACCGTGTTCCGGGTCAAGCAAGGCGCGTGACAGCATGGCCAGACGATGACGCAGGCAGGAGACGGTTTCCGGGTCGCAGGCATCTTCCTGCGGCTTGGGGTGAAGTGCCTGGAACAGGCGGCGCAGGCCGGGGTATTGCTGTATGGCGAGGTGCTCGACGCGAGCGTCCTCGAAAAACTCGACTGCCATGCGCTGGAAGGGACTGAAATTGTCGGCAAAAATCGCCGTGGTCCAGCGCTTGTGGCCCATGACATGAGCCAGAGTCGCGCGGTAGCGGTCAATCCCGGCAATGCCGTTGAAGTCGTCATACACATCCGGCAGGCGGATGCCCAGTTTGTCGTAGTAGGGAATGGGTTTGCGCAGTTCGTCGAAACCCAGGGAGTAAGGCACCAGATAGTCGTGGTGCTCCCACAGCCCGCGCAGGTAGATATCCAGCTTGCGTTCGTTGTCAACCAGCAGGGTGCCATGGCGCTCGCGCTGCATGACGGCCTTGCTGTCCGCGGATTGCATGCTGAAGTAGTCGATCTGGCGTTCCGGATGGTCAGCGTAATTGCGAATGCCATACTCGACCCAGTTTTTCAGTCCCTGAAGGGGAATCTGGCTGAGCAGATAGGGCGTCTGGGCGAAGAACTTGGGCAGGCCGGGGCTGGGAAAAGTGGTGTGGATGCCGTGTATCGACCCGGTGGTGCGGTTCATGAACTCCAGTGCCAGATCCATGTAATCCTGCATCTGCCCCTGCGAATGCAGTCGTCGTGCAGTGGCCGCCAGCGTCTGCAGGAATGGCACGATCGCCTTGCCGTTGGGAGACTTGTACATCTTGCGAATGAATTCCATGACGGCTGGCAGGGATGATTCGCCCAGGCTTTTGGCGACCGAGGGCCATTCCTCGAGGAAAACCAGGACGGGCTCGACGCCGCGCCCCATCCTGCACAGAAAGCCTGCCGTCTTCAGATAGGCGGCGATGCCATCCTTCGACAAAATGGACAGGGCTTCTGCCATGCAGTCGTCGAAGACATCCCTGACCTGGGGAAAACCGCAATTGAGTTGCTCGCGGTAGTCCTTCATCAGGGGATGTTCGTACTCGGTGTTCGCTTCAGCCACGTTCACAGTCCTCATTCCAATTTGCATTCAATCCAACAATAAACAGCAAAAATCTTTCGCCGCAAAGGACGCAAGGGACGCAAAGAAAACGGGGTAGGCAGGGATGGGCGACCTGTCGCCAAACTCGCAAAAGCAATCAGGCTGGCATGTCTGAGGGTTTTGTTTTTCCTTTGCGAACCTTTGCGTCCTTTGCGGTTAGTGCTTTTTTGATCGAGAAATGGAATTAGTCGAAAGTGGTGTCGATGGCGTGATCCAGCGTATCGCGAATGTCCGCGTCGTCGGTGATCGGGCGCACCAGTGACATGCGGCAGGCATCGCGGGGCTCAACGCCGCCCTTGATCAGGGTGGCTGCATAGACCAGCAGGCGGGTCGAAATGCCTTCGTCCAGGCCATGGCCCTTGAGGTTGCGCGCGGTGGCGCCGATTTTAACCAGTTTGGCCGCCAGCGCTTCGTCCGTCCCGGTTTCCCTGGCCACGATGCCGGTTTCCAGCTTGGCATCGGGGTAGTCGAACTCGAATGCGGTGAAGCGCTGTTTGGTCGATTGCTTCAAATCCTTCATCAGGCTCTGGTAGCCCGGATTGTAGGAAATCACCATCTGGAAATCGGGGTGCGCTTCGAGGAGCTCGCCTTTTTTATCCAGGGGCAGGGTGCGGCGGTGGTCGGTCAGGGGGTGAATCACCACCGTGGTATCCTGGCGCGCTTCGACAATTTCGTCCAGATAGCAGATCGCGCCGATGCGCGCCGCCGTGGTCAGCGGGCCGTCCAGCCAGCGCGTGCCGCCGGCGTCGAGCAGGTAGCGACCGACCAGGTCGGAGGCGGTCATGTCCTCGTTGCAGGCTACGGTAA
>CAYGNO010000048.1:0-13286 GCA_964351305.1 uncultured Sulfuricella sp.
CCGCCCGGCAACGTCGCCGCCGACATCCGCGAGCAGCTCGCCAACCTGGTCTACAAAGGATTTCTCACCGCCACGCCGTGGGAGCAGTTGCAGCACCTGCCGCGTTACCTCAAGGCCAGCGTGCGACGGCTGGAAAAGCTCTCCGGCGCCGTCGAGCGCGACGCCAAATGGACGGCGGCCGTCCGCGAACTGTGGCAGGATTACCAGAAGCGGCTGGAGAAGCACCGCAAGGAAGGGATCAGCGACCCGGAGCTGGACAAGTTTCGCTGGATGATGGAAGAACTACGGGTATCGATGTTTGCGCAGGAGCTGAAGACGCCTTATCCGGTATCGGTGAAGAGGCTGCAGAAGGCTTGGGAAGGGGTGAAGGCGTAGTTAGCCCCTGCCATAAAGTGGTGCTATACTTCTGACGTCAAAGACTTTTTTGGAGCTGCAATGGGCAAAGTTCAAACCATAGAGCATGAGATCAAAAGCCTTTCGCCAGATGAATTAGCAGCATTTCGTAGCTGGTTCCGCGAGTTCGACTCTGAAGCATGGGATCGCCAAATGGAGGAAGACGTCAAGGCCGGAAAGCTGGACGCCTTGGCCAACTCGGCGCTCACATCATTCCAGTCTGGCCGCTGCTCTGAGCTTTGAAGCATTTCGCTTCGCCGGACTTCTGGGCGTGCCACGGCAAACTCCCGAGCCAGTTCGTATCCTTGCGGACAAGAATTTTGCCTTGCTAAAGGCTGATCCGCACCATCCATCGTTGCACTTCAAAAAAGCCGGGCGTTTTTGGTCTGTCCGCGTTGGCCTCCATTACCGCGCGCTGGGTGTGGCCGTTGCTGATGGCATTCTGTGGTTCTGGATCGGCAGCCATGCTGACTATGACAAGCTGGTGGGCTAAACCAGTGCGGGCTAATTTTTCAATCTCACTTATAATTTTGGTTCTTCAGACATTTCTGTGGATAAGGAGTACTGCACATGACTTACGTAGTGACCGAAAACTGCATCCGCTGCAAGTACACCGATTGTGCGATTGTTTGTCCGGTGGACTGCTTTCACGAGGGGCCTAACTTTCTGGTGATCGATCCGGATGAATGCATCGATTGCGACGTGTGCGTGTCGGAGTGTCCGGCGGAAGCGATCTTTCCTGAGGCGGACCTGCCGCCGGGACAGGAGAAGTTTCTCGCAATCAATGCCGAACTGGCAAAAACCTGGCCGGTCATTGCCACGAAGAAAGATCCTCTGCCCGAGGCAGACCAATGGAATGGCGTCGAGGGGAAGCTGCAATATCTGGAGAAATGACCCCGTGAGTGAATGCCTGCCCCTGGCACTTTAACCTGACATAAACTTCCCTATTCTGTTCTACATTGGAGTCCGCAAAATGAGCAAGACGACACCCCGATCCAGCAACCCCGAATTCGACAGCCTGGTTCCCAACGTCCCCTTCACCCGCCGTGCTTTCGTCATTACCATGCTGGGCGCGGGTTTCGCTCTCGCCACCCAGCCGGTCATGGCGCAGACCGTCATCAAGACCGGCACCGACGGCCTCGTTGCGGGAGAAATCAAGGTTCCCGTCAGCGATGGCGAAATGGTCGCTTATCGCGCTCAACCCGACCAGGGCGCCAATTTTCCTGTGATCCTGGTGGTTTCCGAAATCTTCGGCGTCCACGAACATATCGCCGATATCTGCCGGCGGCTGGCCAAGCTCGGCTACCTGGCCATCGCCCCGGAGCTGTTTGCGCGCCATGGCGATCCGCGCAAAATCAGCGGCATCCAGGACATCCTCGACAATATCGTCGCAAAAGTGCCCGACTCTCAGGTCATGGGCGACCTCGATGCCTGCGAGGCATGGGCCAAGGCCCATGGCGGCGATACTTCACGCCTGGCGGTGACCGGCTTCTGCTGGGGCGGACGCATCACCTGGCTCTACGCTGCCCACAACCCCCGCCTCAAGGCCGCCGTGGCCTGGTATGGCCGAATTGACGGGGTGGACAGCGAGCTTACGCCGAGACACCCGCTCGACCTGGCGACGCAACTGAAAGCGCCGGTGCTGGGGCTTTACGGCGGCCAGGACCAGGGCATCCCGCTGGACGATGTGGAGGCCATGCGTGCCGCCATCAAGAAGGCCGGCGGCGAGTCCGAGATTCATGTCTATCCCGATGCTCCCCATGCCTTCCATGCCGATTATCGGCCCAGCTATCGCAAGGATGCCGCCGAAGACGGATGGAAGCGCCTGCAGGCCTGGCTGAAAAAGAATGGAGTGTAATTCCAACCCTATTTCAATAGTGAAACCAAGCCCCTGTAGGAGCGGCGCCCTCGCCGCGATTTGCGTCCGCATTCGCGCCGGGGCGGCGCTCCTACAAATTCACCTTATATAGAATAATCCTAAAAACCTCGGTTGCCGCCCCGCTTGCGCGAAAACCCCATCTGGCGGTATGCTCACACCATAACTTCAGAACCTCACCCCCGTGCCCAAGCCAATCGCAAAATTGTTCCGCCAATTCGGAACGGTATCAACCGTTTTGTTTGCCCCTGCATTACGCTGGGGCAACTGGCTCTTCTCACTCCAGAATCGGGAGCGAACACAGTTATTGGAAGAGATGACCCAGATACGGGATCTGATGCCCCTGCTCATGAAGCAGCGCAACGGCTATCACTGGACCCATGATGATCGTCAGCATATCCGGGAGCACTTGCGCCATCTGGCGAAAATAAGCCCCTATATCGTCCTGTTCGTGGCGCCCGGCGGGCTGTTCTTGCTGCCGGTTATGGCCTGGTGGCTGGACCGGCGCCGGATCAAGCGCAATACCGATGCCCAGCGTACGCGCGACGAGTCCAACCGCAAGTAATCAGCGTCACCCCGAATAAGCGAACCCGCTGCTGACAACATTCCGAAATTTCGCTACGCTACCTCCGGGGCATGACCTGATTTTTTCTCTGAGCAGAATGGAGGGCGCGTGAAACGGCTAATTTGCATCATCGGCAACAAGGGCGGAACCGGCAAGACCAGTATTACGCACATGCTGTGCCACGGCTTCGGGCTGCTCGGCTTGCGCTCTATCGCGGTACTCACCGATACATCACGGGAACCCCTTGCGCGCGGCGACCGGCGCTACACGCCCATCGACGGGCGTTCGCCGGACAAACTGGAAAAAATCATCGGCAAGCTGGAATCCATGCCGGGGTGGATTGGAGTAATCGACGGCGGCGGCAATCGCCCGGAGATGGATAGCCAATTCTACGAAATGTCGGGCCTCGCCCTGCTGCCTTTTCGCGATTCTCACGAGGATGTCCGCACCGTGCGCAACGACCTCGACGCCTTCCCCGAGGCGTACGGCATTCCGTCCCAATGGCCGACCAATCCGTGGCAGCAGATGGCGGCGGAGCGCACGCTGGACGAGCTGATGCAGGATTACCGGTCGCGCCTGCTCGATCCGGTGTATGCGGTGAGCGCCAGCAAGCTGCTGCTGGAATCCCAGGTTCCGCCCAACCTGCCGACGATGCTGAACAACGTCTGCCGCGGGCTGGCCCGGCAGGTGCTGGAGCGCATGGAATCCCCGGAAGAGGAATAACCCTAAAAACGGCGATTCACCGCAGAGGACGCGGAGGACGCCGAGGAAAAACAAGGCATTGCCAATGCTATGCTGAGTCGGCCACTTAGAGTGAGTGCGTTTTTACGTCAAGATTTTGAATTCCTCTGCGTCCTCTGCGGTTCAATAGCTTTTTTCCAAAATAATTCGATTCACCTCATCGAAAGAATAATCCATGCAAATCTGGGTCGATGCCGATGCTTGCCCCGGCGTCATCAAGGAAATCCTGTTTCGCGCCGCCGAGCGGGCGCAAATTTCTCTCACGCTGGTCGCCAACCAGTTCCTGCGCACCCCGCCATCGCGTCATATCAAGTCCATCCAGGTGCCCGCCGGTTTCGATGTGGCGGATAGCAAGATCGTCCAGCATCTGGAACCCGGCGACCTGGTGATCACCGCCGATATCCCGCTGGCCGCCGAGGTTATCGAAAAGGGCGGCCACGCGCTCAACCCCAGGGGCGAGTTTTATACCCCGGACACGATACGCGAGCGCCTGAACATGCGCGACTTCATGGACACCCTGCGCAGCAGCGGCGTCGAAACCGGCGGCCCTTCATCGCTCAGCCAGAGCGACCGTAAAGCCTTTGCCAGCCAACTGGACCGCTTTCTGGCCAAGAACTGCAGGTAGTTAAGGTAGGGTGGGCACCGTTTTTGTGCCCACGCGGTGAGGGGTCATGCGTTGTTTCCGCGTGGGCAAAAGAGCGTTGCCCCCTACAATCACACGCACCAAAATGGAGCGGCGCTACTCTATGGCACACCTGCCATGGTGCGTTCGCATTCCTGCCACATGCAGTCTTCATCACTCGCATTTTCCACAAACACCTTTTAACTTCAAACAGTAAACAACGAATTACGCTTTGTGGCACATCTCTTGCAGTAGTCCAGGCTGAACGGATCGCCATGACAAACCTCAAGGAGAAAGAAATGAGCAAAAAATGCGTAGTGCCTCACAGCACCCCAAGCGAAGAAGTTTCGCTTCAAGACCCGACGCGGCGTGAATTCGCCAGGAAAAGCCTGTCCCTGCTCGGCGGAGCCGCCCTGATGTCCATGGTGCCGCCCGGAGTGCGTAGCGGCGCTTGGGCGGCCGGTTCCGATGCACCGGAAAAGACCGAGGTCAAGATCGGCTTCATCCCCCTGACCGACTGCGCCTCGGTGGTGATCGCCTCGGTGATGGGCTTCGACAAGAAATATGGCATCAAGATCATCCCCAGCAAGGAAGCCTCCTGGGCCGGCGTGCGCGACAAGCTGGCGAACGGCGAACTGGATGCCGCCCACGTCCTGTACGGCCTGATGTATGGCGTTCAGATGGGCATCGGTGGCCAGAAGAAAGACATGGCCGTGCTGATGAGCATCAACAACAATGGCCAGGCCATTTCCTTATCCAACCAGCTCAAGGCCAAGGGCGCGGTGGACGGCACCAGTCTGGCAGCACTGATCAAGAAGGAACCGCGCGAGTATATCTTCGCCCAGACCTTCCCCACCGGCACCCACGCCATGTGGCTGTATTACTGGCTGGGCGCCTATGGCGTCAACCCCTTTAGCGACGTGAAGAACATCACCGTGCCACCACCGCAGATGATCGCCAACATGCGCGTCGGCAACATGGACGGATTTTGCGTCGGAGAACCTTGGAATGCCCGCGCCATCCGCGACAATGTGGGTTTTACGGTAGCAACCAGCCAGGACATCTGGAAGGATCATCCGGAAAAGGTGCTCGGCACCACGGCGGAATGGGTGGCTAAGTATCCCAACACCGCCCGCGCCATGATCATGGCCATCCTGGATGCGTCGAAGTATATCGACGACATGAAAAACCGCTCCGACGTCGCCAAGATCATCGCCGAGAAGTCCTACGTCAACACCGATTTCGACTCGATCGAGGATCGCATGCTGGGCCAGTACGACAACGGCAACGGCAAGAAATGGCAGGACGCCAACTACATGAAGTTTTATGAGGAAGGCACGGTGAACTTCCCCTATCTATCAGACGGCATGTGGTTCCTCACCCAGCACAAGCGCTGGGGCCTGCTCAAGGAGGATCCGGATTACCTGGCCGTGGCCAAGAAAGTCAACCAGATCGAGCTATACAAACAGGCTGCGACACAGACCAAAACACCGATTCCCAAGGATGTCATGCGCACCAGCAAACTCATCGACGGCACGGTGTGGGACGGCAAGAACCCCAAGGCCTATGCCGCCGGATTCAAGGTCAGGGCTTGATGCTTGGCAGGGTGGGCACGTTTTTGTGCCCACGCGGAAATAACCGCCGCTGGCCGCGTGGGCACAAAAACGTGCCCACCCTACCCGCTTCATACCTCAGTCCAACGATTTCAAGGTAACGACATGAACACAATTCTCAAAACCCTGCTCCCCCCGCTGATCGGCATATTGCTGTTCATCGGCATCTGGGCAATGGTTGCACAAACCACCCCGACCCTGCCTGGCCCGGTAAAAACCTGGGCCTCAGCAGTGGAATTGTTCAGCGACCCGTTTTACCAGAAAGGCCCCAACGACCAGGGCATCGGCTGGAACATCCTGGCTTCGCTGCAAAGGGTCGCCATCGGCTTCGGAATGGCCGCACTGATCGGCATTCCCCTTGGCTTCATGATCGGGCGCTTCAAGTTCCTCAACGCCATGACCGCCCCGATCATCAGCCTGCTGCGCCCGGTTTCGCCGCTGGCCTGGCTGCCGATTGGGCTGCTGGTATTCAAGGCGGCCAACCCGGCGGCAATCTGGGTGATCTTCATCTCCAGCATCTGGCCGATGATCATCAATACCGCGGTCGGCGTAAACCGAATTCCGCAGGATTACATGAACGTGGCGAAGGTGCTCAACCTGTCGGAGTGGAAGATTTTCACCAAAATCCTCTTCCCCGCCGTGCTGCCTTACATGATCACCGGCATCCGGCTCTCCATCGGCGTGGCCTGGCTGGTGATCGTGGCGGCGGAAATGCTCACCGGCGGCGTCGGGATCGGCTTCTGGGTATGGGACGAATGGAACAACCTCAACGTCGAGCACATCATCATCGCCATCTTCATCGTCGGCATCGTCGGGTTGCTGCTCGAACAGATGCTGGTGCTGCTGGCAAAACGGTTTAGCTACGAATAGACCATTCACCGCAGAGGCGCAGAGACGCGGAGAAATTCGCGAACTCTAGGTTTACTCAGCGCCTCTGCGTCTCTGCGGTCAGGATTTAAGGAGTAAAAGTTCATGGAAAAATATGTTCAGATCGAAAACGTGCAAATGACTTTCGACACCAAGAAAGGCCCCTTCGTCGCCTTGCGCGACATCAACCTCAACATCGCACAGGGCGAGTTCATCACCCTGATCGGTCACTCGGGCTGCGGCAAATCCACCCTGCTCAACCTGGTGGCCGGGCTGACAACACCCAGCGACGGCGCGATGCTGTGCGCCGGGCGGGAAATCGCCGGGCCCGGCCCGGAACGTGGGGTGGTGTTCCAGAATCATTCCCTGCTGCCGTGGCTGTCCTGCTTCGAGAATGTTCATCTGGCGGTCGAGCGTGTCTTTGCCCGGGCAGAAAGCAGCGCAACCATGAAGAAGCGCACCCAGGCGGCGCTCGCGCTGGTCGGCCTGACCCATGCCGAGCACAAGTATCCGCATGAGATTTCCGGCGGCATGAAGCAGCGGGTCGGCATCGCCCGCGCCCTTTCCATGCAGCCCAAAGTACTGCTGATGGACGAGCCATTCGGCGCACTGGATGCCTTGACCCGCGCCCACCTCCAGGACGAACTGATGAAGATCGCGGCGGAAACCCAAAGCACGGTAATCATGGTGACCCATGACGTGGACGAAGCCGTCTTGCTGTCCGACCGCATCGTAATGATGACCAACGGCCCGGCTGCCACCATCGGCGAGATTCTGACAGTCGGCCTGGCCCGCCCGCGCGAACGTCTGGCACTGGCGAACAATCCGAAATACCACGAATACCGTGGCGCGGTGCTGGATTTCCTGTATCGACGACAACTGCGCCCTGCGGCATAAAGTTGGCGATGTTAAACCGAAAAGCGGCACACACCGCCGATGAACGAACCAGGAGCCTTTAAATGCAAAAACAGAAACTTGTACTCGTGGGTAACGGCATGGCCGGAGTGCGCACGCTGGAGGAGCTGCTGAAAATCGCGCCCGGCAAATACGACATCACGGTATTCGGCGCCGAGCCTCACCCCAATTACAACCGCATCCTGCTTTCCCCGGTGCTGGCCGGGGAACAGACGGTGCAGGACATCGTTATCAACGGGATGGACTGGTACGAAGAGAACCAGATTCGTCTGCACCTGAACAAGAAGATCACGAAAATCGACCGCAAGAAGCGCGTCGTGTTTGCCGAAGACGGCACCAGCGCGGAATATGACCGCCTGCTGCTGTCCACCGGCTCCACTCCCTTCATCCTGCCCGTTCCGGGCGCGGAACTGCCGGGTGTCGTTTCCTTCCGCGATATCAGCGATGTGGATGCGATGATCGATGCTTCCAGCCGCTACCGCCATGCGGTGGTGATCGGCGGCGGCCTGCTCGGCCTGGAAGCAGCCAACGGCCTGAAGTTGCGCGGCATGGACGTGGCCGTGGTGCATCTCGCGCCCTGGCTGATGGAACGCCAGCTCGACGAACCGGCGGCCCGCCTGCTGCAAAAAAACCTTGAAACCAAGGGCCTGAAATTCCTGCTGGAGAAGCAGACCGGGGCGCTGGTTCCTGGCGAATCAGGCCGTGTCTGCGCGGTGAATTTCAAAGATGGCGAGAGCATTCCAGCCGATCTGGTGGTGATGGCGGTGGGCATACGCCCCAACACTGAACTGGCCGAAAGCGCCGGGCTCTACTGCAATCGCGGCATAGTGGTGAACGACACCCTGCAAACCTTCGACCCGCGCATCTACGCCGTCGGCGAGTGCGTCAGCCACCGCGGCGTGGCTTATGGGCTGGTGGCGCCCCTGTTCGAGCAGGCCAAGGTGGCCGCCAATCATCTGGCCGAATTTGGCATAGGCCGTTACTCCGGCTCGCTCACCTCGACCAAGCTCAAGGTCACCGGCATCGATCTGTTTTCCGCCGGAGATTACGTGGGCGCAGAAGGAACCGAATCCATCGTGCTTTCCGACCCGGCGGGCGGTAATTACAAGAAAATCGTGCTCAAGGACAACAAGGTGGTGGGCGCGGTGCTGTATGGCGACACCATGGAGGGCAGCTGGTATTTCGACCTGCTGCGCGAGGGAACCGATATTGCGGATATTCGCTCTTCGCTCCTGTTCGGCCAGCACCATCTGGGCGATTCCGGCCACGGCGATCCTCATGCCCGCGTCGCAGCCATGCCCGACAGCGCCGAGATTTGCGGCTGCAACGGCGTCTGCAAAGGCGACATCGTCAAGGCCATCCGGGACAAGAAGCTCTTTACCCTGGACGAGGTGCGCGCCCACACCAAGGCGTCCAGCTCCTGCGGCTCCTGTACCGGCCTGGTCGAGTCGCTGCTGGCAGTGACCGTCGGCGGCGATTATTCCACCGCGCCATCCAAAAAACCGCTATGCGCCTGTACCGTGCACTCCCATGACGAGGTGCGCGAGACCATCGCCCGCGAGGGGATCAAGAGCATACCCGCGCTGATGCAGTTCATGGAATGGAAAACGCCGGATGGCTGCAACAAGTGCCGCACGGCGCTGAACTACTATTTGTTGTGCGCATGGCCGTCCGAATACGTGGACGACAACCAGTCGCGCTACATCAATGAGCGCGTGCATGCCAACATCCAGAAGGATGGCACCTACTCCGTGATACCGCGCATTTTCGGCGGCGACACTTCGCCTAAACAGCTGATGGCGATCGCCCAGATTGCCGAGCGTTGGGAAGTGCCCACTGTGAAGTTTACCGGCGGCCAGCGCCTCGATCTTCTGGGGATCAGGAAAGAACAATTGCCGGGCATCTGGAAAGATCTTTCCGACGCCGGGTTTGTCTCCGGGCACGCCTACGGCAAGGCCATGCGCACCGTAAAAACCTGCGTCGGCAGCCAGTGGTGCCGCTTCGGCACCCAGGATTCGACCAAGATGGGGATCAAGCTGGAAGAACTCACCTGGGGTTCGTGGACGCCGCACAAGTTCAAGCTGGCCGTCTCGGGCTGCCCGCGCAACTGCGCCGAAGCCACCATCAAAGACTTCGGCGTGGTCGCGGTGGATTCGGGCTGGGAGCTGCATGTCGGCGGCAACGGCGGGATCAAGGTGCGCGCCACCGATTTCCTGTGCCATGTAAGGACCGGGGAAGAGGTGCTGGAATACTGCGCCGCCTTCATGCAGGTCTACCGCGAGGACGCGCATTACCTGGAGCGCACCGCGCCCTGGGTGGAACGGCGCGGTCTGGCCTATGTCAAGGAACGCGTGGTGGATGACGCCGAGCAGCGCAAGGTCTATGCCGAACGCTTTTACGAATCGCAGAAATATTCCCAGGACGATCCCTGGAAAGCGCGCGGCGAGGGTGTGGATGCCCACGAATACAAGCCGATGGCTATCCTGAGCTGATCTGAAATAAGGACAAACAACATGCAAACAACCAACAATCCGCAAAACTGGGTCGAAGTCGGCCGTATCGAAGACATTCCGCTTCTCGGCGCGCGACTGGTGAAGTCCCCGAAAGGGGATATCGCCGTCTTCCGCACCCAGGGTGACGAAATCTTCGCCCTGCGCGACAAGTGCCCGCACAAGGGCGGACCGCTGTCCCAGGGCATCGTGCATGGCAAGAAGGTCGCCTGCCCCATGCACGACTGGAAAATCCATCTCGATACCGGCCTGGCCGTGGCGCCGGATGAAGGGTGCGCGGCACGATTTCCGGTAGAGGTGCGGGATGGCCTGATCTACCTTTCCCTTGAACCCGACACCGGCCGTTAGGGTTACGGAGGAAAACCATGCTGTTCGGACGCCAGCAAAAGAACCCGATCAAGATCGCCGACAAGGGCGTGGTCGAATGGAAATACGCCGCCTGCGGTTACTGCTCCACCGGTTGCTCCATCGAAGTCGGCCTGAACGCGGAGGGCAAGCCAGTTTCTTCGCGCGGGGTGGCGGATGCGGACGTCAATCGCGGCAAGTTATGTCTGAAAGGCATTTTCGAGCACGAGCTGTTCACTTCAGCCGGGCGCGGCACCCAGCCGCTGATGCGCGAGCAGTGGCATCAGGACTGGCAGCCCGCGACCTGGGATAGCGCGCTCGACAAGGTGCATGACGAAATCGTGCGGATCCAGGCCGAATATGGGCGTGACTCTGTCGCCATCATCTCCACCGGGCAGATGCTGACCGAGGAGTTCTACACCCTGGGCAAGCTCACCCGCGGGCTGATCGGAACCAATAACTACGACGGCAATACCACCCTGTGCATGGCGTCCGCGGTCTCGGGCTACAAGCGTTCCTTCGGCTCGGACGGCCCGCCGGGATGCTATGAGGATTTCGAGCATACCGACTGCCTGTTTGCCTGGGGTTCCAACCTGCCGGAGCAGCACCCCATCATCTACTGGCGCATGAAAGAAGCTCAGGAAAAACGCGGCTTTCCGCTGATCGTGGTCGATCCGCGCGTGACCATGCTGGCGCAGAACGCCCACATCCACCTCGCCATCACGCCGGGCACCGATGTGGTGCTGATGAACGCCATGATGCACGTCATCTTCGCCGAAAAGCTGGAAGACAGTAGCTACATCGAGACCAACACCAACGGGATAGATATACTGCGCGCCGAAGTCGCCAAATACGACCCGGTGACCGCCTCCAAAATCTGCGGCATCGACGAAGACACCATCCGCGTCGTCGCCCGCCTCTATGCCAAGGCCGGCGCGGCCATGGCGATCTGGACGATGGGCATCAACCAGTCCACCCACGGCTCCGACGGCGTGGTCGGCATCAACAATCTCGCGCTCATCACCGGCAACATCGGCAAGCCGGGCGGCACCAGCCTTTCCATCACCGGGCAGTGCAACGCGATGGGCACCCGCGAATGGTCGTCCTGTTCCGGGCTGCCCAATTACCGCGCGCTGGAAAATCCCGAGCACCGGGCGGAAGTCGCCGATTTCTGGGGCATCGACCCGGAGTTCTTCCCCAAAAAACGCGGCATGTTTCAAACCGACATTTACCACGCAATTGAAAGCGGTCAGATCAAGGGGCTGTGGCTGATCGCGACCAATCCCTTGTCGTCCCTGCCCAACAGCGCACGGGTGCGCAAGGCGATGGAAAGCCTGGAGTTCTGCGCGGTGCAGGACTGCTATCAGGACACCGAAAGCGCCCAGTACGCCCACGTGTATCTGCCCGCAGGTACCTGGGCAGAAAAAGACGGCGTGATGACCAACACCGAGCGCCGGATCAGCGTGGTCAAGCCGCTAACTCCGCCACCGGGCGAGGCCAAGCCCGATTTATGGATCTTCAACCGGATAGCGGAACGCTTTAATCAGAGCGGCAAGGTCAATTTCCCGGAAAAGGCCGCCGACATCTTCCTCGAAATGGGAAAACTGTCCGTCGGCCGGCTGGCCGACATTTCCGGCATGAACCACGAGTTGCTGGAAAAACAGCGGGGCATCCAGTGGCCCTATACGCAGGAGCAGGTAAAAAATGGCGAGACCCCGCCCAAAGGCGGCAAGCGCCTGTATACGACGGATGGCACCTTCAGCTATGCCGACGGCAAAGCCAAGCTGATTCCCCTGCCCTTCATCGACAACAACGAAGTGCCGGATGAAAAATTTCCCGTCTGGCTGAACACCGGACGCCTGATCGAGCATTGGCACGGCCGCACCAAGACCGGAAAAATCGGCAACAACAACAAATACAGTCCCATCCCGTTCATCGAAATCAACCCGGACCTGGCGGCAGAACTGGGCATAGAGCGGGGCGAATATGTGCGGCTGGTGTCGCGGCGCTCGGATGCGGTGGCGATGGCGATGCCGACCCAGCGCGTGCCGAAGAATATGGTTTTTCTGCCCTTTCATTTCCACGATTGCGCCAACCGCCTGACTTTGGGATTGCTCGACCCGCACTCGCGCCAGCCCGCCTACAAGCAGTCTGCCGTGCGCATCGAACGCATCGCCGACCAGATGGCGGCGGCAAAATTGAGCATGGAAATGCGCAAATTTTGATGCCAAGAAATCTACATGTGCAACGGCCGAAGTTAATGTCGGCGTGTCCGCTCCTTCCCCCTAGCAGGGGGAAGGTTGGGATGGGGGTAGGGTTTCCGCATTGGCACAGTCTGTCTCTGTGCAAAATTTTCACCCCCATCCTAGCCTTCCCCCTCAAGGGGGAAGGGATTAAACCGCTGACTTGCCGACCATTTAAGCTCAACCTGGGAAGTGACCAACATGTTTAAAGTACGCGACAGCGAACCCGACTACGCCCTGCTGGCCGGCAAAGATTCCCAGACCCATAACCGCTACGGGCTATCCATCGATAAAGCGCAACAAGGCGACGCGCTGTACGGAAAAAGCCTGAACATCAACGGAGATGGCGAAATCGGCTGCAATCCCAACCGCTACAAACAGCACGGCTTCTATTTCAATGCCGACAACTGCATCGCCTGCCATGCCTGCGAGGCCGCCTGCAGCGAGAAGAACGACAACCCGGCGCATATCGCTTTCCGCTCGGTGGGCTTCGTCGAAGGCGGCACTTACCCTAATTACCAGCGCCTCAACATTTCGATGGCCTGCAACCACTGCGACGACCCGGTCTGCCTGAAAGGCTGCCCGACCCGCGCCTA
>CAYGNO010000049.1:0-6288 GCA_964351305.1 uncultured Sulfuricella sp.
AATCACTCGTAACTGATTCGTTTAGACAAACCTTCAGGC
Organism: uncultured Sulfuricella sp.; assembly: GCA_964351305.1. Classification (GTDB taxonomy): domain Bacteria; phylum Pseudomonadota; class Gammaproteobacteria; order Burkholderiales; family Sulfuricellaceae; genus Sulfuricella. The sequence goes on from CAYGNO010000049.1 coordinate 40, forward strand.
AGCCACGGCTTCACATCCGCCGCGAACGCCTCCAGCGGCGCACTTAACATGGCATTGCGCCAAAACCTCTGGTGCGGCAGGCTGGTCATCCCCGCCAACAGCACCAGCGTAAGGACGATCAGCCCTCCCCGCAGAAAACCGAACAGCGCGCCGAGACCTTTGTCATAGGTACCCAGTTTCAGGGTTTTTACCAGTTCCGCCACGGCAATCGTCACCAGGCTCATCATCAACAGCGCGCCGAGAAACAGCAGGACAAAAGCGGCAACATAGCGCACCGACTCGGTCGGAATCGCCTCCGGCAACATGGGCGCAATTTCCACCGTATAGGCGTTGGCCACCCAGAATGCAGCCACCCACGCCAGCAGGTTAAGCGCTTCGCGCACCAACCCGCGCAACAAGCCGAGGAGGATAGAGATACCGACAACGGCCAGCACCGTGTAATCAAAAAGCATCATTTTTATAAGTCCGGGATGGGTGATGGGTTATGGGTGACGGGGAAGGGCGACCCCCCTCCGCACCGTTTTTGCCTTTTCCCATAACCCATTACTCATCACCCATCACCTTTTTTCCGCAACCACGCCATCCTGGATACCCGCCGCCTTCAGTTTCGCCTGCACCCGCTCGGCTTCCTGGCGGGTGGCGTAAGGGCCGGCGCGTACGCGCAGTTTGTCGCCGCTCGGCGTTTTCACCGTTTCCGTATAAAACTTGACCTTCAGCGCCGTCAGCCTGGACTGGCGCTCTTTGGCATTGGCCAGGTTGGCGAACGCGCCAAGCTGGATCACGAATGGCACGCCTTCCTGCCTGGGGGTAGCCGCTGCGGTTTTCTCATCCTTGTGTTTCGGCTGGGGAGCGGGTTCCTTGACCGCCGGGGCCGACTCGGCGGCAGCTGTTGCCGCAGGCGCTTTGGCTGGTTCTTCGGCCTTGGCGGGCGGGACAGGGGGCGCAACTTGCGGAGTTTGCGTTTCAGCCGGGATCGGTGCCTGCACGGCCTTCTCGGCTTGAGGATCAGGCGAAGCAGGGGCTGGCTTCGGTTGCACGGGGGCGGGCACGACCCTGGAAACAAAGTCCCCGCTCGAACCCGGTGAAGGAATGTTGATGGCGATATCCTGGCCGGACTGTCTGGACTCGCCGTCCAGGATCATGGGCAAGGCGACCACCATCACCGTAACCAGGGTAACCGCCCCGATCAGGCGCCGTCTTGCCCGCCGCCTGAGTTGGGCTTCCTCGTCGCTCATCGCATGTTGATTCGCCATAAATCCATCATTCCTTGGTTAACGGGGCTTCCCTCTCCCCAACCCTCTCCCGCGAGCGGGAGCAGACATGCCCATCCCCATCCTAACCTTCCCCTTGAAGGGGAAGGGACGAAAGCGAAAGGCGCTTGTTATGACTGCATCGCTTCCGCGACGGTGTAAAAAGAACCAAAGACCAGAATTTTATCATCTTCGGTCGCCTTGGCACAGGCATGGCGATAAGCTTCCGCCACCGACGGAAACGCCTCGGCAAGCTTCGCCAAGCCCTCCTGTTCCATGACCCGCAGCAGCTCCTCGGCGCTCGCGCCGCGCGGCTGGCCAATTCCGGCGACCAGCCACAGGTCCACCTGCCCCTTCATCGCCCGCACGACCCCGGCGATATCCTTGTCGCGCAACATGGCGAAAACGACAAAGGTCCTCCCCGTCGGCGGCATGGCACGAAGGTTTTCGGCCAGTGCCTTCGCCGCATGGGGATTGTGCGCCACATCGAAAATCCGCTGCGGTCGTCCTGGCAGTACCTGAAAACGGCCAGGTACTGCCGCCTCCAGCAAGCCGCGGCGGATGTCGTCGTGGGCCACCGGCAGCCGCGCCCCGAGCTGTTCCAGCGCAGCCAGGCAGGCCGAAGCATTGCCCAGTTGATAGGCGCCGCGCAAGGCAGGATAAGGCAGCGACAGGCGCAGCCCGTCCCTGCTCGTAAAACGCCACTGGTTCGGCTCCAGGCTGTCATAGCCAAAATCGGGACCAATCCGGCGCAGGTTTGCGCCGATTTTCCCGGCATGGGCCAGTACGCTGTACGGCACGTCAAACTCGCCGCAAACCGCCGGCTTGCCGGCACGAAAAATTCCAGCCTTTTCATAACCGATCGCCAGGCGGCTGTCGCCGAGATATTCCATGTGGTCAAAGTCCACGCTGGTCAGCACCGCGCAGTCGGTGTCGAAAGCATTGACCGCATCCAGCCTGCCCCCCAGCCCCACCTCAAGAATCGCCGCATCCAGCCCGGCGCGGGCAAACAGCCATACCGCAGCCAGGGTGCCGAACTCGAAATAGGTCAGCGACACCTCTCCGCGTGCCTGCTCGACTGCGGCGAATGCTTCACATAAGGCGACATCGCTCGCTTCTTCGCCATTGATCCGCACCCGCTCGTTATAGCGCAGCAGATGCGGCGAAGTGTACAGGCCGACGCGGTAGCCTGCGGCCCGCAAGACCGACTCCAGCATGGCGCAGGTCGAGCCTTTGCCATTGGTACCTGCGACGGTGATGATAGGGAATGAGGGATGCAGCTTGAGACGCTGCTTTACCTCGGCCACCCGATCGAGGCTTAGATCGATGGTTTTGGGATGCAGCTGTTCCAAATAGCCCAACCACTCGGCCAGGTTATTCAGTGCTGAGTCCTGAGCCCTGAGTCCTGAGCTCATGGAAGAACAGCTTGGGTTGCGATATTTCACTCAGGACTCAGGGCTTTTTTACTCAGGACTGCACTACCGGTAAGCGCATCATCATGGTGATCAGATTGGCCATCCGGTCGCGCAGTTCGCGCCGGTCCACGATCATGTCGATGGCGCCATGCTCGAGCAGGAATTCGGAACGCTGGAAGCCCTCCGGCAAGGTTTCGCGCACCGTCTGCTCGATCACGCGGGGACCGGCGAAACCGATCAGCGCATTGGGTTCGGCAATGATGGTGTCGCCGAGCATGGCAAAGCTGGCGGAAACGCCGCCCATGGTCGGATCGGTCAGCACCGAGATGAACGGCAGCCTGGCTTTGGCGAGCTGGGTCAGCGCAGCGCTGGTCTTGGCCATCTGCATCAGCGAGGTCAGGCCTTCCTGCATGCGCGCGCCGCCGCTGGCGGAGAAGCAAACAAAAGGCAGATTCTGCTCTATGCAGACCTGAACGCCGCGCACGAAGCGTTCTCCCACCACCGACCCCATCGAGCCGCCCATGAACTTGAACTCGAACGCAGCCACCACCAAGGGCAAGGTTTTAATACTGCCCTGCATCACCACCAGCGCATCGGATTCGCTGGTATCGCGCTGCGCTTCGGTCAGACGGTCGGTATAACGCTTGCTGTCCTTGAATTTGAGAAAATCCACCGGATGCAGTTCCGCGCCGATTTCGTAACGGCCTTCCGGATCGAGCAGCAGATCGAGCCGCGTCCGTGCCGACAGGCGGTTGTGATAACTGCACTTTGGACACACTTCCATGTTTTTTTCGAGGTCGGCGCGGTACAGCACAGCCTCGCAGGAAGGGCATTTGCTCCACAGGCCCTCGGGCATGCTTTTCTTCGCGCCCTCTACCTTGCGCTTGATTTTGGGGGGTAACAGTTTCTGGAACCAGCTCATGATCTATTCCTTTCCATCCATGGCATCCCGAAAGCCCTTCACCAGGTTGTAAACATTATCCAGCAACGAGTCAGCCGTCGAATTCTCGATTTCCTCCACGATGCGGCTGCCAATCACAACCGCATCGGCTATTTGCGACATGGTTCTTGCAGCCTGACCATCCCGAATACCGAAACCGATACCCACAGGCAGGCTGACTGCCGCCCGTATCTGCGGAATTTTCCTCGCCACTTCGACGATGTCGAGAGTAGCCGAACCCGTCACTCCCTTGAGTGAAACGTAATAAATGAAGCCGTGCGCCAGCTTGCCGACCTGCGCCATGCGCGCTTCCGGCGTGGTCGGCGACAGCAGGTAGATCGGATCGATGCCATGGCGGCCAAGGTGCGCCACGAACGCAGCGCTCTCCTCCGGAGGATAGTCCACGGTCAAAACACCGTCCACGCCGGCTGCTGCCGCAGCGGCTGCGAACGGCTCATAGCCCATCGCCTCGATCGGATTGGCATAACCCATCAGCACCACGGGAGTAACGGTGTCCTGCTTGCGAAACTCGACCACCATGCCGAGCACGTCGCGAAGGCTGACGCCATGCTGGAGCGCCCGCTCGGACGCGCGCTGGATGGTCGGACCATCCGCCATCGGGTCGGAAAACGGCACCCCCAACTCGATGATATTCGCCCCCGCCTCCACCAGCCGGTGCATCAGCGGCACCGTCCTGTCCGGCCCGGGATCACCGGCGGTAATGAAGGGAATCAGGGCTTTTTTGTTTTGCGCTTTGAGCGCGGTAAAGATAAGTCCAATGCGGCTCATGGTTCAATCTTCTTCAAAATAATCGCTATCCAGCCGCTTCACCGTATAAATCTCCTTGGTGGAAACGCCCAGATCGTAGTCCATCATTAATTCTGCCAGCATGGGGCCGTCGATCAGGATGACTCTATGATTCACCTGTGACGCATAGCCTTTGGCTTCTTTTGTGAAACCGGAGCTGGTAATGAAAACCCCTTTGTTAGCCTTGTTTCCAGCGAGTGCGCCAACAAATTTCTGGATTTCAGGGCGGCCCACATCGGCTTCCCAACGCTTGGCCTGAATGTAGATGACATCCAGCCCAAGCCGATCTTCGTTGATAATGCCATCAATGCCGCCATCACCACTTTTACCGACCACCTGCCCTGCATCTTCCTGTGTGCCGCCGTAGCCCATTTTCAGCAACAGCTCAACGACCAATCCCTCGAAGCGTGAGGGACTAACAGTCTTGATTCGATCCAGCAATTCAACTGCGAGTACCTCACGCAATTGTTTGTAGCCACCGGCAATAAGCTCGTCAGGGGTCTCTGAATTCGCCGATGCCGATTCAACAAGTTTGCGCTCATCTTTCGGTTTTCCCATGTTGAAAACCACAAATTCTGGAAACCGCTTCAAATATTTAACATTCAGTGGCTGAGGATTCTCACTCAAAACCTGCATGCCGCGTGCCGTAATTTTGAAAACTCCTCGCCTCGGATTCTCGAGTAACCCTGCCTGCTTGAGATAGCTTTTTGCCCAACCAACACGGTTATCAAACATGCCTTGCTTGCCGCTGGCTAGTTTGATTTCAAGCTCGGAGCCAGTCAGTCCGAACAGCTTTGCCAGCAGAGGTAGCAATTCCTGCTTGGTATGCTCCTTGCCATCAGCACAAGCTTTCAGCAGCGGCAAGAAAATGCTTTGGAAGTCAGGAATGGCCATATCGTTATGCGTACATCAGCCGCCCGCGAGGCTCTGGAATGGCGCGCCCTAACTCACGAGCGGTATCCAGCCATAATGACATGGCTTCCTGTATGCTCTGAAACGCATCGTTCTGGGTTTCGCCATGAGCCATGCAGCCTGGCAACTCCGGTACTTCCGCGATAAACACCTGATCTTCCTCGCTCCAGTAAAGAATGATTTCGTATCGGTTCATCTTCACTCTCCTGCAATATGATTTTTCACGATGATTTGTCTGACCTGTCTAACTTGGTATGCCTTGGCTTTATCGCCCACACGTTGCAGATTGATGAGTTCTTCAACTCCCTCCTTGCTGAACACATGATGGCTGCCACGTATACGCTTCTCAAAACCCAGGTTCTCCAGCAACTTGTACAAATCATCGAAGGCAATATTCCGATCACTGCTCCCACGCAAAATTTGTAGCAAAAGCTTTTCGTATTTTCCCATTCTTAAAACTTGATTCCCGACAACTCCGCCACCGTGTTCATGTCCTTGTCGCCGCGGCCGGACAAGTTGACCAGCAGAATCTTGTCGCGCGGCAGGGTGGGGGCGAGCTTGGCTGCGTAGGCCAGCGCATGGCTCGATTCCAGCGCCGGGATGATACCCTCGAAGCGGCACAGATCGTGGAACGCCTGCAGCGCCTCGGCATCGGTCACCGCGACGTATTCGGCACGACCAGTGTCCTTGAGCCAGCAATGCTCGGGGCCAACACCGGGATAATCCAGGCCGGCGGAGATGGAATGGGTTTCGGTAATCTGGCCGTTGGCGTCCTGCATCAAATAGACCCGGTTGCCGTGAAGCACGCCGGGCGTACCGGCGTTCAGCGGTGCGGCGTGCTTGCCGGTTTCGAGGCCGAGGCCGGCCGCTTCGACGCCGATCAGCTTGACGCTGCCGACGATACTCCTTGTGTAGATCTCGGTGG
>CAYGNO010000049.1:6298-10163 GCA_964351305.1 uncultured Sulfuricella sp.
ATGTAAGGGTAGAACAGGCCGATGGCGTTGGAGCCGCCGCCGACGCAGGCAATCACCGCATCCGGCTGGCGCCCGGTCATTTCCGGCATCTGTTTTTTGGCTTCCTCGCCGATGACCGACTGGAAGTCGCGCACCATCATCGGGTAGGGATGCGGTCCGGCAGCGGTGCCGAACACGTAGAAGGTGCTTTCGACGTTGGTGACCCAGTCGCGGATCGCCTCGTTGCAAGCATCCTTGAGGGTTTTCGAGCCCGACTCCACCGGCACCACGGTGGCGCCCAGCAGCTTCATGCGGTAGACGTTGGGCGCCTGGCGCTTGATGTCCTCGCTGCCCATGTAGACCACGCATTCCAGACCGTAGCGCGCCGCCACGGTGGCGGTCGCGACGCCGTGCATCCCCGCGCCGGTCTCCGCGATGACGCGCTTCTTTCCCATGCGGCGGGCGAGCAGGGCCTGGCCGATGGCGTTGTTGATCTTGTGCGCGCCGGTGTGGTTGAGATCCTCGCGCTTGAGGTAGACTTGCGCGCCGCCGAGACGTTCCGTCCAGTTTTTGGCATGGTAGATCGCGCTGGGGCGACCGACATAGTGCTTGAGTTCGTAGGCGAATTCGGCCTTGAACTCCGGGTCGTCGCGATAACGCAAGTATTGCTGGCGCAACTCATCAACAGCCGTCATCAGCGTTTCCGCCATGAAAATCCCGCCGTAAGGCCCGAAATGGCCGGTCTGATCCGGCAAATCATACATCTGCACTACGTACTCCTTCGATGAACGCGGCGATCTTCGCCGCCTCCTTGATTCCCTTGGCCGCCTCTACCCCGCTCGACACATCCACCGCCCACGGCCTCACCCGGCGAATCGCATCCGCGATGTTGGCAGGCGAGAGTCCCCCGGATAAAATCACCGGTAGCGGCAATCCAGCCGGGATCAGCTCCCAGTCGAAGGACTGCCCGGTGCCGCCCGGCGTGCCATCAACATAGGCATCCAGCAGCAGGCCCTGGGCTTGCTGATAACGAATTGCGCATTGTACCAAATCCACCCCCGCTTTGACGCGAATTGCCTTCAGATAGGGGACACCGAAGCCGGCGCAGAATTCCGGCGGTTCTTCACCGTGGAATTGCAGCACATCGAGATGCACCTCGTTAAGCACCGCTTCCACCTGCTCCGCCGCTGGGTTGACGAACAGGCCGACAGTGGTAACGAAAGGCGGCAGGGCGCGGGCGATCGCCGCTGCCTGCGCCGCCACAACGTGGCGCGGGCTGGGCGGATAGAACACCAGTCCGATGGCATCGGCGCCAGCCTGGGCGCAGACCAGCGCATCCTCGCTGCGGGTGATGCCGCATATCTTGATTCGGGTCATGCTTTGATTTCAACCTGTAAAAAGCTATTGAACTACCGAGTGTATCGTCGTCTTGTTGGAAACAATATTACATTAATTCGGATAATCCACTAGCGTAAAACTTGCGATTTTAAGCGCTTACCTAATGCATCCACATTCCCTCCCCTTCTTATGGGGAGGGCTAGGGTGGGGGTTGGATATCTCGCCAGAGAATCGGCATCTTAACCCCCATCCCAACCTTCCCCCTGCAAGGGGGAAGGGGCAATAGCGGAAGGCGCTTGTTTTGATCTGCAGCTTAGCCAAACGCAAAATTCGGCATTCTTGAAAGATTGGGAATAGCCCATTTCGGATCGTAGCCGATGCCCGCCAGGTACAAACCATCCGGCGCGAAGGTGGGCGCGGAGTGGGTCCGGTTCCGGTTTTCCAACAGCTCCTGCATCCAGGCCGGCGGGTGCTTACCCTTGCCGACATAGACCAGGCTGCCGACCAGATTGCGCACCATGTGGTGAAGAAAGGCATTGGCGGTGAAGTCGAACAGGATATAGTTGCCGCTCGTTTCTATCCCGATTTTCTGCAGATGTTTGATCGGCGACCTGGCTTGGCACTGGGCGGCGCGGAAAGCGGAGAAATCATGCTCGCCCAGAAGTAACTCAGCCCCCTGCCGCATCGCTGCCACATCCAGCGGCTGGTGAAACCAGCCCACCTTGCCGGAAAGCAGGGCGGGGCGCACCGGGTGGTTGAGCAGCAGGTAGCGGTAACTCCTGGATACCGCGCTGAAACGGGCATGGAACTCATCGCTCACCGGTCGCGCCCACAGCACGCCGACACTGTCCGGCAGCAGGGCATTGACGCCGCGAACCCAGGCACTGTCCGGCCTGGCTGCGTCGGTATCGAAATGAACGACCTGATGCAGCGCATGCACGCCGGTATCGGTGCGCCCCGCCGTCACCACCCGGATAAATTCCCCGGCGATGCTGGAAAGAGCACGCTCAAGGATATCCTGCACACCGCAGCCAGAAAGCTGGCTTTGCCAGCCGCAGAATCGGCTGCCGTCATATTCCACGCCGAGCGCGATTCTCAAGTCGCGCCCCGCGCCAGCAGCAGCCAGAACGCCAGGACCGCGCAGAATAATACCGCGTAATCCGGTCGGGATAAACGCCCGATTTCCAGTTTGATATTATCCATTTCATGCCCTGAGCCATGCAATGCCGCTCGCAATCGTTCGCGCCATTCGCCGGAATGGCGCGACCCGGTGTGCCCGGTCTTCTCTGCATAATGCAGGGTCAGCCAGATGCGCGCCGCAACCCGGTCGGCATCCACCCCGATCAGGATGAAAGGCCGTAACAGAAAATACAGGCCCGCCAATATCCGGTCGCGTGAAGTCGTCGCCAGCAATAGCGCCAGCGTAGCCAGCAAAGCGAGCAGGCGCAACGCCTGGAGGCCACCCGACAGCAAGCCCTCCCGGCTGGGGCTGTAGGCACCCAGGACGGCAATCGCCGCTACGCCGGGCGTAACGAAGGCATACACCAGAATCAGGGAAATCAACAGCCAGCGGCTGCGACGCAATAATTTGAGATACTGGGCGGAGTGGCGCAGCAGCAGCGGCAGGGAAAACAGAAAAATGATCGCTGACAGTTCGGCGGGTCGCAGCCAGGGAACGCAAAAAGCAAAGGCCAGCCAGATCAGGATCAGGCTGGCCGGATGCAGGCAATTCATAACATGCGCCTTTTACGTTTGCCTCCCCTCCCGCCTGTCTCGCCGTGGTCGCTGAGAAGCAGCGGGAACACGGCAGGGACTCTCCTTGCGGGTGCGGGAGAGGATTGAGGAGAGGGCTTTATGACCAAACAGACACATCACCCCAGTTCGGCGAGCAGTTTCCGTGCTTCTTCCTGTTGCTCGGTTGCGCCTTCTTTCAGCACTTCCTGCAGGATATCCCGCGCACCTTCCGCATCGCCCATGTCGATGTAGGCTCTCGCCAGATCCAGCTTGGTCGAAACTTCCTGACTGCCGAAATTATCCGGCAAATCGGTGGGCGCCGCCTTTGCCGAACCAGGCTCGCCCATATCCAGGCTGATACCGGAAAGGTCGATATCCGGAGCAGCCACTCCTTTTGATTTTGATTCGGCGGGCGCAGCAGGAGTTTCTTCCTGATCCAGGTTGAAATCGAAATCCAGCGGGGCCTCCTCAACGGGAAGCGCGGCCAGCTCGATGGATTCCATCTCTTCACCCGCAGATGCCGCCTCTTCGCCAACGGAGAAATCGGGCACATCCAGATTGTCCCCGACTTCTGCCATCTCATCCTCAGGCTCGGCGCCGGGTGCCGGTGTCAATCCGCCGACATCGAGCCCCATCACTTCATCTTTCCAGCTCTCGGCGCTGATCAATTCCTCGGCGGGTACGGCAGGTGCCGCCTGAGCCAGCGCGCCAAGATCGAATTCCATCGCGACCTCATCCGACTCCACGGTTGCCGCAGCCGGTTCTGGTTCTGGTTCTGGTTCTGGTTCTGGTTCTGGTTCTGGTTCTGGTTCTG
>CAYGNO010000049.1:10263-13273 GCA_964351305.1 uncultured Sulfuricella sp.
CTGGTTCTGGTTCTGGTTCTGGTTCTGGTTCTGGTTCTGGTTCTGGTTCTGGTTCTGGTTCCGGTTCCGGTGCAGCTTCAGCCGCTGCAGGTGCGCCCAGATCCAGATTAAAATCCAGTCCCATGTCGGCAGACGGCTCTTCTGTCTCGACAACCGGCGCAGCTGCGGGTTGCTCAGCTTGAGAACCCGTTCCAGAAAGTGCGCCCAGATCGAAGTCGAACCCAAGATCGGTAGCCGCTTCCTCAGCAGGCAGGCTCTCCTCGGTTGGCTCCGGCAGCGAAACATCAGGAGTGGCTTCGACCGCCGGCGCTACGATGTCGAGATTGAAATCCAGGTCCGGCTCAGCGGATTCCGTAATTTCCGGCCCTCCCAGATCAAGGGTGACGCCATGCTCTGCCGCCGATACCAGACCCGCAGTGCCACCAGCCACAATCATGGTTTTTTCGAATGCATCCTCATCGCCGAGGGCGGCAGTCTCAGTCGCAACCGCTGCTTTCGATTCAGCATAGAGCGGGTTCTGCGGGTCCAGCGCACGGCCCATTTCGGCCGCCTTGTCCCAGACCGGGCTGGCCTGCCCGCCAAGCGCGGCATACATTTCTCCTGCCACGGCTTCGAAGGCATTCAGACTCTTGCGCCCGGCATAGATTTCCAGCAGCTTGAGGCGAATCTCGTGACGGTTGGGATACTTGCTCAGCGCTTCCTTGAGGATTTCCTCCGCCTGCGCATCGCGACCATAGGCCATGTAGACTTCAGCCTCGGCGATGGGATCAACTTCGCTGGTATCGATCGACCCCAGTCCGGCTTGACTGAAATCGGTCAAGAACGAGGTATCGCCGGTGTCGATCTTGCCGCCACTGGTACCGCCCAGGACCGTGTTGGCCTTGAGATCGCCATGGGTCATTATGCTGTCTTCGAAGCTGGCGACGTTTTTCCTGCGCCGGCCCGCCAGCATTTTCGCACCCAGCAAGCCCAGCAGCAGGATTGCCGCTGCGCCGCCGCCCAGGTAGAGCGGGTTTTCCATCGCCTCGTCGAGCAAGGAGGCTTCCGGCTTCTTCTGCTCGGCGAGCACCGGTTGGGGTTTCTTCGGCTTGGCTTCTGCCACGGGCGTCTTCTCGACCACCGCTGCGGGAGCGGCAGGTTTTTCTTCAGGCTTGGCCTCTGCAGGCGCAGCGGGAGCGGGCGAAACCGCTGGCGCCGTCCTGGTTGCGGCAGATTGATTCTGCATATCCGCCAGGTTCTGATTTTTCAGCTCCAGCAGCTTTTGCATTTCCTGGATGTTTTTTTCCAGGTCGGAGATGCGCTGATTGGCCTCCTTGATCGCCTTTTCCTTGGCGGTGGCCTCTTCCTGCATGGCCTGGATCTGCCCCTTCATCGCCTGCATATCCTTGCTGCCGGCAACAGCTCCCGCAGCTGGCTTCGCACCGCCCAGGGCCTCACTCTTGGACAGCTTGAGAACATCCGTGGCGGGTTCTTTAGCGGAAGTTGCCTTGTCTTCCACTGCCGTGGTGATCTTGCCACTCACTGCCTGCCTGGCCGCGCCTTCCTGTGATGGCCGGGCTTCGGCCACGACCGCCGCCAGCTTCTGGCGATAGGCATGCCAGTCGGCGGAGTGTGCTCTCACCTGTTTGACCGCCTCGTTCGTTTTCACTTCTTCGACTTGCCCGGCCTCAGGCACGCGCAGAATCTGGCCGGCCTTCAGCCGATTCATGTTGTCGCCTGAAAACGCCTGCTTGTTCGACTGGAACAATGCGACCAGCATCTGCTCCAGGCTGACACCCTCCGGTTTCAGAGCAGTGGCGATGCGAAACAGATTCTCGCCCTTCCGGACTGGGCCGTAGGCTTCCTGGGCAGGCTTGCCCTCTCTGGCAGCCTCCGTTTTGGTCTCTTCTTTTGCCAGCAGCTTCCTGTCCAGGGGAATGCTCTCCCTGATTCCCGGCTTTACCGCACCCGCCGGCACATCGACCGGCTGGGCCGAAGCCGCCACCTGGGCGGGTGCAGAGGGAACAGCCTTGACCACCGGAGCGGCCACTGGCGCAGCTTCTGCCTGCTGCTCGCCATAACCGGGAGGATCCAGCAGGATGGTGTATTCACGCACCAGACGTCCTGCGGGCCAATCGAGCTCGATCAGCATGTCCAGGAAGGGTTCGTCTACAGGTTTTGAGGAGGTAATCTTGAGATAGGGGTCGCCGTTCTTTTTCTGCTCCACGCTGAAACGCATGGCGGAAAGCACGGGAACGCGCTCTATTTTCGCTTCCTTGAATGCCTCGAAGGAGGCGAAACGGGCACGGATTGAGCCGAGATCTTTCTTGTCCACCGCAAGCAGGTCGATTTCCCCCCTGAACGGTTGCCCCAGGGTCGACGTCACCGTCAGCTTGCCCAGCCCGGCCGCAAAAGCGGGAAGTGATGCCATCAGCATCAGGCCGGCAGTCAGCCAAGCGGTTTTCTTGTATTTTCGATCCATGCCACCCTCGAGATTTTTTGGCTAGGTTAACTAAATTAACATCATGGAGTTAGGGATGCAAGCTAATCTTGCATGTTACATTGAGTTGTAAGTAGATAGATTAATTACAAGTTTGTAACCTTGCCAACGCGAAATCGACAGGGGGAAAACGAAGCCCCAACCGATACGGATATCATCGTGCCGGTTGGGGCTTAAGTATGCCAATTCAGTCTTCGATCAGGATGCGCAGCATGCGGCGCAGCGGCTCGGCAGCGCCCCACAGCAACTGGTCGCCGACGGTGAAAGCCGAAAGGTACTGCGGCCCCATGTTGAGCTTGCGCATGCGACCGACGGGCACGGTCAGCGTGCCGGTCACTGCCGCAGGCGTGAGCTCCTTCATGGTGATCTCGCGGTCGTTCGGCACCACTTTCACCCAGTCGTTGTGCGCGGCGATAATGCCGTGGATCTCGTCCAGCGGCACGTCCCTGGTCATTTTGATGGTCAGCGCCTGGCTGTGGCAGCGCATCGCGCCGATGCGCACGCACAGGCCGTCGATCGGGATCTGGCTGT
>CAYGNO010000050.1:0-12936 GCA_964351305.1 uncultured Sulfuricella sp.
CTCCTTGGGGCTCGTTAATGGGTAAGTTGGGCCCAACTTACCCATTAACGAGCCCTAAACCAGCCAAACAGACTATCAAGCAGTCCGCGGCTGGCGGATTGTGCCCGCACCCGCGCCAGGACCACGGAGACATTGTCGTGCCCGCCATTGTCATTCGCCATCTGGACCAACAAATTCGCCGCCAGCGGCAAATTTGCTTGCAGTTCGCACAAGGCCAGTTCGATGTCGGCATCCTCCACCATATCATTCAGGCCGTCCGAGCAGAGCAGGTAGATATCCCCCGGCAGCACGTCCTCTTCGCGCACATCCACCTCTACCGTTTCCTCTTTGCCCAGAGCGCGAGTCACCAGGTTGCGGTTGTGCGAAAGCCTGGCGTCCCCGGAATCGATCAATCCGGCTGCAATCTGACCCTGAAGCAACGAGTGGTCCATGGTGAGTTGTTCAAGCCGGTCATAGCGCAAGCGGTAAAGGCGCGAATCACCGACATGGGCGATGGAAATGCGATCTTCGCGGAACAGGGCGAGCGTTAGCGTCGTTCCCATTCCCTCGCACTGCGAATTTTTCCGCGCCACTCTCAAGATCATCTGGTTGGCCTTTTCCGCTGCCCACTTCACGGCCAGCGTCTGAGGCAAATATCTTTTGGCCGTGTCGTTCTCCACTGGCTCCAGGTTCCCCAGCGCAGTGGCCAACTCCTCTTTGACGACCGAAATCGCCAAGGCGCTGGCCACGTCACCGGCCATATAGCCGCCCATACCGTCAGCCAGCGCCATCAGACCGATCTCGCTGTCGGTGGCAATGCTGTCTTCATTGTATTTGCGCACTGCGCCGGTATCCGTGGCGCTGGCGAATTCAACCCTGCCTTGTGCTGTCATGCGTTCAGTTCCCCTGAAAACCAGCCGTCCCTGGTCGCGCCATCATAGCAATAATGGTTGAGCACGTTAACAACATTGATATTCATAATATTTTTACCGTAATTTTTACACCCCCTGGCAGGCGCGCAAGAACCGCCTCCCACGGTGAATTCGGCTTGACACGGAACGGCTAAAAATCTACTGTTACAGGTCATCGACGAGCGCCTCTTCACCATAAATTCAGCATCGGTTATTCATGGAAATCGAAAAACTGGGCCGTTACGAAATCCTGTCCGAGTTAGGGCAAGGCGCCATGGGCGTAGTCTACAAAGCGGTCGATCCGCTCATAGACCGCACCGTCGCCATCAAGACCGTCAATCTCAACCTGTCCGGAGACGAACTCGCGGATTTCGAGGAGCGTTTCCACCGCGAAGCCAAATCCGCCGGACGCCTGAACCACCCCAACATTGTCACGATCTACGATGTAGGCAGAGCCGATCACGTCGCCTTCATGGCGATGGAATACCTGGAAGGCCGCGAACTGAAGGAGATCATCGCTTCCGGCGAGGCGCCGCAACCGGACAGGGTCGCCGAAATCATCGCCCAGATCGCCGATGCCCTGGCATTCGCCCACGACCATGGCGTTGTCCACCGTGACATAAAACCTGCCAACATCATGGTACTGCGCAATGGCAGCGTGAAAATCACCGACTTCGGCATCGCCAAAATGGCGTCGGGGTCCCGAACCCAAATCGGCATCATTCTCGGCTCGCCCAAGTACATGTCTCCTGAGCAGGTGGCCGGCAAACCCGTGGACGGTCGCTCCGACATTTTCTCCCTGGGCGCAGTGCTCTACGAATTACTCACCGGCAAGCCCGCGTTTGGGGGTGAGAACAGCACCCTGACCTCCATCATGTATCAGGTGCTGAATGAAATGCCGGCGTCGCCGACAGGCATCAATCCCTCCATTCCCGTGGCATTCGATTACATTGTCGCCAGGGCGCTGGCCAAGGCGCCGGAAAACCGCTATCAGTCCGCACGGGAAATGGCCAACGACCTCAGAAATTTCAGGAATCTGACCGCCACTCCACCATTGGTTTCCGCTGGGGAAATCTCTGCCGCAAAGAAAGAAAGCGACGGGGATGCCACCGTTAGATTGAATACAAGTCAAATTCCGGCAGCACCCCGCCGGAGCAGCGAAAAAAAACGGGCAGGCATTGCAGCCGCTGCAATTTTTTTCGCAGCCACCGTACTATTCATCGCTTCCAGCCGCGAGTCCGCAGTGACGGCAGTTGATGATAAAAAACCGACGATGCCCCCGACCACTTTGGCGACCGCCGTAAAACCGCTCCCCCTTGCGGCAACCGATCGCAAAGTGCCGGATGGGCGGTCGAGCATTGCTGCCCGCGCCCAGGCCACCCTCGGTTTCGCGGTACTCCCCTGGGGAGAAATTTTCATCGACGGCAAAAGTCAGGGGGCCTCGCCGCCGCTCCGGGAGATCAGGCTATCCCCCGGCAAACACCAGATCGAGATCAAGAACACCGACTTCCCTCCCTATCGTCAGACCGTGGAGCTGGAGGCCGGGGCAAGCCAGAAAATCCGGCATAAATTCTAATAAATCAGGGTCATAATATGATGCGCTCCCGCCTGCTTGTTTTGATATCCACCCTGCTTCTGCTGCTCGGCACAGGCTGCTCTTCCGGGCCGGTCAGGGATGTCGGGCTCGACAAGCTTTCGCCGCGCAAGGCGGAGCAGGAACTTTCGAACGGCATAAAAAACTACGAAGACGGCAACTACAAGACTGCGGCAAAAAGCCTGCAAAGCGCGCTGGAATCGGGCTTAACCTTCGACAGCGATGCCGTGCGGGCGCATAAATACCTGGCATTCATTCACTGCCTGTCGAACCGGGAAAAGCAATGCCGCGATGAATTCAGGAAAGCGCTGGAAAAGGATAACAAATTCGACCTGGAGCCGGCGGAGGCAGGACATCCCATCTGGGGTCCGGTATTCCGCGCGGTAAAGGCGGAACGCAGAAAATAAGTTATTTGAGCGTGGGGGAAACATCTTGCCGGTCGCTCGCCGGCATTGCAGCTTGTCTTTTCAGATAGAATTCCAGCTTGATCCCGGCAATTTCGATAATGTCATGGTCTTCCAGCGCATGGGGCTGGCCGCTGACGGCAACGCCATTCAACAGGGGAGTTTGCGCGCCTTCCAGGTGGGTCAGGGTATAACCTTCCCGATGCCGCGTGATTACCGCCACCTGTATGCCGGGCTTACCCAGCGTGGTCAGGGTTCGATCCAGATCCATTTCCTTGCCGGCGCCAACCCCGCTTAGAATCTGGAGACCCGCCACCGGCATATCTCCAGAGGGGGATCTCCCAACCGGTCTGCTGCCAGAATGAGTTTTTACCTGCGTGACAGAGGAAAATCTCTGGGTCTGGAGCATCATGTCTTCATGGGTTGCCAAGGTGTCGTCGGCGCTCTGGATCAGGTTCTCGAGGTGCCGCAGCTTTTCAGAGCGGCGACTGCCATCCTCTTCCGGCTTGAGCTCGAGAGGTTCAAACACATATTTCAGCACGTGTTTCGCCACTTTGATTTCATCACCATCACGCAACAGGCATTTCTTGATGCTTTTGCCGTTGACCTTGGTACCGTTGGTACTGTTCAGGTCTTCCAGAAAGGAGTCGCTACGGATCGTAACGACCATGGCATGGCTGCCGCTCACTGCATCGTGAGCAAGTGGCAAATCGTTGCCAGGCTTGCGCCCGATCATGACGCGCTCACGATCGAGCGGTTGCTCCCCAACCAGTTCCCCATCGAAATAAACCAGCAATTTTGACATCTTGTGGCTCCGTCCAACCCGCTCACCAAGGTTGGATTAGTATTTTCTCGGCACGACTATCATGTCACTTAATTTTAACCCCTGCAATATGCCACCGCATCCTCGAGTCGATCCACCGCCACCACCTCCATGCCGGCAATACGCTGCTTCGGATTGTTGGCCTTGGGAATTACCGCATGGGTGAAACCCAGCTTGGCGGCCTCTTTCAAGCGTTCCTGGCCGCGTTGTACCGGGCGGACTTCGCCGGCCAGGCCAACTTCGCCGAACACCACCAGCTTGGCCGGCAATGGCTTGTTGCGCAGGGATGAAACGATCGCCAGAAGCACAGCCAAATCAGCCGCCGGTTCGGTGATCTTGACTCCGCCCACGGCATTGACGAACACATCCTGATCGAAGCAAGCGATGCCGGCATGACGGTGCAGCACTGCCAGCAGCATCGCCAGCCGGTTCTGTTCCAGGCCGACGGACAATCTTCTCGGATTGGGCGCATGCGCCTCGTCCACCAGGGCCTGCACTTCCACCAGTAGCGGTCGCGTGCCTTCCTGCGTCACCATCACGCACGAACCCGCCACTTCCTGGCCGTGATGCGACAGGAACAGCGCCGAGGGGTTGCTCACCTCGCGCAGCCCCTTCTCGGTCATGGCGAACACGCCTAGCTCGTTGACCGCGCCGAAGCGGTTCTTGAAGGCGCGGATCAGGCGAAAACTGGAATTACTGTCGCCCTCGAAATACAGCACCGTATCGACAATGTGCTCGAGCACTCGCGGCCCGGCCAAAGCGCCTTCCTTGGTGACGTGGCCGACCAGGATCACGGTGATGCCGGCCTGCTTCGCCAGGCGCGTCAGCTGCGCCGCACACTCGCGCACCTGCGCCACGCTGCCGGGAGCGGATTGCAGCGCCTCGGAATAAACGGTCTGGATCGAATCGATCACCGCCACATCAGGTCTCTGCGCCAGCAAGGTGGCACTGATCTTCTCCAACTGAATTTCCGCCAGCAGCTGCACCGGTCCGGCGTCCAGCGCCAGCCTCCTGGCGCGGAGTGCAATCTGCTGCGCCGATTCCTCGCCGCTGACGTACAGCACCTTATTGCTCGCGCCGAGATGACACAGTGCCTGCAACAGCAGAGTGGACTTGCCGATACCCGGATCGCCGCCGATCAGCACCACCCCTCCCGGCACCAACCCGCCGCCGAGCACACGGTCGAACTCGGCGATGCCGGTAGTCTGGCGCGGCGTTTCCAGCGCCTCCACGTCGGACAGGCGCTGCAGCTGGCTGGGCTCGGCCAGCGCGCTATACCTGTTGGAGGACGGCGCGGCCTCGGCAACGGTTTCCACCAGCGTGTTCCACGCCATGCAATGCGGGCACTGCCCCTGCCACTTGGTTGCCTGCCCACCGCATTCGGTGCAGGTGTAGACGGATTTTTGTTTGGCCATATTCAGATTTCGATGACCGGCACCCGTGGCGCCAGAGCGCACAGCAATTCGTAGCTGATAGTCCCCGCTGCCGCCGCGACTTCCTCCACCGGCAATCCCTCGCCCCATAAGGTCACCGGACTGCCGATGCCGGCGCCGGAAATACCGCTAAGATCGACGCACAGCATGTCCATCGACACCCGGCCCAGAGTGCGGCTGCGCTGACCATTGACCCGCACCGGCGTACCGGTCGGGGCATGGCGCGGGTAGCCGTCGGCATAGCCGCAGGCGACGATGCCGACGCGCATCGCCTGCTCTGCACGATAAGTAGCGCCGTAACCGACCGCTTCCCCCGCCTGTAGTTCCTGGACCCCGATGATGGCGCTGGTCAGGGTCATCGCCGGCTTGAGATCAAGGCTTGCCGCGCTCGCATCGGCAAAGGGCGACGAGCCGTAAAGCATGATGCCGGGTCGCACCCAGTCGGCATGAGATTCCGGATAGCGCAGGATGGCTGCGGAATTGGCCAGGCTGCGCGGCGCGCCCAGACCCATAGCAAGGCCGTTAAAACAGGCGAGTTGAGCAGCGACGCCCTGCGCGGTGCCCTTTATGGCATCGGCGCAGGCAAAATGGGTCATCAGCGTGACCCTGTCCACCGCGCGCGAAATCTGGAGGCGTTGCAGTGCCGCTCCAAAGGCTTCGTGCCTGAAACCGAGCCGGTTCATGCCGCTGTTGAGCTTGAGAAACACATCGAGCTTGACCGGCAGTCCGGCCATTTCAAGCATCTCGATCTGCTCCGGGCAATGGATGACGCTGGCCAGACGGTATTCCGCCAAGATCGGCAGCTCGTCAGCGCTGAAAAATCCTTCCAGCAGCAGGATGGTCTGGTTGAAACCGGCCTCGCGCAACGCCACGGCTTCATCCACATTAAGCACGGCGAAACCTTCGGCAGTTTCAAGCGCATGGGCCACCCGCAACATGCCATGGCCATAGCCGTTGGCTTTGATCACGGCCATAGTTCTGGATTGCGGCGCGTGGCCACGAGCCACGCCAAGATTGTGCTGGAGTGCCGAGAGATCGATTTGAGCTTGTAAGGGGCGCATGAGGCTAAAAACCGTACACACCACGAATGGCACGAATGTTCACGAATGAACACAAATAGATAACAACAAATATCGGCTCACCAAACAGGCGAATCGGGTGGCAACGCTAATTCTTTGATTATTCGTGAACATTTGTGATTTATTCGTGTGAATTCGTGGTTGATCGCTTTTTTAAGCTTGAATCTAGTAACTGCCCCCGTGCGCATAATTCTCGAAGCGGGTGTATTCGCCAAGGAAGGTCATGCGCACCGTGCCGATCGGCCCGTTACGCTGCTTGCCGATGATGATCTCGGCGATGCCCTTGTCCTGGGTATCGGAGTTATAGACTTCGTCGCGGTAGATGAACAGGATCAGGTCGGCGTCCTGCTCGATGGCGCCTGATTCGCGCAGATCCGACATCACCGGGCGTTTGTTGGGGCGGTTTTCCAGGCTGCGGTTGAGCTGGGAAAGCGCGACTACCGGCACATCCAGCTCCTTGGCCAGCGCCTTGAGGCCGCGTGAAATCTCGGAAATCTCGGTTGCGCGATTTTCGCTGCCCCCGCCCTTGCCGCTTCCGCTCATCAGTTGCAGGTAATCGACCACGATCAGTCCCAGCTTGCCGCACTGGCGATGCAGACGACGAGCCCGCGCGCGCAGGTCGAGCGAAGTCAGCGCGGCGCTTTCATCTATGTAAATGGGCGCGTCGTTGAGCTTGCCCACCGCATAGGTGAGTTTCTGCCAGTCCTCATCCAGCAGGCGACCGGTACGTATCCGATGCTGGTCGAGGCGACCGATCGAGCCGATCATCCGGGTCACCAGCTGCGACCCGCCCATTTCCATGCTGAAGACCGCTACCGGCAGGCCGGTTTGCATCGCGACGTTTTCCGCAATATTCAGGGAAAATGCGGTCTTGCCCATACTCGGTCGGCCTGCGACGATAATCAGGTCGCCCCCCTGAAAGCCGGATGTTTTCTCGTCCAGGTCGGTGAAGCCGGTCGGGATGCCGGTGACGTCGCTTGCATTGTCACGCTGGAACAGCATGTCGATGCGCTCCACCACCTGGGTCAGCAGCGGCTGGATCTCGACGAATCCCTGTTTGCCGCGCGACCCTGCCTCGGCAATCTCGAACACTTTCGCCTCAGCCTCGTCGAGCAGTTGCGCCATCGAACGACCGGATGGATTAAGCGCATCCTCGGCAATGCCGCTACCGACCTCGACCAGTTTGCGCAATACCGCACGCTCCCGCACAATCTCTGCGTAGCGGCGGATATTGGCGGCGCTCGGCGTGTTCTGCGCCAGTGCGCCAAGATAGGCCAAACCTCCGGCATCGGCCAGTTTGGCGCTATTCTCCAGCGATTCCGCGATGGTGATCACATCAGCCGGCTTGTTGTGTTCCACCAGCTTGCTGATATGGCGGTAAATCAGGCGATGGTCATGGCGATAAAAATCCCCTTCGGTGACCAGGTCGGCAATCTTTTCCCAGGCGCTGTTGTCGAGCAACAGGCCGCCCAGTACGGACTGCTCCGCCTCAACCGAATGGGGCGGTAATTTTAGATTGTCAACCTGCTGATCATTCATACGATCTTTCACTTTTTAACGGGCGCGCTTCATGCCCGTTAGGGCGTTGAAAGTCGGAGTACCCTTGTGGTGCATGGGAATTTATATCTTAGGGGTCTGGCGGCAAGGAATAAAATCAAGTTGAAAGTATACCCAATTAGCCTTGAAACCGACACAAAGAAAAAGGGGCTGCAAGCAGCCCCTTTTTGCCGGAATCACCTAAATCTCAGCTTTCGTCAACCACGGTAACCGTAATATTGGCAACCGCATCGTGATGCAGCGCAACAACAATCGGGTAATCACCGATCTGCTTGAGGTGGCCAGTAGGCATGCGAATATCCGCCTTGGCAACTTCAAAACCCATGGCATTCAGCGCTTCGGCAATGTCGGTGTTGGTAACGGAACCAAACAGCCTGCCATCCACACCCGCTTTCTGGGAAATCTTGACCAGCTGACCTTCCAGTTTCTCGGCACGGGCCGTTGCATCGGCCAGAATCGCAGCTTGCTGCTTTTCCAGTTCGGCGCGACGGACTTCAAACTCGGCCTTGTTCTTTTCCGTAGCACGCTTGGCCTTGCCCTGCGGGATCAGGAAATTGCGACCGTAGCCGTCCTTGACTTTGACGATGTCGCCCAGTTGACCGAGGTTGACAACCTTTTCCAATAAAATCAATTGCATCTGGTGTCTCCTTAGTGCTGGTCAGTGTAGGGAATCAGGGCCAGGAAGCGGGCGCGCTTGATTGCCGTGCCCAGCTGGCGCTGGTAGCGGGTTTTCGTGCCGGTGATGCGGCACGGGATGATCTTGCCGTTTTCCGCAATGAAATCCTTCAGGATTTCGGTATCCTTGTAATCGACTTCCTTGATACCTTCAGCGGTGAATTTGCAAAACTTGCGACGCTTGAACATGCCGCCCCGATTGCTCGGCCGGGTCGGTTTTTTCGTGGTAGGACGTGCCATTTTTAACCTCTCTCAATCAATTCTATTCTATTCAAGTGCAACACCAGTTGCTGACTGTGCTGGCTCTTGCGCGCCAGGAAACCCGCCGCCTTGATGCTGTCGCCGGCCTTCCAGCCGGCAACGACCTGGGCGGGATCGCCCATCGCGATCGCGGGTATTTCACATTCAACTTTGCGCTTGAACCCCGCCTCGATCTGCTCTGAAACATGGCCTATTCTGAAGGCCATCAGCGGCAAACCGGCTGGGGTATAACGCAAGGCATCCATCTCGGCGATCCGGCCAGTCAGGACAACCTGGTTGCAATCCACTTAGGCTGCGGCTTCCTGGGCGGCGGGCGCCTCGACCGGGGTTTCCACGGCTACAGGAGCTACAGGAGCTACAGGAGTTTCCGTGAAACGGGCCCGGTCTTCCCTCATCATCGGCGAAGGCGTGGTTACGGCCTCCTTCACTTTGATGGTCAGGTGGCGCAGAACCGCATCGTTGAACTTGAATGCATGATCGAGCTCGTCCAGAGTTTCCTGGTCACACTCGATGTTCATCAGCACGTAGTGCGCCTTGTGCATCTTCTGGATCGGGTAGGCCATCTGGCGGCGACCCCAGTCTTCGAGGCGGTGAATCTGGCCGCTCTTGGAGGCGATCAGGGTGCGGTAGCGTTCGATCATGGCGGGCACCTGCTCGCTCTGATCGGGGTGAACGATGAAAACAATTTCATAATGTCGCATGAATACTCCTTACGGGTTAAAGCCTCCCGCCATGCGGGACGGTGAGGCAAGGTGAAAAGCCGGCTAGTTTAATGAAAATCGGCTGAAAAATCAAATGCGATTGCGCTGGCGTCGGGTTTCATACAGGCAAATACCGCTGGCGACGGAAACGTTCAGGCTTTCCACGCTGCCGAACATCGGGATGCGCACCAGTTGGTCGCAGGTTTCGCGGGTGAGACGGCGCAGGCCTTCGCCCTCTGCGCCCAGAACCCAGGCGGTCGGGCCCTCGAGCTTGGCGGAAAACAGGTCGCTTTGCGCTTCCCCCGCCGCACCGACTACCCAGACGCCTGCTTCCTTTATCTCGCGCAGGCTGCGCGCAAGGTTAGTGACAGTGACCAAGGGGACGGTTTCCGCCGCACCGCTGGCGACCTTGCGCACCGTGGCGTTGAGCCCGGCGGCGCGGTCTTTCGGCACGACTACGGCATGAGCGCCCATCGCGTCCGCCACGCGCAGACAGGCCCCCAGGTTGTGGGGGTCCTGCACGCCGTCCAGCACCAGCAATAACGCCGGCTCTTTCAAGCCCTCCAGAACGTCGAACACGTCATGGAACTGCTGTATCGCTTCGACCTTGGCCACCACGCCCTGGTGCTTGTCGTTGCCGACCATGCCGTCAAGGCGATGACGCTCCATGAAAATGACGCGTACGCCCTGCTCTTCGGCCAGTTGCAGCAGCTCGCGCGAACGCGGATCCTGCCTTTCCCGGTGCAGATAGATTTCGGTGACCCCCTTGGGGCTTTGCCGAATGCGGCTGACTACGGCATGAAAACCGTAAATAAAACTGTCAGCCATCAGTCTCTGGCTTTCCGCGCTCTCCCTTTAGCGGCTGGCTTTTTGACGCCGCTCGCCTCCTTGGCACCGGAACGTTTGGCGCCTGATTTCCCCTTGTTAGCAGGCCGCTCATCGGACCAGGAAGGTTTTATTCCTTTGGATTCGGCCATCACAAAGTCAATTTTGATGGTTTCGAGATCGACCCGCGCCACCTTGACCTTCAGCCTGTCGCCCAAGCGGAAGCGCTGGCCGGTGCGCTCGCCCAACAACTGGTGCTTGGCGGCATCGAAATGAAAATAATCGCTGCCCAGCTCGGTCACATGCACCAGACCTTCGACATAGATGTTGTCGAGCGCGACGAACACGCCGAAGCCGGTGACGCTGGCGACGGTGCCGTCGAAGGTTTCGCCTACCTTGTCCTGCATGTAGAAGCACTTGAGCCAGTCGTTGACATCGCGCGTCGCCTCGTCGGCTCGGCGTTCGGTCTGGGAGCAGTGGATGCCCAGCTCGGCCCACTTGCCCGGCTTGTATTTATCACCCTTGAGCACGGCCTTGATGGCGCGGTGCACCAGCAAGTCCGGGTAGCGGCGGATCGGAGAGGTAAAATGAGTGTATGACTCATAAGCCAGACCGAAATGCCCGACGTTGTCGGGACTGTACACAGCCTGGCGCAGCGAGCGCAGCATGACAGTTTGCAACAATTGCTCGTCCGGTCGCCCTTTGACCTTGGACAGCAGCTTGGCGTAGTCCTTGGCGTGGGGATCGTCTCCGCCGGCCAGAGGCAGGCCGAACTCCTTGAGAAACTCGCGCAAGCCTTCCAGCTTCTCCGGCGTCGGACCTTCGTGGATACGGTACAGGGTCGGGTGCTCGTTCTTCTGCAGGAAATCCGAGGCGCACACGTTGGCGGCCAGCATGCATTCCTCGATCACGCGGTGGGCGTCGTTGCGGTGCACCGGCACGATGCGATCGATCTTGCCCTTATCGTTGAAGATCATCTGCGTTTCGATGGTCTCGAAATCGATTGCGCCGCGTTTCCCGCGCGCTTTGAGCAGCACCTTGAACAACTTGTGCAGTTCCTGGACGTGCGGCAGCTGATCCTTGTGCTCCTTGGCTTCCTTGCCCTTGGGGTCGGCCAGCATTGCCGCCACCGTGGTGTAGGTAAAGCGCTGGTGCGAGTTCATCACCGCCGGGTAGAATTTGTATTGCTTGATATCACCGTTGCCGCTGATGTCCATCTCGCACACCATGCACAACCGCTCCACGTGCGGATTCAGCGAGCACAGGCCGTTGGACAATTCCTCCGGCAGCATCGGGATGACGCGGCGCGGAAAGTACACCGAATTGCCGCGGTCGAACGCCTCCACATCCAGCGCATCCTTGGGCTGAACGTAGTGGCTGACATCGGCGATCGCCACGTACAGCTTCCAGCCGCCCTTGCTGAGTATTTTCCAGCCCTTGTCCAGCGGACGGCAAAACACGGCATCGTCGAAATCGCGGGCGGTCTCGCCGTCTATGGTCACCAGCGGCAACTCGCGCAGATCCTCACGCCCTGCCATGTCCTTTTTCAACACTTTCGGCGAGAATTTCTTCGCCAGGTTTTCCACCTCGGGCGGAAACACATGCGGCAAATCGTGCTTGCGCAGTGCGATTTCGATCTCCATGCCGGGGTCGGTGTAATTGCCTAGAATTTCCACCACCGTTCCGACCGGCTTGGCGTTCTTGCTCGGCTGCTCGATGATTTCTATCATCACTACCTGGCCGGGCTGGGCTCCCATGTCGCCACCGGGCGGAATCAGGAAGTCCTGGCTGATACGCTTGTTTTCAGCCACCGCGAACAAAATTCCGTGCTCGTTGAAAAGTCGGCCCACGACGCGCGTATTAACGCGCTCCAGCACCTCGACGATGCTGCCCTCGGGGCGACCGCGCCGGTCTTCGCCGATCATCCGCGCCATCACGCGGTCGCCGTGCAGCACTTTCTGCATCTGGCTCGGGCCGAGGAACAGATCCTCGCCGCCATCGTCAGGCACCAGGAAGCCGAAACCATCTTTATGTCCCTGTACCTTGCCCTTGATCAGGTCCAGCTTGTCCACCACGCAAACTTCATGTTTGCGGTTGCGCATGATCTGGCCGTCTCTTTCCATCGCCCTGAGACGGCGGCTGAAAACATCCACTTCGTCTTCCTGGATTTCCAGGATTTTGGCCAATTTATTCTCGGCGACAGGGACGCCCTGCTCGGTGAGAATTTGCAGAATATATTCCCGGCTCGGCAACGGATGTTCATACTGCGCACGCTCGCGTTCGAGGAAGGGGTCTTTGGATCTTATTTTCTTCGTTGACAAAATATCACTTTCCTATTAAAGTTCGGCCTGCTTGATTTAGCCCAGATGGCGGAATTGGTAGACGCGCACGGTTCAGGTCCGTGTGCCGCAAGGTGTGGAGGTTCGAGTCCTCTTCTGGGCACCAAATATAAAAGGGCGGGTTCTTCGAACCCGCCCTTTTTCTTTTACTCGAACGGATGACGCAGCACGATGGTCTCATCCCGATCCGGGCCGGTCGAAATGATATCGATCGGCACGCCGCAGATTTCTTCCATGCGCTTGAGGTAGCTCTTCGCTGCAACCGGCAGGGCATCGTAGCTCTTCACGCCCACAGTGCTACCCTTCCAGCCCGGCATATCCTCATAAATCGGTTCGCACTTGGCCAGCATTTCCG
>CAYGNO010000051.1:0-12693 GCA_964351305.1 uncultured Sulfuricella sp.
CGATCGGGGTTTCCATGGAGATTGGCTCCTTGGAAATCTTGAGGATTTTGCGGATCTTCTCCTCCGGCATTTCCATTTTTTCCGCCAGCTCGGCGGGGTCAGGCTCCTGCCCGGTTTCCTGCAGGATCTGCCGCGAAATGCGGTTCATCTTGTTGATGGTTTCGATCATGTGCACCGGAATGCGGATGGTGCGCGCCTGATCGGCGATGGAACGCGTGATCGCCTGACGGATCCACCAGGTGGCGTAGGTCGAAAACTTGTAGCCACGGCGGTATTCAAATTTGTCCACGGCCTTCATCAGTCCGATGTTGCCTTCCTGAATCAAATCGAGGAACTGCAGGCCACGGTTGGTGTATTTCTTGGCGATGGAGATCACCAGGCGCAGGTTGGCCTCGATCATTTCGCGCTTGGCACGACGCGCCTTGGCTTCGCCGGTGGACATCTGGCGATTGATTTCCTTGAGATCCTTGATGGGGATCCGCACTCGTTCCTGCAAATCCAGCAGGCGCTGCTGCTGATCGACAACGGAGTGCTGGAAACGCGCCAGCTTCTCGCTGTAGGGCTTCTTGGTGGCGATCTCCGTCAACACCCAGTCCAGGTTGTTTTCGTTGCCGGGGAAGGTCTTGATGAAATGCGGGCGCGGCATGCCGGATTTGGTCACGCACAATTCCATGATCTCGCGCTCGTAGCTGCGAACTTCTTCCACCAGGGAGCGCAGGCTTTCACACAGAAATTCCACCTGCTTGGCGGAAAAACGAATGGACAGCAGCTCGCTTGAGACCTGTTCCTGCCATTCCTTGTAGCCCTTAGCCTTGGGGCCTTGCTTCGCCAGCGCCCGCTGCATCTTGTCGAATGCCTTGCGGATCACGGCGAAGCGCTCCAGCGCATCCGCCTTGAGCTGGGCCAGATTGGCCGCTGCCACCGCGGCGCCGGCTTCTTCTTCCTCTTCTTCCGTCAGTTCTTCTGCCTCTTCCGCCGCTTCCACGACAGAATCCGCCAATTCCCCGGCAAGCTCTCCATCCGCGTTCATCAGGCCGTCAACCAGCTCATCCACACGCATTTCGTCGCGCTCGACTTTGTCTACCAGCGCCAGAATCTCGGCGATCGTGGTCGGGCAAGCGGAAATCGCCTGCACCATGTGCTTCAAACCATCCTCGATCCGCTTGGCGATTTCAATCTCGCCCTCACGGGTCAGCAGCTCCACCGAACCCATCTCGCGCATGTACATGCGCACCGGATCGGTAGTGCGGCCGAAATCGGAGTCCACGGTGGAAAGCGCCGCCTCGGCCTCTTCCACGACATCCTCGTCGGTCACTGCCGGCGGGGCATCGGACATAAGCAGAGTTTCCGCATCCGGCGCCTCGTCGTACACGGAAATCCCCATGTCGCCGATCATGCTGATGATGCCCTCGATCTGTTCCGCATCGAGCATGTCGTCCGGCAGATGGTCGTTGATCTCGGCGTAGGTCAGGTAGCCACGCTCCTTGCCCAGCACGATC
Organism: uncultured Sulfuricella sp.; assembly: GCA_964351305.1. Lineage (GTDB taxonomy): Bacteria > Pseudomonadota > Gammaproteobacteria > Burkholderiales > Sulfuricellaceae > Sulfuricella. The sequence continues at coordinate 1,500 of CAYGNO010000051.1, forward strand.
AGGGTCTTCAGGCGCATCCGTCGCGCATCGACATCGCTCATGCGTAATTCGGATTTGTCGTTTTCTGTCGCCATAACATTCTGTTCCAGCAAAGGATTTCGTTGCAAAAAAGTGCTAGATTATATACTATTTTTAGGCAGATTGGTCACTATTTGCGTAGCCGAACCTCCCGGCAGCAAGCTCAATAACTCCCGCTTCTCATCCGCAGAAAGCCCCTGCGTACAGGAAAGCGCCAGCAGTTCATCGAACCTGCGTTTGCGCCCACCCTCGCGCAACTGCTCCAGCGCGCCGGAGAACTCCTCCGCCACTTCGAATTCCTCGTCCCACTGGAGAATCTCGCCCGACACCTCGCTCAACAAAACCTCATGAAGCGTGCCACGAAAACGCTCCAATACAGCTACCGTCGTCGTTGGCTGCGAATGACCAGCGGCGACGAAACCAAGCAGTGCTGACAAAGTCTTCAACTCCTCCGAACCCTCACCCAACAGGCTCATATCGAAACCCACGCCCAACTCGGGCTGAACAAGCAACAGTTGCAGCAATTTTCTGGCCAGCGAGGGCGGCTTGCGGGATGGCCGGGATCGAGTAGCGGCAGGTTTTACCGTCGATTTGACTGGAATCAGTCCTTCTAGTTCATTCCGTGTAACACCTGCCAATTCCGATAGACGCTGCTGCAGCATCATGCGTAGCGCCGGTGCAGCCACCTGCTGCACCAAAGGCTGCGCCAGCTTTAGAAAGTGTGCCCGCCCTTCCATGGTTTGCATGTCCACCCCGGCGGCCAGTTCACGCAGGAGGAACTCCGACATCGGCATCGCGCTTTCGAGCAGAGCCTCGAATGCCGCCTTCCCTTCCTTGCGCACGTAGCTGTCGGGATCCTCGCCCTGGGGCAGAAACAGGAATTTGATATTTTTTCCGTCACCCACCAGCGCCAGGCTGTTTTCCAGGGCGCGCCATGCCGCCTTGCGCCCCGCCGTGTCGCCGTCGAAACAGAACACGACGTTATCGGTTTGCCGCAACAACTTTTGCACATGCACCGGCGTGGTCGCGGTACCCAGCGTCGCCACCGCATATTCGACGCCGTGCTGCGCCAGCGCCACCACGTCCATGTAGCCTTCCACCACGATCACTTTGCCGGCGGCGCGGATCGCCTGGCGCGCCTGGAACAGGCCGTACAGCTCACGGCCTTTCTCGAACAGCGGCGTTTCCGGAGAATTCAGGTACTTGGGCTCCCCCGTTTCCAGCACCCGTCCGCCGAAACCGATCACCGCGCCCTTCTGGTTGATGATGGGAAACATGATCCGGTCGCGAAAACGGTCGTAGCGCTTACCCTCGCCCTCGATCACCAACCCCGCCTGCACCAAAGTCTTTGCCTGGTAATCAGAAAAGGCCGTGGCGAGGTTTTGCCAGCCCCCCGGCGCATAACCGACGCCGAAGCGCGCCGCGATTTCGCCGGAAAGACCACGCTTTTTCAGATAAGCGATCGCCCCTTCCGAGCGCTTTAGCTCATCGCGGTAATAATGGGTCGCATGCTGCATCGCCTCGGTCAGGGCCTCAAAATCACCTTCTGTCTTGCGCTCATAATGCCCGGATTCCTCTTTCGGCACCGTCAGTCCGGCGCTTCTGGCCAATTCCTCCACCGCTTCGACGAAGCCCAGACCCTGGTGCTCCATGACAAACCCAATGGCGCTGCCGTGCGCGCCGCAACCGAAGCAATGGTAAAACTGCTTGGTGGGACTAACCGAAAATGATGGGGATTTTTCGCTGTGGAACGGGCAGCAGGCGACATAGTTCGCGCCCGCCTTCTTGAGCGGGACGTAGCGGTCCACAACGTCAACGATATCCAGGCGATTGAGAAGATCCTGGACGAAGGACTGCGGAATCATGAGCCCCCTGCTAAAGCATTACACCAAAACAGCTCCGCCCACTACTGAATACGGGAATCGGAAACGGCGGTCGGACGGATGAAACGGTGGAGTTGAAACGCTTAGCCGCCCAGCTTGGCTTTGATCAGGGCGGACACCTTGCCCATATCGGCACGTCCGGCCATTTGCGGCTTGACGATCGCCATGACCTTGCCCATGTCCTTCACGCCAGCCGCCCCGGAGGAAGCAATCGCGGCAACAACCAGCGCCTCGGACTCGGCATCCGTCAGGGGCTGCGGCATATAACCCTGCAGCACCGACACCTCGAACTTCTCGATGTCAGCCAGATCCTGTCGTCCAGCGGATTCGAACTGGGAAATGGAGTCGCGCCGCTGCTTGAGCATTTTCTCGATCGCCGCGACCACCTGATCATCGGAGAGCTCGATGCGCTCGTCCACCTCGCGTTGCTTGATCGCGGCCATAAGCAGCCGGATCGCCGCAAGGCGTGACACATCCTTGGCACGCATCGCCGATTTCATATCCTCGGCGATTTGAAGCCTGAGACTCATTGCTCAGTAAAGCTTGGGGGGGAGCATCTGGCTGCGCAGGCGCTTGAAGTGACGCTTGACGGCAGCAGCCATCTTGCGCTTGCGCTCAGCAGTGGGCTTCTCGTAAAATTCGCGGGCGCGAAGTTCAGTCAGCAGACCGGTTTTCTCCACAGCGCGCTTGAAGCGGCGCAGAGCTACATCGAACGGCTCGTTTTCCTTGACACGTACACTCGGCATGAGTAAATCACCTTAAATTTAGTAATGAGTTTTGAAGCAAGTCGATAATTATATCGGCTAAATTATCTTTTTCATAGCCAAATTTACCGTTCCCTGCAAAACCGCTATGATGGCGGCCTTATGCTAATCCTCGGAATCGAAACCTCCTGCGATGAAACCGGCGTAGCTCTGTACCATACGGAGCGGGGCTTGCTCGCCCATGCACTGCACTCGCAGGTGGCGATGCACACTGAATATGGCGGGGTAGTACCGGAACTCGCTTCGCGCGATCACATCCGGCGTGTGTTGCCCCTGACTCGTCAAATTCTGCAAGAGGCGGATTGCACGCTGGACGACATCGACGCAATCGCCTATACCGAAGGGCCGGGACTGGCCGGGGCGCTTCTGGTCGGCGCCAGTATTGCTGCTGCACTGGGATTTGCGCTCAAGGTGCCGGTCATCGGCATCCACCATCTTGAAGGCCACCTGCTCGCGCCCTTGCTCGAACCCAATCCGCCCGCCTTCCCGTTCGTCGCCCTGCTGGTTTCCGGCGGCCACAGCCAGTTGATGAAAGTTTCCGGCATTGGCGCCTACGAAACCCTGGGGGAAACCCTGGACGACGCCGCCGGCGAAGCCTTCGACAAGACCGCCAAGCTGCTCGGACTGGGCTATCCGGGCGGCCCGGCCCTATCCATGCGGGCAGAGCAGGGCGTGCCGGGGCGTTTCAAGCTGCCACGACCCATGATCAACAGCGGCGACCTCAACTTCAGCTTCAGCGGCCTGAAGACTGCGGTGCTGACCCTGGCCAGGCAGCAGACGCTGGATGAACAGACCGTGAACGATATCGCCCACGCCTTTCAGGATGCCATCGTCGAGGTGCTCGCCGCCAAATCGCTGTCCGCGCTGAGCCAGAGCGGCCTGGACCGGCTGGTGGTGGCCGGCGGAGTGGGCGCCAACCGGCAACTGCGCGAACAGCTCTCTGCGCTTTCCGCCCGCCGGGGCTTTGAAGTATTTTATCCGAAGCTCGAATTCTGCACCGACAACGGCGCCATGATTGCCTTCGCCGGCGCGATGCGGATTAAGCTTTCTTCCACCAAGGGCTGGAAATTCAACGTGCGTCCGCGCTGGGATCTGGCGACTATTTGATTCAGTGAGAGATCAAGCAAAAACAACTTGAACACGGGTTCTCTCTCCACAGATTATGCAGACGAATGAATGTAGGTTGGGTTAGCGGCTTTATCGCGTAACCCAGCAAACCCCAACATCACCAAAAGTAGGCGCCTCTAGGCGAAACCAACATTTAGAAGGAAGCTTGGGTTTGTCGCCTAGAGGCGCCTACTTCTGGTGGGTTACGGCGCTAAAAGCCGCGCCTAACCCAACCTACATTCTGGCGGCTATTTAACCCCGCGCAATCCGCCCACCCAGCGAACCAAGGATTCATTGCCGATCATCCGCGCCGCCTCCAGCGGGAAAAACAGCAGCGCATAGAACGCGATCAGGATCAGGATCAACAGCACGTGGCCGAACACGCTTTCGGGCCGTAACACTCCCCAGTACTTCATGGCGAGGAACACCAGATCCTTCTTGTGCTCCGACATGCTGCGGTATTTCAGCACCAGCTTGACCAGCAGGTACACGGCGTAGCCGCCGCTAAGCGACAGGAATACCACGCGAAACAGGCTGTACATGTCCATGCCGCCGAGCAGGGCGCGGTGATACATCAGCGAAAGCCCCCCCATGACTACCGAAGCGACTACCGCAATCAGGATGTTGGCGATCAGGCGCCGCCGTTCGCGAGCCAGATCCTGCTGGCGCTGGATGAAGAAATTGTCCACCTCGCGCTTCAGATATTCGACCCGGTCCTGCACCAAGGCGGTGATTTCCGCCTTCATCACGCCCACGCGGGCATCGACAGTGGCGCCGAGCTTCTCTGCGGCGTAGTCCACCAGCTCGATCACGTCGTCCTTGGTGAACTGGCGCTGGCTGTGCAATTCGGCGGAAATCTTGTCGAGCTTGCTATCAACCTCCCGGCTCGCGCTCAATACCGCCTCGCGCAGTTCGCCGCTAGCCTCCTTCACCCCGCCCTGGACAACGCCATTCAACTTCTCTGCGGCCTCCTCGATGGCCGTGCGGGATACCTGTTCCAGGCTTTCCCGTGCGTAATCCATTTCCTTTTCGAACCAGGCCACAGCCACACCTCCCGTGCGTTAAGTATAGAGCCTACTGCGGCGGCGCATCGCCGGGCTGAGTCTTGCCTATCGCCTGCTCCTTGCCGGAAAGCAGGTTCTGGATATTGCTCTTGTGCCGCCAGATCAGGAGCAGCGACACCGCCGCAACCGCCGCCACCAGTATGCCGGATCCCAACCACAGCCAGCCGTAAAACGGCGTGAACACAGCCGCGATCAAAGCCGCCAAAGAAGAAATTCGAAACATGTAGGCGGCCAGCAACCAGGTTGCCAAGGCAGCAAGCCCCAGCCAGGGATTAAGCGCCAGCAGGATGCCCAACACCGTGGCCACGCCCTTGCCGCCGTGAAAGCCAAAAAAAACCGGGTAGACATGGCCGAGGAACACCGCAATGGCCGATGCGGCGACGACAGTCTCGCCCAGGCCGTAGACGGGTGCCAGGCGCAACGCCAGAAAAACCGCCAACCACCCCTTGGCGCCATCGCCCAGCAAAGTCACCGCGGCGGCCAGTTTTTTTCCGGTGCGCAACACATTGGTCGCGCCCGGGTTTTTCGAGCCGAAGGTGCGCGGATCGGGCAGGCCGAATACCTTGCTGGTGAGCACGGCAAAGGAGACCGAGCCAATCAGATAAGCCGCGAGGATGAAAATTACCGTAATCATGTCAATGCACCTAAACCGGATAAACCGGGAGAAAAATGGAGTGATGGGTAATGGGGGATGAGTGATGGACGAAGGTTTTCATCACCCATTCCTCATTACCCATCACTGTATGGCTCATTTCAACCTCAAGTTCTTGTCGAATTTTGACATCATTGGGTCAATAAGCGATTAAAATGGCCGCTTTTAGATTTTACGGCAAATTGCCTGCCCGAACACCCGATGGACATCGTTTTTCTGGAAGAAATCAAGCTCGACATCGTCATCGGCATCTATGAGTGGGAGCGCAAAGTCCCGCAAACCATCCGCATCGACATCGAGATCGGCCTGCCGCACAGCCGTGCCGGCGAAACCGACAGCATCGCGGACACCATCGACTACGGGGCGGTGATGGCGCGTATTCGCCAAACCGCAGCCGAACGGCGCTTTTCCCTGGTGGAAGCCCTGGCGGAGCACATTGCCGCCCTGATCCGCGCCGAGTTCGGCGCGCCCTGGGTAAAAGTCTCAGTCGCCAAACTGGGCATGCTGCGCGGCGTCAAGCGGCTGGGAGTCGTGGTTGAACGCGGGGTACGGCCATCAGCCTAGAGGCATTAGCAGCCGCGCTGCTGATCCTTCTTCTCGCCTACTTCATCCGCGGGATAACCGGCTTCGGCTCCGGGCTGATTGCGGTGCCCCTCCTGGCGCACTTCCTGCCCCTGCAATTCGTCGTGCCGTTCGTACTGGTGCTGGATTTCACCGCCTCCATCGCGCTCAGCGGCAAAAGCAGGCACCACATCGACTGGCGCGAACTGAAGCCCTTGCTGCCCTTCGGCGCGATCGGCGTGATGCTGGGCGTGGCCCTGCTCATCCAGATGCCGCGCGAGCCGCTGCTGGTCGGGCTGGGGATTTTCGTGCTGATTTTCGGCCTGCGCAACCTGCTCAACATCCACGGCGAAAAACCCATCTCACGCCTCTGGGCCGTGCCGGCCGGGCTAACGGGCGGCACCGTGGGCGCCCTGTTCGGCACCGGCGGGCCGCCCTACATCATCTACCTGTCCCACCGTTTGAAAGACAAGGCGTCATTGCGCGCCACCTTCTCCGGCCTCTTCCTCTTCGATGGCGGGCTGCGCCTCGTTTCCTTTCTCGCCACCGGCCTGCTGCTGCAAGACGGAATGTTCACCGCCCTCCTTGCCGCCTTGCCGGCCATGGCGCTGGGGCTATATCTCGGCCACCGAGTCCATCTCGGCATTTCCAGCCTGCAAATGCTCAGGCTGGTCGGCCTGCTGCTGCTTGGCAGCGGTCTCTCCCTTCTGTGGAAAGCCTGGGCCTGAGAAGCTGCCGCAAGGACTGATCAGCATCAATTAAAGATGTTTTTGTCCTCAACAACAACCCCAACCCACAAGAAAATTAGATACAATCGTCGTGGTCTTCCCTTATATACAGCCTGGATCGTTCGCGCGGCGTAGAGACCCTAATATTTCCTTAGCACAGGAGGATTTCATGACAGGCAAGTGGTTGTATCTTGCTACAGCACTGGTGCTGCTGGCCATGGTATCAATGAAGGCGATGGCCGGCGAGGCCCGCTCCTTCGGGGTGCTTAACCAGCGCAGCGCGACGCTCACCGCCCAGTACTGGAACCCCATTCTCCACTACATAAGCAAAAAAACCGGCGTTCCCCTGGAACTGAAGATGGGCAAGACCGCCCCCGAGACATCGGCCATGATAGGCCGCGGCGAATTCGACTACGTCTATTCCAACACCATCTTCACCCCGGTCAACGCTCCCGCCGGCTACAAAGTGTTCGCCCGCCCCGTCGAGCCAGCCATCCAGGGCCAGATCGTGGTGCCGGAAGACTCCCCCATTCGCGCCCTCGAGGAACTTGACGGCAAGGAAGTGGGCTTCCCCTCCACCGCCGCCTTCGTCGGCTACGCAGTGCCCATGAATGCCCTGCTGCGCGCCGGAGCTAAGGTCAAACCGGTATTCGCCGGCAACCAGGAGGGTATCATGGGGCAGATGAAGGCCGGCCGGGTCATGGCCGCCGGGGTGAATTCCACGGTAATGCGGGACTATGGGCGGAGGGAGAATTACCGCTATCGCGTGCTGTGGACCTCCGAGGATTATTTCAATCTGCCGATTTCCGTCCATCCACGAGTGCCCGCGAGGGAAACTGCGGCGGTGCGGGACGCCTTCGTCAACATGGCCGCAGACCCCGAGGGAAAAGGCGTGCTGGAGGCGAGCGCAGCGGTGATCAAACAGCCGCCCCCCCATGGTTTCGTGGCGGCGGAAGACATGGCATACCGCAACTATCGCCAGTATTACAAGACCACCCTGGTCAGGGATTGCGACGGGTGTAACAGCAAAAGTTTAGAATAGCCGTCAAATTTCTGAAAAGAGGAAATCTGAATGCAGACTGATTTTATAATCATCGGCGCGGGGGTGAGCGGCCTTGCAACGGCCTACGAATTGGCGCAGCAGGGCGCCAGCGTGACTGTCGTCGAGCGTGGCAACGTGGGGAGCGAATCGTCGTGGGCAGGAAGCGGCATCTTGTCGGTTTTGCCGCCCTGGGAATACAGCGACCAGGTTAACGCGCTGACCCAGTGGAGCCTCGATCTTTATCCGGACTGGGTGGCGAAAATCAGGTCCGAGTCGGGCGTCGACCCGGAATATTACGTCGATGGCATGTTGGTCATGCGGCAAGGCGATCCCAAATACGATGCCGCAAAGGCACGCGCGTGGTGCCAGCGCCATGCCGTGCAAATGGAACAGGTTGCGCTGCGCGATATCGTGCCCAACGCCGGCATGGACAGCGAAGCGGTATGGCTGCCGCAAGTCGCGCAGGTGCGCAATCCACGCTTGCTGAGGGCGCTGCGGGGTGCGGTCGAGCGGCAGGGGGTGCGCATCATCGAGCAGACCGGGGTGGTCGGCATCGAGGTGAAAAATGGTCGGGTGATCAGCCTGGAAAGTACGCGCGGCAACTACAGCGCAGGCGGCTATATCGTCGCTGCTGGCGCATGGAGCCGCGTCATGCTCGGCGATTGGGCGCTGCAACTACAAATCAAGCCGATCCGCGGGCAAATTCTGCTGTTCAGGACAAAACCCGGACTGCTTGGCTGCGTCATCCGCCAAAACGGCATCTATCTGGTACCCAGGCGCGATGGGCATATTCTCGTCGGCAGCACGCGGGAGGATGTCGGCTTTGACAAAAGCACCACGCCGGAAGCCAGGGCGCTTTTTTTCGAGCGGGCGACAGAGCTTCTGCCGCAACTGAAAGAAGCCGAATTGGTACGGCAGTGGTCCGGCCTGCGCCCGGGATCGCCCGACAATATCCCGGCTATCGGCAGGCATCCGCAGTGCGGCAATTTGTATATCAACAGCGGGCATTTCCGTTACGGCTTGACGATGGCGCCGGCGAGCGCGCGCTTGTTGGGCAATATCCTGGCTGAACGCAGCCAGCCGATCGATGTTACTCCTTACCGCTGGCCGCAGGCAGGGATGGCCGAACAGGGAACCCAGACGGGGAACTGAACACGCATGGCAACCACTCTTCCAGCGCGCCTATGGGCGCGCCTTCCTTTCATCTCCCGGCTTGGCGTCAGCGCCGGGTTCGCCCTGGTCGTGGCGGGCGCCGTCATGCTCTACAGCTCCGTCAAGACCGACTCCGCCTGGCACCAGGAGCAGTTGGCCGCCCAGGCGGAAAACGAGCTGGAGGCCCTGATCCCTGCCCTGGCCGAGCAGGCGGTGATCGGCGATTTCTCCACCATGACGCAGATGCTGGAGGCCCGGGCCAAGCGCGACAACATCCACAGCCTGCGCTTCGTCGACCGCAAGGGCAATGCGCTGCTGGCGGCTTCGAAAACTTCCCCCGCAGCCCGCGCTCCGACCTGGTTCGCGCGCTTTTCCGGTCTCCACGGGGAGGATGCAAGCGCCGACCTTGCCGTGGGCGGGACGCGCTATGGGGTGCTATCCGTCCAGATGACGCCCACGCCGGCGATCAACCGTACCTGGGAGGGTTTCCGCAATCACATCCTGATTCTGGCGCTGGCGGTGGGGCTGGATTTCCTCGGCATACTGCTGATTCTCAGGGCCGGCCTGCGACCGCTGGACGCCCTCAATCAGGGGGCGAAAAAACTTGGCGCGGGCGACCTGGCGGCGCGCATTCCAACCCAGGGCAGCCCGGAGATGCAGGAAGTCATTTCCACCTTCAACGGCATGGCGGACAATATTCAGCGCCTGCTCGCCCAGGTCCACCGCGAAAAAGAGCTGGCCCAGGTCACCCTCCAATCCATCGGCGACGCGGTGATCACCACCGACGACCAGGAACGGGTCGTCTACCTCAACCCGGTGGCGGAAAACCTCACCGGCTGGAGCAACGACGAGGCCACCGGACAACCTCTGCAGCAGGTGTTCAACATCGTCAACGAATATACCCGCGTGCTGGCGGAGAACCCGGTGGACAAGGTGCTGCGGGAAGGCATCATCGTCGGCCTGGCCAACCATACCGTGCTGATCGCGCGCAACGGGCGGGAATACCCCATCGAGGACTCCGCCGCGCCGATCCGCGACCGCGACGGCCTGATCCTCGGCGTCGTGCTGGTGTTCCACGACGTCAGCGAAAAGCGCAAGCTGGCCCACCAGCTTTCCTACCAGGCCACGCATGACGCCCTCACCGGCCTGATCAACCGGAGCGAATTCGAACGCCAGTTGGAAGACCTGCTCGACAGCGCGGCCAGCCAGCACAGAGAACACGCGTTGCTTTACCTCGATCTCGACCAGTTCAAGGTGGTCAACGACACCTGCGGCCACAGCGCCGGCGACGAGCTGCTGCGCCAGCTGACCGCGCAGATCCAGGCCAAGGTGCGCGAATCCGATACCTTCGCCCGGCTCGGCGGCGACGAGTTCGGCGTCCTGCTGGAAAACTGCCCGCTGGATCAGGCGGTGCGCCTGGCAAACGCCCTGCTCGACGAGGTGGGGGCCTTCCATTTCGCCTGGCTCGACAAAACCTTCGCCGTCGGCGTCAGCATCGGCCTGGTGGCGGTCACCGCAACCAGCGGCGACTCGGCGAGCGTGCTGTCCGCCGCCGATACCGCCTGTTACGCGGCGAAGGACAAGGGGCGCAACCGGGTGCAGGTGTATTCGCCTGATGACACCGAGATGGCCGAGCGCCACGGCGAAATGCATTGGGTGGCGCGCATCGCCAAGGCGTTCGAGGAAGATCGCTTCCACTTGTATTACCAGCCCATCGTCCTGGTGCCGGATGGGGCGTCCAAACAGGAACAGCATTTCGAGATCCTGCTGCGCATGCGGGACGAAAACCATAATCTGATTCCACCCATCGCCTTCATCCCCGCCGCGGAACGCTACAATATGATGGTCGAGATCGACCGCTGGGTGGTCCGCAACGTGTTCAACTGGCTGCTCGCCCACGCTGAACGACCGGCGATCTGCGCCATCAACCTTTCCGGCCAGTCGGTCAACGATGACCGATTCCTCACCTTTCTCATCGACCAGATCAAGGGTACGGGCGTACCGCCGCACAAGGTCTGCTTCGAGATTACCGAAACTTCGGCGATCTCCAACCTCGCCAAGGCGAGCAACTTCATCAAGACCGTCAAATCGCTCGGTTGCAGCTTCTCGCTCGACGACTTCGGCAGCGGCATGTCCTCCTTCTCTTACCTGAAGAACCTGCCGGTGGATTACCTGAAGATCGACGGCAGCTTCGTCCGGGACATGATCAACGACCCGATCGAC
>CAYGNO010000052.1:0-12483 GCA_964351305.1 uncultured Sulfuricella sp.
CCAGTTCGACGTTGGTGCCTTCCAGACGCACGATCACCGGCACTTTCACGCCCACTTCCTTGACTGCTGTAATGATCCCCTCGGCGATGATGTCGCAGCGCATGATGCCGCCGAAGATGTTGACCAGGATCGCCTTGACGTTGGCGTCGGAGAGAATGATCTTGAACGCCTTGGCCACCGTGTCCGCCGTGGCGCCGCCGCCGACGTCGAGGAAATTGGCCGGCTGGCCGCCGTGCAGCTTGATCAGGTCCATGGTCGCCATCGCCAGCCCGGCGCCGTTGACCATGCAGCCGATGTTGCCGGCGAGAGCGATGTAGTTGAGGTCGAACTCCTTGGCCGCCACTTCCTTCGGGTCGATCTGGGTCGGATCACTCATTTCGGCCAGTTTCTTGCGCCGATACAGGGCGTTGTCGTCGACGCCGATCTTGCAGTCGAGCGCGGCCAGGCTGCCTGTCGCGGTCACGATCAGCGGGTTGATCTCCACCATAGCCAAATCGCCTTCCTTGAACAGCTTGTACAAGCCCTTGGCCAGTTTACCGAACTCGCCGATCTGCGGGCCTTCCAGCCCCAGACCGAAAGCCAGGGCGCGGCACTGGAAATCCTGCAAACCCCACAGCGGTTCGCAAGTCTCGCGCAGGATTTTTTCCGGCGAAGTCCGGGCGATCTCCTCGATCTCCATGCCGCCGCTGCCGGAGGCAACCAGCACGATACGCTCGGATTCGCGGTCCACCGTCAAGCTGAGGTAAAGCTCGCGCGCGATCGGCAGCGTTTCCTCGATCAGCAGGCGCGACACCATCTGCCCGTCGGGCGCGTTCTGGTAGGTCACCAGATGCTTGCCGAGCAGCGCATTGACCGCTTCCAGCAGCGCCCCGCGCGACTTCACCAGCTTCACCCCGCCGGCCTTGCCGCGCCCGCCGGCGTGGATCTGCGCCTTCACCACCCAGGCATCGCCGCCCAGTTCGACAATAGCCCCTTCAGCCTGGGATGCGCTCTCGATCGCAATGCCACGCGGCGTGGCGATACCGTATTCGCGCAAGACCTGTTTGGCCTGATATTCATGCAAGTTCATACGAGTTCTCTAACTTGGGGAAGAGGGGCAATTATAGCAAGTCCGCAACGGACTTGGCGGGCTAAGAGCTAAAGGTCGATTTCCTCGGCCCAAACCAGCGCCTTGACCTGGGCGGTATTGACCTCATTGGCATCCAGCCCGCAAGCGGCGGCATACTCAATGATCGCCTCCTGATCCGCCTCCTCGCAAGCCACGGAAAGCGCCAGGAAAGGGGCGTAGACGCCTTCGCGACGGGCCAGCGCCGCCATGACCGGGCCGGGCAGATGCAGGTGCTCAAGCGCCTGTTCCATCGGCACGTTCAGCAACACGTCCAGCAAGGAAAATATCCCCACGAGAAACAAGCCTTCGCGCTCGGTCGGCGGCAGCTTGCCCTGGCCCAGCAGTTCCGTCATGCGCGCACGCACCAACGCATTTTGCAATAGCGCCTTGCTGCGCGGATCCGCCTTACCGCTGGTAAACAACAGCAACGTCAGCCAGCGATACAGTTGTTTGTGCCCGATAATCAGCAACGCATGGGCGATGGAGCGGATTTGCTGCTGAAAGCCGTTGACCGGCGCGTTGATGTAGCGCAGCAGCTTGTAGGAAAGCATCGGATCGTGCTTGAATCCTTCCTCCAGTTGCGAGATTTCTTTCTGGCTCTTCACCATGTTGAGCAGTTCCAGGATCCTGATGCGGTCGATATCGACATGGGGCGGCATGGAGGGGCGCAGACGGGTAAAATAATTGCCCTCGAAGCAATGGAACCGCATCTTGTAACAGGCCTCGAAATCGTCATCCGTCTCCACGTTTTTCGCCAGCAGCTGCGGCGTAGACTTATCCAGAAAGTGATCCGCCAGCTTGCCGATCTCAATGGCGTTGAATCGGGCAACGTCCACCCTGATGAAGCTCGCCAGCGTGAGAAATTGCCCGAGACCCCGTTTCACCTCAAAATCATCGAGCGCAATCTGGTAGCCCAGGTTCCTTAATTCGCGGCAACGCAGCAGGTTGTCCTCCAGCTTGTCCTGATCCGGGCACACGACCAGCACCACCCCCTTGCTGGGTAATTTCCGCAGCAGGGGGCTTTCCAGCATGGCGGGAGAAATTCCGACAAATGCCAGCTTGTCTTCGAGCAGACGGTTGACATCGAGGCCCACCAGGCAGCGGATCAAGGCCTCGTCCTGCATCCGCCGCAGCGCTGAATCTGGCGCCTTGACCGTGGGCAGGACTTTACTGCGCAGCAGTAATTCGTAGCCGATAATCTGCTGGGAGCGGTTCAGAACCGGCTGGCGACCGATAATTTTCTGCCGCAGCTCTTCCGCATTGGTCCGCTGGCCGATCGTTTCGATTTCCGGAATACTGGCCACCACGTTATCCGCCGCAATATGGCCGGTGTCGATCGACTCTTCATCTGCCACTGACGGAAGGGAATCGAGCAAGGGGATAAATCCGCACGGAGAAGGGGAAGGCGGAGCAGCGGGCCTGGAAGCAGGGGGCGCAGCATTGGGCTTGTCACTGCCGGATTGGCCGCCCCTGATGAATTTCAGATATTTCCCTAGCACTTGACGGACTCCATGAAAGCTTGACCGATTCTAGCATGCAACCACCCGCATATAAATGTCATAAACCCGGATTGTCCATTGGAACGCTCGTGCATGCAGGAGCGCCGCCACCGGCGCGAATGCAGTTGAAAATCGCGGCGAGGGCGCCGCTCCCACAACGGTGTTTTGGCTCTAATGGATAATCCGGGATAAATCCTGCGTTCGGGAACTTTATTGCGGTAATGGCCTCTTTTGTTTTATGCTCCCATGTCAGCGCACAAAAAAATCAATGCACAAAAAAATCATGAAGCACTGCCTGCGCAATCTCATCCTCGGCTTTCTGCTGCTGTGGCTCCCACTGCAGGGGTTCGCCGCGGCCGGGATGTCGTTCTGCCGTCACGACCACACCCCGCCGCCTGCAATGCAGGCCGGGATGCAAGACCATCATGACGGCCATGATTGCGGCCATGCTCAGGATACCCCCTCCGGCACGCTCCAAATGCAGTGCGACGATTGCGGCTATTGCTACCTGGGCGGCGCGCCCGCTCTGCTGCCCGCGCCCGCCGGTTTGAGCGGCAACGCCAGCTTCTCTTTCAAATTCGCTTTTGACACCCACTTCCCGCTGTTCTTTCCCGAACAGCCCCAGCGACCCCCTCACGCGCGCTTCTCCTGAATTTACTTTCCGAATTCGATCTATAAAGTAACGACTAGCCAACGGATTGATCCGATCATTGGCTATCGTACTTATTAAGGAGCACGTCATGAAAAAAGCGCTGACCACCCTCATCGCCGCCATCGCTATGCTGGCGGCCATTTCCAACCTTCATGCCGCCGATGCGGCCAGCGGCAGGGGCACGATCAACAAGGTCGACAATGCCGCCGGTTCCGTGAATATTTCCCACGAAGCCATTCCTGCCATCAAGTGGCCCGCCATGACCATGGATTTCAAGATCGCCGACAAGAAAATCCTGTCGGGGTTAAAGACCGGCCAGGCAGTCACCTTCGGCCTCGCCAAGGATGCCAAGGCAGGTTACGTGATCTCGCACATCGAGCCGGTAAAATAAGCCCGCTGACGGGAGGCCGCATGGCTTCCCGTCGCACGCATCGAAAGGACAGAGGCAATGAAACCTCCTCGCCATCCCTTTAAGTCAGGCAGGCTGCGGCTGATCGCATTTGCGCTGACGTTAGCCGCGACGCCGTCACTGGCCGAACCCACTGCATCGCTGCCCGGCGCCAGCGTCGAAAACCTGCTCGAACTGGCGCGCAGCCAGAACCCCGAGTTCGCCGCCATGCGCTACGAAGCGGAAGCGGCAGCGGAACGGGTCTATCCCGCCGGCGCTCTGCCCGACCCGACATTGCGCACCGAGCTGCGCGACATCACCAACCAGGGCACGGATGCCAGCCCCAACCTGCTGCCCGGCCGGATCGGCAGCACCAAATACACCCTGATCCAGCCCGTGCCGTTCTGGGGCAAACGCGATCTGAAGCAGGATGTGGCAGAAGCCCAGGCCAACCAGGCCAGGGGCAGCGCATCGGCGAACTGGTCCGAACTGGCGGCGCGCATCAAAGCAGCCTATGCCCAGTATTATGTGCTCGTACACGCCGAGGTTCTGACCCGGGAAATCCTCGGCCTGGTCGGCAGCCTGGAAAAAATCACCCAGGCACGCTATGCCAGCGGCCTGGCGCCGCAGCAAGACGTGATCCGCGTCCAAGTCGAACAGACCGGGATGCGCGGCGAACTGGTGGCGATCGGCAACGAGCGCCACCATGCCCAGGTCAAGCTCAACACTCTGCTGAAACGGCCGGCGATGGCGTCCCTGGCCGATCCCGAACGCTTGCGCCCGATTCCATCGCCCGCCAAACTCGATCATGGCGCGCTGGAAGAGCGCCTGCGCAGCCGCAACCCGCAGCTTTTCGTCGAGGAAGCACGCGTTACCGCCGCCGCCAAAAACCGCGAACTGGTTTACCGCAACCGCTATCCTGATTTCAACCTGGGCCTGTCGCCGATCCAGACCGGCGGCCGGATCAACGAATGGGAGCTGATGATCGAGCTCAACATCCCGCTGCAGCAGGAAAGCCGCCGCTCCCAGGAGCGCGAGGCACAGGCCATGCTGGCGGCAGCCGAATCGCGCCGGGAGTCTACCCAGAACCAGTTGCTCGCCGATCTGGCCGAAAACATCGCCACCCTCGATACGGCCCGCTATTCCGAGAACCTGGCCCGCACCAGTCTGCTTCCTCAATCGGAGCTGAGCTTCAAGGCTGCCATGGCGGGCTATGAAACCGGCAAGGTGGATTTCGCCACCCTGTTCGACGCCCAGCGCCAGATCCGCAAAGCCAAACTGGACACCCTCAAGGCGCAGGGTGAAATGCAGGTCCGGCTGGCCGAAATCGAACGACTGTTGGGAGAAGACCTATGAACAAGGCAATGGCAATCGCGCTGGCGGCAGTCATAGCGGCCGCGCTGGGCGCCGGCTACTGGCTGGGCAACCAGGGCGTGTTCGAACCTGGCGCCGCGCCGACAGCGCCAGTAATCGGCAGCGCACCGGCCAAGAAGGAGCCCAAGCTCCTGTTCTACCGCAACCCGATGGGCCTGCCCGACACTTCGCCCTTACCGAAAAAGGACGAAATGGGGATGGATTACATCCCGGTCTACGAGGGTGAAGAGGACGGCAGCCCCGAAGCGGCGAAGCAGGTCAGGATCAGCCCGGAGAAAACCCAGAAACTGGGCGTGCGCACCGAAGCCGCCAGCCTGCGCGACCTGGCGCGCAGCATTCGAGTTGTCGGCCGGATCGAAGCCGATGAACGCCTGACCTATACCGTGGCCCCCAAATTCGAGGGCTGGATCGAAAAGCTGCACGTCAACACCACCGGCCAGGCGGTGGGGAAAGGCCAGCCCCTGCTCGAGGTCTACAGCCCGGAACTGGTATCGGCGCAGAAGGAATACGCCATTGCCCAGCAAGGCCAGCGCGACCTGAAGAACGCGAGTTCGGAAGCGCAGGCGGGGATGAAACAACTGGCCGAATCCAGCCTGACCCGTTTGAAAAACTGGGATATCTCCGACGAACAGATCCAGGCCTTGAGCAAGAGCGGCAACAGCAAACGCACCCTCACCTACCGCTCGCCGGCCAACGGCATCGTGATGGAGAAGAAAGCGGTGCAGGGCATGCGCTTCATGCCCGGCGAAGTGCTGTACCAGATCGCCGACCTGTCTTCGGTGTGGATCATCGCCGACGTATTCGAGCAGGATATGGCCCTGGTCAAGCCGGGGCAGAATGCCAGGGTCAAGGTCAACGCCTACCCCGGCAAGGAATTTTCCGCCAGGGTAGCCTATGTCTATCCCACCCTCAACGCCCAGACCCGCACCGTGCCGGTGCGGCTCGAACTCGCCAATCCGGGCGGCCTGCTCAAGCCGGCAATGTACGCCGATGTCGAACTGGCTGCGACTAGCCGGGGAAAAGTGCTGACCGTTCCGGCTTCGGCGGTGCTCCATGGCGGCTCCCGCCAGACCGTGCTGGTGGAACTGGCCGAAGGCCGCTTCGAGCCGCGCGAAGTGAAGCTCGGCGTGCAGGGGAACGACTATGTCGAGGTGCTGGAAGGGGTGGGCGAAGGCGAAAAGGTCGTGGTCACGGCCAATTTCCTGATCGACTCGGAAAGCAACCTCAAGGCAGCTTTCAGCGGCATGGGCAGCAGCCAGGCAAAGCCTGCGGCGCCGGCTGCCGAGCATAAATCCGGGAAAAATCATTGAACCGCAGAGGACGCGGAGGACGCAGAGGAAAAGCAAGGCATTGAACGGATATGCAGAATTCCATTCAGATGAAAATGTAATTTCGCAGAAGCCTTTGAATTCCTCTGCGTCCTCAGCGTCCTCTGCGGTGAATAGCTGTTATTAAGGATTAACCATGCTGAATCGCCTCATCGAATGGTCGGCGCGCAACGTCTTCCTGGTACTGCTGGCCACCCTCGCCATTATCGGCGGCGGCATCTATGCCGTGCTCAAAACTCCGCTCGACGCCCTGCCCGACCTGTCCGACGCCCAGGTCATCATCTACACCGAGTATTCCGGCCAGGCCCCGCAGGTGGTGGAAGACCAGGTCACCTACCCGCTCACCACCGCCATGCTCGCGGTTCCAAAATCCCGGGTAGTGCGCGGCTTCTCCTTCTTCGGCGCCTCCTTTGTTTATGTAATCTTCGAAGATGGCACCGACATCTACTGGGCGCGCTCGCGCGTCCTGGAATACCTCACCTCCCTTGCCGGCAGCCTGCCGCAAGGCGTATCGCCGCAGCTCGGGCCGGACGCCACCGGCGTGGGCTGGGTCTACCAGTACGCGGTGCTGGCGAAGAACAAATCCCTGGCCGAGTTGCGCACCATCCAGGACTGGTACCTGCGCTACCAGCTCACCAAGGCGCCGGGCGTGGCGGAAGTCGCCAGCATCGGCGGCTTCGTCCAGCAATACCAGGTGGTGGTCGACCCGCGCCGGTTGCAGGCTTACGGCGTACCGCTGTCCAGGGTTTCCCAGGTGATCCGCGACTCCAACCGCGATGTCGGCGGGCGCGTGATAGAAATGGCCGAAACCGAGTACATGGTGCGCGGCAAGGGCTATCTGCGCGGCAAGAGCGACCTAGAGCAATTGGTCGTCAAAAACGAAAAAGGCGTGCCGGTACTGTTGCGCGACATCGCACGGGTCGAATTCGGCCCGGACGAGCGGCGCGGACTGACCGAACTCAACGGCGAGGGCGAGGTGGTATCGGGCATCGTCATGGCGCGCTATGGCCAGAATGCGCTGGAAGTGATCGCCAACGTCAAGGAAAAGATCAAGGAAGTCGCCAGCGGTCTGCCCGAAGGGGTAACAATCGAAACGGTGTACGATCGCTCCGACCTGATACACCGCGCCATCGCCAACCTCAAAACCACGCTGCTGGAGGAAAGCGCCATTGTCGCCCTGGTCTGCATCGTGTTCCTGCTGCATGTGCGCAGCGCCCTGGTCGCTATCATCATGCTGCCGGTGGGGGTGCTGATCGCCTTCATCGCCATGCGCCTGCTCGGCATGAACTCCAACATCATGAGCCTGGGCGGCATCGCCATCGCCATCGGCGCGATGGTGGACGCGGCCATCGTCATGATCGAAAACGCCCACAAGCACATTGAGCGGTTATCTGTAGGAGGCCCGCCCTCGGGCCGATTGAATCGCGGCGAGGGCGCCGCTCCCACAGAAGAGGCCCCCTCTCTCTCGGCCCGTATGAATGCCATCATCGCCGCCTGCAAGGAAGTCGGCCCGGCGCTGTTCTTCTCGCTGCTGATCATCACCGTTTCCTTCCTGCCGGTGTTCACGCTGGAAGCCCAGGAAGGCCGGCTGTTTTCGCCGCTCGCCTTCACCAAGACCTTCGCCATGGCCGGCGCGGCGCTGCTCTCTGTGACCCTGGTGCCGGTGCTGATGATGCTGTTCATCCGCGGCCATATCATTCCCGAGGCAAAGAATCCGGTGAACCGCTTCCTGATCTGGATTTACCGCCCGGTGATCGCCTGGGTGATGCAGTGGAAGAAACTGACCATCGCCCTGGCTCTGGGGGCCTTGGTGGTGAGCCTGTATCCGGCGGCCAGGCTGGGCAGCGAGTTCATGCCCACCCTCAACGAGGGCACGCTGTTCTACATGCCCACCGGACTGCCCGGCATGTCGGTGACCAAGGCGGCGGAACTGCTGCAAACCCAGAACAAGATCATCAAGACCTTTCCCGAGGTAGCCTCGGTCTACGGCAAGGCGGGACGCGCCAACACCGCCACCGACCCGGCGCCGCTGGAGATGTTCGAGACCATCATCAACCTCAAGCCGGAAGACGAATGGCGACCCGGAATGACGATAGATAAACTGACCGCCGAGATGGACAAGGCGCTGCAGATCCCAGGCATCGCCAACTCCTGGACCATGCCGATCAAGGCGCGCATCGACATGCTCTCCACCGGCATCCGCACCCCTATCGGCATCAAGGTGTTCGGCAAGGATCTGGCGGGCATGGAGAAGCTGGCCCGCGAGATCGAAGCTGTGGTCAAGCAGGTGCCGGGCACCACTTCAGCCTATGCGGAGCGCATCACCGGCGGCTTTTATCTCGACATCACACCACGCCGTGATCAGCTGGCCCGTTACGGCCTGACCGTAGGCGAAGTGCAGGACGTGATCTCCACCGCCCTTGGCGGCGAAATGGTCACCACCACGGTGGAAGGTCGCGAGCGCTTCGGCGTCAATGTGCGCTATCCGCGCGACCTGCGCGGCGACCCGCAGAGCATCGCAACGCAGATCCTGGTGCCGGTCGGCGGCGAAATGGGCGGCCCGCCCGCGATGGTGCCGCTGGGGCAACTGGCACGGATAGAGATCACCAAGGGCGCGCCGGCGATCCGCACCGAGAACGCCCTGCTCTCCGCCTACATCTACGTCGACATCCGCGACCGCGACATCGGCGGCTACGTGCGCGACGCCCAGAAAGCGGTGCGCGATCAGGTGAAATTTCCACCCGGCTACTACGCCACCTGGAGCGGCCAGTTCGAGTACATGGAGCGCGCTACCGAGAAGATGAAGGTCGTCATCCCGGTCACGCTGGCAATCATCTTCATGTTGCTCTACCTCAACTTCCGCCGCCTCACCGAAACCCTGATCGTGATGCTGTCGGTGCCTTTCGCTCTGGTCGGCGGCGTGTGGCTGATGTGGGTGCTGGACTACAATCTCTCGGTTGCCGTGGCAGTGGGATTCATCGCGCTGGCCGGTGTCGCCGCCGAAACCGGAGTGGTGATGCTGATCTACCTCGACCACGCGCTGAACGAAATCAAAGCCAGGCGCGAGGCAGAGGGTAAATCTCTGGCCCCGGCCGACCTCTACGCCGCCGTCATGGAAGGCGCGGTGGAACGGGTGCGACCGAAGATGATGACGGTGGTGGCGATCATGGCCGGCCTGCTGCCGATCATGTGGAGCAGCGGCACCGGCTCCGAGGTGATGAGCCGCATCGCCGCGCCGATGGTGGGAGGCATGATCTCCTCGACGATCCTGACATTGATCGTCATTCCGGCGCTTTATGCCCTGGTCAAGGAACGGACACTTTTCAAATGGAGTTAGCATGAACAAGAAACTGATCATCACCCTGAGCGTTGCGCTGCTAGCGGGCTGCGGCGACGGCGCCAAACAGCCGGAAGTTCAGGGCAAGGGCCTGCGCCAGTACGACAAAAATGTGCTGGCGCGCGGGGAGCGGGTGTTCCAGGCCAACTGTGCCGTGTGTCACGGCAACGGCGGCGAGGGCAAGCCGGGTTGGCAAACGCCGGGGCCGGACGGCCTGCTGCTACCCCCGCCGCTGGACAACAACGGTCGGGCCTGGCGCCTTTCCAGCAGCCAGATGAAACAGTTCGTCCACCAGGGCAGTCCTGATGGCCGCAGCAACATGCCGGCCTGGCAGGGCAAACTGCCGGAACAGGAAATCGACGAGGTCGTCACCTGGATTACCTCACTGTGGTCGGATGCCATTTACCTGCAATGGGTTACCCAGGTGGAGCAGGCTCAAAATTAATTTCGCAGCAAGCTTTTCGTCGGGGGCGCACCGAGGGGAACTTGCAATACTGAAAGAATGTCTATAATAAGAATTACTCCCATTACCATCCAGTGCTTTATCTAAGTCAGCAAGAATTTATGGAATCCGCTGGCGGCTGAAAGCAGATGCGCGACAGCCTCGACGGTTGGGCCGAATTTTCAGGACAACGAAGGGAACCACACATGATGTACGGCTACGACCATGGCGCTTGGATGTTCGGAGGTTGGCTCGGCATGGCGCTGATCTGGCTGGTACCCATTATTCTGCTGCTGGCAGCCATCAAATATCTGGCAAGCGGCTCCAAATCAGGCGGGGTCGGAAAAACCCCGCTTGAAATCCTGGAAGAGGCGTACGCCCATGGAGAAATCGATCGCGATGAATTTTTGCAGAAGCGCGACGACTTGAGGAAGCAGCAAGAGTAACCATGAAGTTGTACTTTCAACCTTAACCAGCAAGGAGAAAAAAACCATGAAGACGATCAATGCCTTTCTATTTGCAACCCTCACTGTGCTTGCCTTGAATGCACCCTATGCCATGGCGGAAACCACAACCAAAACCGATAAAAAGCCGGTTGTCTCCGACGCGGAGACGGACAAGCTGTATGGCGCGATGCAGGAGCGCTACAAAAAGATGCAGGAACAAATAGGAAAAATCCGCCAAACCAAGGACCCCAAGGAACGCCAAAAACTGCTGCAGGAGCACTGGCAGACCATGCATGAAGGCGTGGGGATGATGGGCATGGGCATGGGCGGCAACATGGGCCGTGGCCCCAGAGGCGGCGGCGCGATGATGGGGGCCGGACCGGCGGGCTGTCCGCTGGGAGCCGCTCAGGAAGCCATGGCCTGCCGCCAGAACATGATGGAACGGCGCATGGAGATGATGCAAATGATGATGGAGAACATGATCGAGCACCAGGGCCAGGCCGCGCCCGCCACGAAATAGCGGCAATGCCCGCACCGCACGAGGTGCCCCACAAGGGGACTCCGGCTTTCTACCCGCAAGGGGTAGGCTGTGGTTGTAAAGCCGCTGAAGCGGCAACAACCACGCTCTACGGCCTGAAGGCCGTGAAAGATCGTATGCGGGCATTTTCCTGTTCTCGAACCTGGAAGGAGCAATCCGAATGAACAAACTTCACCTGGCGGCTATCGCGCTGAGCGCGGCCCTCTCCGTCCCTGCCTATGCCGTCGACGCGCGCCATCCCGATCAAACGAAAACACAAGCCGCCGCCACTGCGGTGCCTGCCGCTCCGGCCAGCGCGGAAGGACGACAGGCATGGAACTTGCGAAAAACGACATCGCCACCCGGCCACTGAACGGGAAACGCTGCCGCATCTGCGGCGCCCCCATCGCCGGCCTGCCCTACATCCGGGAGGGCGAGGAATACTGCTGCGAAAGGTGCTTTCTAGGACGCAAGGAATACCGGGGCATCGAGGCGGAGCGGGACAACACCTATCTCGCCCTGGCGGAGGCTCTGGCGGCGGCTCTGGACGAGCGCGAGCACGAAACCGGACTGCATTCCAAGCGGGTGGCCTGCCATACCCTGGTGTTGGCGCGGCATTTCACCGGCGACCCGCAGCGGCTGCAGCAAGTCTACTGGGGGGCCCTGCTCCATGACTTGGGCAAGATCGGCATTCCCGACGCCATTCTCCTCAAGTCGGGCCCGCTGACCGAAGACGAATGGGCCGTCATGCGCACCCATCCAGAGATCGGCCAGCGCATCCTGGCGTCCGTGCCTTTCATGACCGAGGCGGCCGAGATCGTGCTGAGCCACGAAGAGCGCTTCGATGGATCAGGCTACCCGCGCGGGCTGGCGGGCGACGCCATCCCGCTATGGGCGAAGCTGTTCGCGGTGATCGACACCCTGGATGCGATGACCTCCGATCGGCCTTATCGCAAAGGATTGCCCTTCGACGCGGCGAAGGCGGAGATTCTGCGCTTAACAGGTACGCAGTTCGATCCGCTGGCGGTGGATGCATTCAGCGCCGAGGAAAAAACCTTGCGCGAGATGGTGGCGGTGAAGTGCGGGATGACGCCTATCGCGATGGAGGCAGGCTGAAAAAAGCAGACTAAAAAAGTTTTAATTAGGAGAAAAACATGAAAACCATCGGCCCCGGTTTCCCTTTGTCCCAAACCCAGCACAGAAACGCCAGGGAGATTGGTGTAAGCGTGCAGGGTGTGGTCTTGGATTACGCCGCCGCTCACATCCTCGCCAGTACTCTCGCCGGGAAAGCCGCCGGGGATGCAATGCCGGTGGCCTGGTTCGACGGTAAAAACAACGTGGGTTATCCGGAAGTGCAAGAGTGCGCCGGCGACAAGCCCGGTTGGCTCGCTT
>CAYGNO010000053.1:0-12328 GCA_964351305.1 uncultured Sulfuricella sp.
TGCGTCGGCGTGCTCTACGACCGCATGCACAGCCGCATGATCGCCGACTACGGCGGCGTGGCGAACAGAATGCCGGTCTTCGCCGCCTTCTTCGTGCTGTTCGCCATGGCCAATTCCGGCCTGCCGGCGACCAGCGGCTTCGTCGGCGAATTCATGGTGATCATGGGCGCGGTCAAGGCCAACTTCTGGTACGCTTTCCTCGCTGCCGCAACGCTGATTTTCGGCGCCGCCTACACGCTGTGGATGGTGAAGCGGGTGATATTCGGAGCCGTCGCCAACGACCATGTCGAGCATCTCAAGGACGTCTCGCCACGCGAGTTCCTGGTGCTGGGGCTTCTGGCCGTCGCGGTGCTCGGCATGGGGCTGTACCCGCTGCCGTTCACCGAGGTGATGCATCATTCGGTGAACAACCTGCTGTCGCATGTGGCGCAAAGCAAGCTTTAAGAGAGATTCAACAAGATGATATTCGCCATGCCCAACCTGACGCCCGCGCTGCCCGAAATCTTCGTGCTGATCATGGCATCGCTGATCCTGGTGGTGGACCTGTTCCTGTCAGGAAAAAACCGCTTCGTCAGCTACGCTCTGACCCAGCTAACCCTGCTCGGCGCCGCCTGGATTACGGTGAGCACCAGCAGCCAGGAAGTGGTTCACACCTTCAACGGCATGTTCGTCGACGACGTCATGGCCGACGTGCTGAAAATGATGACCTACCTCGCCGTGGCGGTGGTGCTGGTCTATTCCCGCAGCTATATCCAGTTGCGCAACCTGTTCAGCGGCGAATTTTTCGTGCTGGTGCTGTTTGCCATGCTCGGCATGATGGTGATGATTTCGGCCAGCCACTTCCTGACCCTGTATCTCGGCCTGGAACTGTTGTCCCTGAGCCTGTATTCGCTGGTGGCGCTGCAGCGCGACTCGGCGCAGGCGACCGAGGCGGCGATGAAATATTTCGTGCTGGGCGCGCTGGCTTCAGGTTTGCTGCTCTACGGCATGTCGATGATCTACGGCGCGACCGGCAGCCTGGAAATCAGCAAGGTAGCCGAAGCGGTCCAGCAAAGTGCCGGCAACAGAACGGTGCTGGTGTTCGGCCTGGTGTTCATCGTCGCCGGCCTGGCCTTCAAGCTCGGCGCGGTGCCGTTCCACATGTGGGTACCCGACGTCTACCAGGGCGCCCCCACTGCGGTGACGCTGTTCATCGGCTCGGCGCCGAAGATCGCCGCCTTTGCTTTCGTCATGCGCCTCCTGGTCGAGGGCCTGCAGGGAATGGCGCATGACTGGCAGGGCATGCTGATCATCATGGCCGTGCTGTCGATGGCGATAGGCAACATCACCGCCATCGCCCAGACCAACATCAAGCGCATGCTGGCCTATTCCACCATCTCCCACATGGGTTTCCTGCTGCTCGGCATCCTTTCCGGCAGCCTGAACGGCTACAGCGGTTCCATGTTCTATGTCCTGTCCTACGTGCTGATGAGCCTGGGTACTTTCGGCATGATCCTGCTCCTGTCGCGCAAGGGCTTCGAGGCGGAAAACATCGACGATTTCAAGGGGTTGAACCAGCGCAGCCCATGGTATGCCTTCATGATGTTGTTGCTGATGTTCTCCATGGCCGGCGTGCCGCCGACGGTGGGCTTCTACGCCAAGTTGTCCGTGCTGCAGGCGGCGTTGCAGGCCGGCTTCGTCTGGGTGGTCGTGTTCGCCGTGCTGATGTCGGTGATCGGCGCTTTCTACTACCTGCGTATCGTCAAGCTGATGTATTTCGACGCGCCCGAAGATCAGTCGCCAATTTCCTCACAACCCGACGCCAGCGTGCTCATGAGCGCGAACGGACTGGCCGTGCTGGCGCTGGGCATCCTGCCGCAGCCCTTGATGGCCTTGTGCGCCTATAGCATCCAGCACTCGCTGTTGTGACACAGGTACTGGTCATCCTGGTATTGGCGTTTGTCGCGGCGAACCTGCCGTTTCTGCTGGAGCGCCGCCTGTTTGTATTGCCTCCGCGCGAGGATGGCAAAAGTCTGGTCTGGCGCTTGCTCGAACTGGTGCTGATGTATTTCGTCGTCGGCGGCATTGCCTGGCTGGTGGAAAAAAACCTCGGCCCGGTTCAGCCGCAGCACTGGGAATTCTACGCCACGACAGCCTGCCTGTTCCTGGTGTTTGCCTACCCCGGTTTCGTTTACCGCTTTCTCTGGCGCCGCAAGGGCGCCACCTGACCTGATTCCTTCCCCGGGTTTGGATGGGGTGTTGGGCTGCAATCCGGGAACGCTCCCTGATCATAGAAAAAGCTATTGAACCGCGGAGGAATTCAAATGCTTGACGTAAAAAACGCACTCACCTAATGGGTGGCTCAGCATGACTTGCCAATGCCTTGTCTTTCCTCAGTGTCCTCCGCGTCCTCTGCGGTGAATCGCCGTTTTTAGGTTGATTGCCTTGCACTTCATCTAGTCTGGATAGATATCTTATGGATGCCCCCGATTTGACCGAAAAACAGTTGTCCACCAGCAACGTCTACGACGGCCGCCTGTTGCATGTGCGGGAGGACCAGGTAGTGCTGCCCAATGGCAACACCACCACGCGCGAGTACATCGTCCACCCCGGTGCGGTGGTCGTGGTCCCCTTGCTGGACAACGGCGACGTGCTGATGGTGCGGCAGTTCCGCTACCCCCTGAACCGCGATTTCCATGAGTTGCCTGCCGGCAAGATCGATTCCGGCGAGGACGTGCTCGCCTGCGGCCAGCGGGAACTGCTGGAAGAAACTGGCTATGCCGCGCAAGACTGGAAGTTCCTGACCACGATCCACCCCTGCATCGGCTATTCGGACGAGCGAATACTGATCTATTTGGCACAGGGATTGAGCGAGCACGGCCACCGGCGCGATGAGGACGAGTTCCTCGAGAACGTCAGGCTGCCGCTGGATACGGCGATGGAATGGGTGCGCGACGGGCGCATCAGCGACGTGAAAACCATCATCGGCCTGTTCTGGGCGGAGAAGATCATACGCAATGAATGGCCCTCTTGAATTTGCTGCGTCAGTCCCTATTCAGTATAGGGTTTTCGAAATTGGAGAAAAAACATCATGACCACCGTAGAAGCACACAAGGAAACACTGGGTTTCCAGACTGAAGTCCGTCAGCTACTCAAGCTGATGATCCATTCCCTCTACAGCAACAAGGAAATCTGTCTGCGCGAGCTGATTTCCAATGCCTCGGATGCCGCCGACAAGCTGCGCTTTGAGGCGCTCGCCGACGATGCGCTGTTCGAAGGCGATTCCAGTTTGAAGATACGCATCAGCCAGGACAAGGCGGCGCGCACTATCACCATTTCCGACAACGGCATCGGCATGTCGCGCCAGGAGGTGATCGAGCATATCGGCACCATCGCCAAGTCCGGCACGCGCCAGTTCTTTGAGGCGTTGAGCGGCGACCAGGCCAAGGATGCCAACCTGATTGGCCAGTTCGGCGTGGGCTTCTATTCCGCGTTTATCGTGGCCGACAAGGTCACGCTGATCACCCGCCGCGCCGGGCTGACCGCCGAGCACGGCGTGCGCTGGGAATCCGCCGGCGAGGGCGATTACACTTTGGAAACAGTGGAGAAGGCCGGTCGCGGCACCGATGTTATCCTGCATCTGCGCGAGGGCGAGGACGATCTGCTCGACAGCTGGCGCATCAAGAGCATCATCAAGAAGTATTCCGACCACATCACGCTGCCCATCCTGATGCAGAAGGAAGAATGGGATGCCGACAAGCAGGAGAGCCGGCTCACCGAAGAGGATGAAACGGTGAACCGCGCCAGTGCTTTATGGGCGAGGCCGAAAAGCGAAGTGACCGCCGAGGAATACGAGGAATTCTACAAGCATGTGGCGCACGATTTCGAAGCGCCGCTGGCCTATACCCACAGTAAGGTAGAGGGCAAGCAGGAGTACACCCAGCTGCTCTACATCCCGGCGCGTGCCCCGTTCGACCTGTGGGATCGCGAAGTGCGTCACGGCATCAAGCTGTACGTGCGCAGGGTGTTCATCATGGACGATGCCGAGCAGCTGATGCCGCGCTACCTGCGCTTCGTGCGCGGGGTGATCGATTCCAACGATCTGCCGCTCAATGTCTCGCGCGAGATCCTCCAGCACAGCAAGGATATCGACTCGATCCGTGCCGGTTCGGTGAAGAAGGTGCTCGGCCTGCTTGACGACCTGGCTGAGAACGACAAGGAAAAATATGCCAAATTCTGGGGCGAGTTCGGCAAGGCGATCAAGGAAGGCGTCGGCGAGGATCATGCCAACAAGGAGCGTATCGCCAAGCTGCTGCGCTTTGCTTCGACCCATGCCGATACCGCCGAACAGAGTGCTTCTTTTGCGGACTATATCGGTCGCATGAAGGAGGGTCAGGACAAGATTTACTACGTGACCGCCGACAGCTTCGCCGCCGCGAAGAACAGTCCGCATCTGGAGATTTTCCGGAAAAAAGGCATCGAAGTGCTGTTGCTTGCGGAGCGGGTGGACGAGTGGATGGTGTCTCATCTCACCGAGTTCGACGGCAAGCCGCTACAGTCGGTGGCGAAGGGCGAACTCGATCTGGGCAAGCTGGAAGACGAGGCCGAGAAGCAGGAGCAGGAAAAGGAAGCCGGCGAGTTCAAGGAACTGATCGAGCAAGTCAAGGAAGTGCTCGGCGACAAGGTCAAGGAAGTGCGCATCACCCATCGCCTGACCAGTTCCCCGGCATGTCTGGTGGCCGATGCTCACGACCTGGGCGGAAATCTGGCCAGGATGCTGAAATCCATGGGGCAGGAAGCGCCTCAGACCCAGCCGATACTGGAGATCAATCCACACCATCCTATCGTGCAGAAGCTAAAGGGCGAGGCGGGGGGCGAGCGCTTCGGCGACTGGAGTCATATTCTGTTCGACCAGGCGTTGCTGGCCGAGGGTGGTCAGCTGGAAGATCCTGCGGCCTTCGTGCAGCGTCTTAATGGCCTGTTGCTGGCGATGGCGGGAAGTTAGCCTACCCCGAGGGTTAGCTTGAGGGGGCAACCCTCACCCCAACCCTCTCCCGCCTGCGGGAGAGGGAGCAAACGTAAAGGGCGCGGGTTCTAATCGGCGCCCTTTTTTTCGTCCAGCGACCGGATGATGTCGCCGACATGTAATTCGAAAACACCGCGCCGCCGATCCTCGAAGAAATGTCGCAGGGTATTGCGGACGCTGGAAAAGGCCAGTTCCTCCCAGGGGATGGCGGCTTCGCTGAACAGCGCCACTTCCAGGCTTTCGCTGCCCGGCTTGAAGTCGAGGTCGAGCAGGCGGCTGCGAAAGAACAGATGTACCTGGCTGATGTGCGGGATATTGTAGAGCGCATAGAGAGCGGCGATTTCTACTCGCGCGTGAGCCTCCTCAGCGGTTTCGCGAGCTGCGGCCTGAGCCGTGGTTTCATTGTTTTCCATGAACCCCGCCGGCAGGGTCCAGAACCCATGGCGTGGCTCGATGGCACGGCGACACAGCAGTATCTTGTCCCCCCATTCGGGGATCGCGCCGACTACCATTTTCGGATTTTCGTAATAGATGGCGCCGCAGATGCCGCACATGTGGCGCGGCAGGTGATCTCCGGGCGGAGTTTTCAGCTCTACTTTGGCGCCGCAATGGCTGCAATAATTCATGATTATGAAGTTACCAAAAAAAGCAGCGGAAGGATAGAGGTTGGCTTCTTGCGGGTTTTTGCACATTTACTGTGGGTAACTCTGTGGAGAACTCGTTTCGAACACTCCTAAGTGTCTTGCAGGAAAGAGGTTTTGTTGTGAAGCTTAAAAATTCTTCTAAAAATTAAATGAATAAAATCAACGTGATATGTAAATATGCACTGACATCATGGGCTTAGTCTCCAATGCGCATCCATCCTCTGCAAAGTGTGAATTAATTGTATCTGACGAGTATGTTCCCGTCATTGCCAATACCTTAATTGCTAAGTGTTTTTTCGTCAGAGTTAAACTTATCCCGGTTATGGCCGATAACCATGGAACGGTCGGCTGAATCGATATGCGTCAGGTTGTCTGGCGCGCCATAAGAAAAAAGTAGGGATTGCCTCTCACCATGAAACCCTCTCCTCAATCCTCTCCCGCAAGCGGGCGAGGAGGCTAACGTAAAAGGCACTGGTAATGAATTGGCGGGATATGCTCATATTGAAGAGAAGCATGAAAACTATATTGCGTTTTGTGCTGACGGCAGCGTTTTTGACTTTCCCGCCTGGAACCGAGGCGGCGATGTGGTCGTCGGTGATATCCAACGAAAAAATGCGTGCCGAGATCGATCTGGCCAGTTTGCTGCGCCAGGGGAGCACCGTGACGGCCTGGGACAGGGAAGTCTACTCTGCGCTGGAGCAGGCGCGGCCAGGCGATTTCTATTTCAAGTCGGCAAAGTCCCTGATGCGCTACAATTGCACCGCCCGCACCGCGGATCTGCTGATGAAGGTGTATTACGCTGAGGATGGCAGCGAGATAACAACCATTACCGCCAGTTACTACGGCAAGCTGAATTACGTGATTCCCGATACCGAAGGCGAACTAAAATTCGAGCGCGTCTGCCAGTATAAAAAGACAGAGGAAAAGAAGCCTGCCGCCGTAACCAGGAAGAAGAGCGAAAAGTCGAAAGAGGCGGATAAAGCTGTCGAGTCAAAAGAAGTGAGGAAAGAGACGCCTACCGCCAAGGCGCCGCCCATCAGTGCATTTCCTTCCGACAGGTCACGGACGGCGATCAAACCGAGCGGAACTCTTCCCGCATCCTCCGTGCCGCAGAGCAAGGCAGCCCCCTCGAAATAACTGCAACAGGCTTCGGATAAGCCCAAGGCGAATTACCGCCTTTATCTATCGGCATGGGGCAAGCGCAAGCTGTCCACGATCAGGCATGAAGAGGTGGACCGGTTGCCGACTTGCGCATCCATGACCTGCGCCGCACGCTCGGCAGTTGGCAGGCCAAGACGGGCGCATCCATGGCGATCATTGGCAAGAGCCTGAACCACAAGAGCCAGTCCACCACGGCAATTTATGCGCGCCTTGATCTTGACCCGGTAAGGCGGTCGGTCAATACCTCCACCAGCGCGATGATGGCGGCGGCAGGGGTGAAGCAGGCCGCTGAAGTGTTACCGATCAAACGGGCCGGGTAAACGTGCTGCCGGTCATACTATAATTTGGCGGCAGATGTGGTTAAACTGAGCTAAAACGTGACGGGGCGTATTACGATGAATTTGATTTTTCGCAGCCACGCCATCAAGCGCATGTTCGAGCGCAATGTCAGGCCGGAAGATGTGCGGCATGTGCTGGCCACGGGCAAAATGATTCGGGAATATCCTGATGACACACCCCTCCCAAGCCGTCTAATTCTAGGGTGGGTGGCAGGCAAGCCGTTGCATGTGGTTGTCGCTGACGATGCCGAAGCGGAAACCAGCATCATCATTACAGTATATGAACCAGACCCGGCTATCTGGGAAGCGGATTTTGAAAGGAAGCAGCCATGAAATGCCCGATCTGCAAGCACGGCAGCACCCATCCCGGCTATGCCAGCATCACCCTGGAGCGCGATGACGCAACCCTGGTGTTCAAGCATGTGCCCGCCGAAATTTGCGATAACTGCGGCGAAGAGTATGTCAGCGAGGAAGTGACGGGCGGCCTGCTGGAACGGGCCAGCCGTGCGGTCTCCGAGGGGGTTCGGGTGGACGTGCGGGAATACCGGGTTGCCTGAAAGGCGCACCATGTCCACCGTGGATCAGATTCTGGAAGAGTTGCGGCGCTCTCTGAATACGATGCGTGCGTGGCTGGCGTTTATATATAGGCTAAAGATGACGAACCTCCGCACAGCTTTATCGTGCAGCGTTCGTGTTAACTGCTGAATTAGCATGAAGCCATTGAATAAAAGCGACAGTGTTTTCATGCTTTGTTTTTTCATTTTCCCCAAGGGTTTCGTAACGCCCAAACTCCGAAAAGTAATCTGCAAGTGTTTGGGCGGTTAGTGGCTCCAGATTGAGGAGTTCGTTTTGGCAGAAGGCAGGCCAATTTAAGACGGCACGATTTTGGTAACAGCCACCTTTGACGGGAATCGGGTAGTCCTTTACTACGGAGAATCCTGAATATCTTTTTTTCGGCTTCCAGACCACGCATATTCTTTCCCAAATGGCCATCATTCAAATTGAGGGTGCGCTGCCCTTGGCGCAACCAGCTCGTTGCAAGGTTGAGGGGTTAATCGACCCTGGCCCCTTTAGTTCTGAAGAAATCCAAAACCGTGAAGATAACCGCCGAAACGCAAAGGCTGGCAGGCGGCACCCGGCAAACCTTCGCCAAGGCTTTAACCGCACTGGGATACGCCGGGCTGGTGGCTGTGGAGAGGAAACCCGGCCAGAAGGCTACTGTTGAAATTCGGGAGAAATTTTTGAGTTAAACACGCCCATCCCTCCATGTGTATAATCATTTTTTTAGAAAAAGGCCGTTTTGTAATCGTTTTTTTAGCCTCGTAATTAAAAATTATGGATTTCGTCGGATATCAGTGGCTTTCCCATAGCTACAACATCAAGCCGGTACAGCCTTTTCCCGTGCAGAGTGAAATTGGCCGTATTCGCTCCACCTCGAAAGGGGGTGATATTTGCCGGGAGACCTACGTTGAAGCTTATCGCCCAGGCGCATCACTGAGCGAACACCTCACATTTGCGTTCAAATATGAGGGAATTCACCTTGAGTTTCTTGCGCGGCTGTTCCGATTGCCAGGCGTCAAGCATAATCTGGAACAGTGGATTTCCAGCGAGCCAACGGGGGCTTATGCGCGCCGCGCCTGCTTCTTTTTCGAATGGCTCATGCCAGACCAGTTGGAATCACCTGGAGTACCACAAGCAAACTATGTGGATGCCTTGCCACCAGAAGACTTCTTCGTGGGTCGCTCCATTCTCAATAAGCGTTGGCGAGTACGTGACAACCTTCCCGGTAACCGGGATTATTGCCCCATAATCCGGCGAGTCGATACCGTTAAAGCGGCAGAACAATACAACCTGTCCGCAAAGTTGTCAGAACTTGAAGCTGATTATGGCATTGATCTGATAATGCGAAGCACGGTCTGGCTGACGGTTAAAGAAAGTCGTGCCAGTTTTTTGATCGAACATGAGCAAGATAAAGAAGACCGCATTCGCCGCTTCGCTGCCGTGATGGAAAGCGAGTGCGGAAAGCACGAGAACCCCTTTGCACAGGAAACGCTTGCACTATTGCAGCGCGGCATTCTTGGCGATACGTCCCTTCGCTACGGTGCAAGAAAATCACCTGTCTATGTTGGTCATTCAGCTCGTTACCAACCAGTGGTCGATTATATCGCGCCTCACTGGGATAATCTCGAATCCATACTTGCAGGGTTGGCTTGTTTTCTCGCACGGACACAAGACGGAGCCTCTATTGTAAGGGCCGCGACGGCATCGTTTGGTTTTGTGTATGCGCATCCAATGGCTGACGGCAATGGACGAATTTCCCGGTTTCTGATTAACGACGTGTTACGCCGCGATGGTGTTGTGCCCCCCCCTATCATATTGCCGGTATCCGCCACGATAACAAACAGCACCCATAACCGGGCAGCCTACGATAAAGTGCTGGAACGCTTCTCGCGTCCGCTGATGCGCCATTACGCAGATCAATATCATTTTGGAGAAGCGTCCATTGCCGAAGATGGCGTGGAATACAATCTATATTTCCAGGGCTATGACGACGCCTTGCCCGCGTGGCGTTACCCCGACCTTACCGCCCACGTTATTTATCTGGCTGAGGTAATTGATGCCACCTTGACAATAGAAATGCGGAGCGAAGCTCGCTTCCTTCAGGCAAATGACAATGCAAGAAGTGCCATTAAAAACTTCCTGGAGGCACCGGATAACGAGCTGGATGCGATTATTCGTAGTGTTCGGGAAAACGGAAATGCCATCTCGAACAAGCTCCGCAAGCGCTATTCATTGTTGGCTGGTAATCCGAGATTATGCGAACGAATATCTCAGGCAGTAACAGACGCTTTTGCGGACTAGCGAATTACGAAGGCACACATGTAACACCTGGCTGACCGCTCACCCGTGCGGTCAAGAGGGTGATGAGTGCGTTAAAAAAACAAGCGCGGAAGCCTGGATAAAATAAGGTTTTACCGTAACCCCAGCGTAACCCCATAAAAACAAAATGGGTTGTGAGTTTATATAACACATTGATTTTATGGTGCCCCAGAGACGAATCGAACGTCCGACCTACCCCTTAGGAGGGGGTTGCTCTATCCACTGAGCTACTGGGGCGAGGTCGCCATTTTACGCTAAAATTCATGGATGGATAAAATCGATTATGGCCGCCGATTCATGCCGAACGAACACGGCGATAAGCGCCGCCCTGAATTATGAACATCGCTTCTCGCCGTGTTCGTTCCCTCTCTCCTGCCTCTCCCCCTCTGGGGGAGAGTGATGAAGTATCGCTTCGCGATGTTCATGATAAGCGTAAAGGCTATGTCCGGCTGCGCGATATCCCGCCCGACCTGACCGCTCTTCTCGATCGCGGTGAAATGGAAACCGCGACCCTGACGGAGCAGGCGGCGATGGATTTTGCCGTGTTGCTCGGCACGCTGGATGGCTGGTCGGGAAACGCGGCAGGACTGGCCCAGGAAGCGATGAATCAGGATTTTTCCGGGCATGGCCTGGTAAAGCGCATGGAGCTGGCAGGGAGGATGGTGGGCCGGCACGGCGCTTTTGACGATAGGGAGGCATTGCAGCAGCTCATCGCTCATCCATCCGATACGGTGCGAGGGTTTGCCTGTTTTGCCATAGCCTTGCATCCGGGGCTGGGTTTCGCCGATAAATTCATGGAGATGAGAGCGCTTGCCGCGGATCGTCATTTCGGCGTGCGCGAATGGGCCTGGCTGGCGTTGCGTCCAGTTGTCGTGACCGCGCCGTTTGAGGCGATTGCCCAGTTGCACAGGTGGGTATCCGAGGCGGACGCCAAGTTGCGCCGATTTGCCGTCGAGATTACTCGGCCACGCGGGGTGTGGGCGAAACATATTGCTCCGCTGCAGGCCGAGCCCTGGCATGGCTTGCCATTGCTTGAGCCGTGCTGTCGCGACGAAAGTCGTTATGTGCAGGATTCAGTTGCGAACTGGCTGAACGATGCCGCCAGGAGCCGACCGGAATGGGTCAGGGATGTGTGCCGGGACTGGCTCCGGAATTACCCGGACAACAGCGCCTGCGGCTATATTGTGAAGCGGGCACAGAGAAATCTGAGCAGGGAAGAAGGGTAGCCCGATAAGGCAGGGTTAGAACAGGAGTTTTACTCTACTGTGATAAAATGGCTATTTTGTTCCGCCGGATTTTTACAAGGAGTCTGAATAATGGCCGCTTTTACTGCTGACGAAGCTGCGCAGCTCAAGCAGAACCTGGAGAAGCGCCGCCAGCTACTGCTTGAAGAAATCCGTGACGAGCTGGCCCGTTCGGGTGAGCAGCATTATGCTGATCTGGCCGGGCGCGTTACCGATCTGGGAGATGAGTCGGTGGCGGACATGCTGGCCGACCTGGACGCTGCGATGGTCGACCGGCAAGTCATCGAGGTGCGTGCTATCGAGGCGACGCTCAAGCGTCTCGCATCAGGGGATTACGGTACCTGTGTTGACTGCGGAGCGGATATTCCGCTTGAGCGGCTACGGGCTTACCCGACCGCTACGCGCTGCATTTCATGCCAGTCCATTCATGAGCTCACCTATGCTCATGAAGGACGTCCCACCCTGTAA
The DNA here is from genome assembly GCA_964351305.1 of uncultured Sulfuricella sp. Classification (GTDB taxonomy): domain Bacteria; phylum Pseudomonadota; class Gammaproteobacteria; order Burkholderiales; family Sulfuricellaceae; genus Sulfuricella. The sequence goes on from CAYGNO010000053.1 coordinate 11,741, forward strand.
GGTCAGGTGACAGTTTGGAATTGATCAAATCGACTGCAGTGCGCCTGGCTGAAAAGGCCAAATCCGGAAAGTTATGGGTTTTCGTCGTGCTGCCGGTTCTGGTCGCCGTGCTTTTGACGGAATCCGTCATGGTGCTCACCGGCAACGGATCGGTCGATTATTTTTGGGTCAGCCTGATCACGGCTGTTGTCGCCACAATGGCCATGGTTCCCTTCCTCAGTCATCTGGCCAGCGCTTTGCGGGAAACCGAAAAGGAGTTGTCGGAAAGATCCCTCCAGATAGTCAGTATTCTCGGCCATCATAAAGAGGCGGAACAGAACCTGGCCCAGGTGACCAACTACGATGCGCTGACGGGGCTGCCGAACCGCTCCCTGTTCCTCGACCGCCTTGGGCATGCGATCAGCCGGTCTGCCCGCAGCCACCGGATGGTCGCGGTGTTGCTGCTCGATATAGATAATTTCAAGGCGATTAACGATACCCTTGGGCACACCCATGGCGACCTGCTGCTACAGGATATCGCGGATCGTCTTCGCCGCTGCGTGCTGGAGGATGACACCCTGGCGCGGATTGGCGGTGACGAATTTGCCA
>CAYGNO010000054.1:0-12321 GCA_964351305.1 uncultured Sulfuricella sp.
TCTGCTGATCTCAGCCGCACATAAATCCTCCGGAAAAACCACCGTCTCCATCGGCTTGTGCGCCGCATTCAGGGCGCGTGGCATCCAGGTTCAGCCTTTCAAAAAAGGCCCCGATTACATCGACCCGATGTGGCTTTCCGTTGCCGGCGGGCGTCCCTGTCGCAACCTCGATTTTTTCATGATGGGCCAGGACGAGATCGTCGCCGAATTCCAGCGGCACTCCGCCGGCGCGGACCTCAGCCTGATCGAAGGCAACAAGGGCCTGTACGACGGGCTCAACCTCGACGGCAGTAACAGCAATGCCGCGCTGGCTCGTTTGTTGCAGGCGCCAGTGGTGCTGGTCATTGACGCACGCGGCATGACGCGCGGAATCGCGCCTTTGATCCTGGGCTACCAGGCCTTCGACCGGAATATCAACATTGCCGGGGTGATCCTCAACAACCTCGGCGGCGCCCGCCACGAGGGCAAGCTGCGCGCCGTGATAGAGCACTATACGGACGTGCCGGTGATCGGCGCGGTGCATCACGACAAACGGCTGGAAATCGTGGAACGGCACCTCGGCCTGATGCCGAGCAACGAAACTGAGGCGGCGACGCGGCGCGTGAATGAAATTGGAGAGGTTGTCGGGGCGCAAGTCGATCTCGACAAGTTGCTGGATATTGCCGCTTCTGCGCCACCATTGCCCGAACTCGTTGACTTCCCTCACCTCAATCCTCTCCCTGCACCCGCAAGGAGTGTCCCCGCCGGGTTCCCGCTGCTTCGCAGCGACCACGGCGAGACGGGAGAGGGGGCAAACGTGTCGCTTGGCGACGCTAAGACCTCGGTTCGCATCGGCTGGGCCAGGGACAAGGCCTTCGGCTTCTATTATGTCGATGACCTCGACGCCTTGCGCGCCGCCGGCGCCGAGCTGGTCCCGCTGGATACCCTGCACGACCCGCATCTCCCGGAAGTGGATGGCCTTTTCATCGGCGGCGGCTTCCCCGAGTTGTTCATGGGCGAACTGGAAGCCAACGCCACGCTGCGCGAAGAGATCGGCAACGCCATCGAGAACGGCATGCCGGTATACGCGGAATGCGGCGGACTCATGTACCTGGCGCGCACGCTGACCTGGCGTGGCGAAAAGCGCAACATGGTGGGCGTCATTCCGGGCGACGTGGTGATGCACGAAAAACCGGTCGGGCGCGGCTACATCCGCCTGAGCGAAACGGGGGAGAACCCATGGCCGGCATTGGCCGGGCCAGCGTCGGTGCCCGAAGTGCGCGGCCACGAATTCCACTATTCCAGCCTGGACAACCTGGACGCGAGCGGGCTGAAATATGCCTATGAGGTCAAGCGCGGCCATGGAATAGATGGGCACCATGACGGCATCGTCTACAAAAACCTGCTGGCTTCCTATGCGCATCTGCGCAGTCTTGGCGCTTATAATTGGGCCGCCCGTTTCGTTGCCTTCGTGCGCAGCAAGGCGCAAGGAGCAGACAAGCCGTTGGATGGGAGCACGCGGCGCCATGAGCGCGCTGCCTGATTTGAATTGTTAATGTCTAAAGGAGAAAGTCGATGATTACAGTAACAGCCAAAGCTGCCGAGCAGATTAACCAGGCCGCCACCCAAAGTGAAGCCGAGGGGATGTTTCTGCGTATTGCCGCCCGTCGCGGCATGAACGGAAGTATCGAGTACGGCATGGGTTTCGATGAACAGAGCGAGGAAGACATGACGGTGAATTCCGAGGGCGTCACCGTTCTCGTGTCGCCCGAGCATACGGAGCTGCTGAACGGGGCCGTGCTGGATTTCGTCGAGCTCGATCCCGGTGACTTCCGCTTTATTTTTATCAACCCCAACGATAACGGCGGCTCTTCCTGCGGCACTTCGTCAGGCGGCGGTGGTGGTGGCTGCGGCGGCTGCGGCGGCGGTTGCCACTAACCCGAACCTGGGGAAAAACATGGCAGCCAAACCCGGAGAACGAAAACTCCAGATACTGCAAAATCTGGCGGAAATGTTGCAGAACCCGCAGGGCGAGAAAATTACCACCGCTTCCCTGGCCGCCAGGATCGGCGTATCCGAGGCGGCGCTCTACCGCCACTTTGCCAGCAAGGCGCAGATGTTCGAGGGACTGATCGAGTTTATCGAGCAGACCCTGTTCGGCCTGATCAACAAGATCACCAGCGAAGAGAGCAACGGCGTGAAACAGATGGAGGTCGTGCTGCCCCTGCTACTCGGTTTTGCCCAGAAGAATCCCGGCATGACCCGGGTGCTGATCGGCGAGGCGCTGGTCAACGAGGATAGCCGCCTCCAGACTCGCATCAACCAGCTGCACGACCGGCTCGAAGCCACGCTCAAGCAGTCATTGCGGCTTGCCGCGAGCCAGCAGGAACTCAGCGAGACCGATGCCGCCGCTCAGGCCAACCTGATGATGAGCTTCGTGGTCGGTCGCTGGCATCAGTTCGCCAAGAGCGGTTTCAGGCGCGAGCCGATGGAGTTCTGGGCAGCACAGTGGCGGGCGCTGATCAAGGGATGAGTTTTGTAGGGCGGGCACAAGAACGGTGCCCGCCCTACAAAACTGAACACACCGGGCAGGCCGGGTCCTTCTTCAGCCTGATCGAACGCCACTCCATCTGCAATCCGTCGAGCAGCAACAGCCGGCCATTCAGCGGCTGGCCGGCGCCGCATAGTATTTTCAGCGCTTCGGCCGCCTGGGTCGAGCCGATGATCCCCACCAGCGGCGCGAACACGCCCATCACCGCACAGCGCTCGCCTTCCTCGCCCCCCGCTTCCGGAAACAGGCAGTGGTAGCAAGGGCTGGAGGGGGCACGCAAATCAAAAACCGCGACCTGTCCGTCGAAGCGTATCGCCGCACCGGAAACCAGCGGCTTGCCGTGAGCGACGCAGGCGCGGTTGACGGCATGGCGGGTGGCGAAGTTGTCGCTGGCATCGAGCACGACATCGGACTGGGCGACGAGGTGGTCAAGTTCGGCCCCTTCGAGGCGTTGCGGAATGGCCGTGACGCTGATTTCGGGATTGATGGCGGCTAGCGTGCGCTGCGCCGATGTCGCCTTGTTGGTGCCGAGGGAATGGGTGAAGTGGGCGATCTGGCGCTGCAGGTTGGTGAGATCGACGCTGTCGCCGTCGCAGATCGTGATCCTGCCGACGCCGCTGGCGGCAAGGTAAAGCGCGGCTGGGGAGCCCAGGCCGCCGGCGCCGATGATCAGGGCATGGGCGCCAAGCAGCTTTTCCTGGCCCTCGATGCCGATCTGCGGCAGCAGGATGTGCCGGCTGTAGCGCAGGAGCTGATTGTCGTTCATTTCGAGGGTTCAGGAATAGCCACGAAAAAGCATAAAACGCACAATATAATCATGTGACTCTTGTGCCTTCTTGTGGCCAGCGCCTCTAGCGGCGTTGCAGGATATGCAACCCCTTCAGCAGGTTGAGCGCCTGATTCAGCTGGTAGTCGTTTTTCGACACGATCTCGCCGGGTGCCGGTTTGCCGCTGTCGGCTTTTCCATCTTTACCCTTGGATTCAGGTTTTGGCGGTGCGGGCAGCTTGATCGACGGCGATTCGGGCTTTTTGGTTTCCTCATCCTTATTGCCGTTGGATAGATGCCGCTCCAGATCGGCTTCGCGCAGGTTGAACGCGCCTTGCTGCTCGACTCCGCTGACCGTGGCCTCTTCGACGGCGATATCCGGGCTGATGCCCTTGGCCTGGATGGAGCGGCCGTTAGGCGTGAAATAGCGCGACGTGGTCAGCTTGATGGCGGTGTTGCTGCCCAGCGGCAGGATGGTTTGCACCGATCCCTTGCCAAAGGTTTGCGTGCCCATGATGATGGCGCGCTTGTGGTCCTGCAGGGCGCCCGCGACGATTTCCGAGGCCGAGGCCGAGCCGCCGTTGACCAGTACCACCATGGGCACGGTTTTGGTGTCCGCAGGCAGATTTTTCAGGTAATCCTCCTGCGTAGCCGAGTGCAGGTAGTTTTCCTTGCTTGCCGTCAGCCTCATCTTGGCGTCCTCGGTGCGGCCCTCGGTATACACTACCAGCGCATCTTTCGGCAGGAACGCCGCGGAAACTGCGACGGCGCCGTTGAGCAGGCCGCCCGGATCGTTGCGCATATCCAGCACCAGCCCCTTCAGTGGTTCCTTGTTCAGCTTGTAGAACGTATCCAGTGCCTTGGCCATGTTCTCGCCAGTATGCTCCTGGAACTGGGTGATGCGGATATAGCCATAGCCCGGTTCGACCAGCTTCGATTTTACGCTCTGGATTTTGATCACAGCGCGCGTGAGGGTGATGATCAGAGGTTTGGTTTCGCCCTTGCGGAGCACGGTGAGAGTGATCCTGGTTCCGGGTTTGCCGCGCATGCGCTTGACCGCTTCATTCAAGGTCAGTCCCTTGACCGGAGTTTCATCCAGCTTGACGATCAGGTCGCCGCTTTTAATGCCGGCCTGGAATGCCGGGGTATCCTCGATCGGGGAGACGACCTTGACGAAGCCGTCCTCCATGCTGACCTCGATGCCGAGGCCGCCGAATTCACCCTGGGTGCCGACCTTAAGATCCTTGAACGCATCGGCGTCAAGGTAGGCGGAATGGGGGTCGAGACCGGCGAGCATGCCGTTGATCGCTTCGGTGATGAGCTTTTTGTCTTCCACCGGTTCGACATAGTCGCTCTTGATCTTGCCGAAGACCTCGGTGAAGGCGCGCAGGTCATCGATCGGTAGCGGACCGACGGCATCCTTGTCGGCTACCGCAGAGAAATTGAGGCTGACCATCACGCCGATGATGGCGCCAAAAAAGATCAAGCTTGCTTTTTGCATTTTGCCGCGCATTACGTTCATCCTCGTTTCACTCATTTAGTTCAGCTTGACCCAGCCCAGCGGGTCGAATGGTCGGCTTCGATGCCGCATTTCAAAGTATAAACCGGTTTCCGCGATTCCGCCGCTGTTTCCCGTTGCGGCGACCGCATCCCCGGCCCGAACAGTTTCGCCGGCCTGTTTGTAGAGGGTTTCATTGTTGCCGTAGAGGCTCATGTAGTCGTCGCCATGGTCAACGATGATGATGTTGCCGAAGCCGCGCAGCCAGTCGGAAAATACCACCTGCCCATTGGCGATGCATTTGACGTCCTGTCCCGCCGCCGATTTGATGAACCACCCTTTCCATGTCGCGCCACCGTCTTCCCGTTGACTGCCGAAGCGGTTGACAAGTTCCCCGCGCACCGGCAGAAGAAGCTTGCCTTTGAGTCGATGAAGCACGCCGTCGGATGGCCCGGGTGTGGGCTGGCTGCGATTGGGTGCGGCGGAGCTCTGCTTTTTCTTTGGTTTCGCCAGCCGGCTCAGGCGCTCGATCAATTGCGTCAGGCGTTTTTCGTCGCGCTGCAGGCGACCGATTTCATGGCGCTGGCTGGTGATTTTCTGGTTGATGCGGACCAGCACGGTTTTGCGTGCTTGCTTGTCCTTTTTCAGCTGAACTTTCTGGCGCGCCTGTTCCGATTTTACCTGCTCCAGTTCGGCGCTTTTTTCCTGGTAAAGCTGGGCGAGCTTCCGGGAATGCGCCAGGTCGGCGCGCAAGCTTTCGATCAGGGCAGCGCGCGCGCGGGATAGGTAAGTGTAATAGTGCAGCTGGCGTGCAAGCTGGTTGGGATCTTGCTGGTTGAGCAGGATTTTCAGGGGGTCGTGCTGGCCATGCAGATGGTAGTGGGAGAGCAGCTGGCCGAGCAGCGCCTGTTGCTTGCCGATTTTGACCTGGGTGTCGCGGCCTTCGCGCTGCGCCTGGCTCAGCGTGGCGCCGACGCTTTCCTGTTGCTGAGCCAGTTCCCGCAGCCGCCGGTTGGCCGTGCTGATCGCCTGTTCGGACTGCTTCAGCGCATCGGTGGCATCGGTCTTTTTGCCTTTTGCGCTTTCGACCTCTTTCTGCAGGGCCTTGATGCGGTCGCGCAGGCCGGAGAGATCGTCTTTCGGCGCGGCTTGAGCTGAGAACGCGCAGACTAGCCCGGTTGCCAGGCAGAAAAAAACGGTTAATCCCAGGTTATTTTTAGAGCCAAAAGGCCCCTGTAGGAGCGGCGCCCTCGCCGCGATTTGTGACCGCATTCGCGCCGGGGGCGGCGCTCCTACATGCACGAACATTCCAATGGGTTAAAAGTCGTTTTCAGAATTATTCGAATTCGATCAGGGGGTGGCCGGTCATTTCCGCGGGCTGCGGCAGCCCCATGATTTTCAGCAGCGTCGGGGCGACATCTTCGAGCGCGCCGGTTTCGGCCAGACGCGCCTTGCGTCCGACGTACACGAAGGGCACCCGGTTCAGGGTGTGGGCGGTATGAGCCTGATGCGAGTTTTCATCCGCCATCATTTCCGCGTTGCCGTGGTCGGCGGTAATCAGCACTTCTCCCCCGTTGCGCTGCATGGCCTCGACCACCCTTTGCAAACATTGGTCCAGCGTTTCTATTGCCTTGACCGCCGCGGACATCACGCCGGTATGGCCAACCATGTCGGCGTTGGCGTAGTTGCAGATGATGGCGTCGAACCTGTGGCTTTCGATAGCTTCGACCAGCTTGTCGGTGACCTCGAATGCGCTCATTTCTGGCTTAAGATCGTAGGTGGGAACGTCCGGGGAAGGAACCAGGATGCGGTCTTCGCCCGGGTAGATGCGTTCCTCTCCGCCATCGAAGAAGAAGGTGACGTGGGCGTATTTTTCGGTTTCCGCGATCCTGAGCTGCTTCAGGCCCAGGTTCGAGATGTATTCGCCGAAGCCGTTGCGGATCTGCTCCGGCGGGTAAGCCACCGGCACGTTGAAATCCTTGCTGTATTCGGTGAGGGTGCAGAAAGCGGCGAGTTGCGGTACCCGTTCACGCTCGAACAGGTCGAAGCCGGGTTCGATGAAGGCGCGGGTGATCTCGCGCGCGCGGTCGGAACGGAAGTTCATGAATACCACTACGTCGCCGTCCTCCATGCGCACCGGCTGAGCGCCGGGCGGGACGATGGCCGTGGCCTTGACGAACTCATCGTTTTCGTCGCGGGCGTAGGCTGCCGCCAAAGCCGCTTCCGCGCTTTCCGCCTGAAATTCCGCCTTGCCCTGGGTGAGCAGGTCGTAACCTGCCTTGACGCGCAGCCAGCGCTTGTCGCGATCCATAACGAAATAGCGGCCGATGATGGACGCGATGCGTCCTGCCTTGATCTGGCCGCACTTTTCCTGGAGCCGGTGCAGGTAGTCCTGCGCGCTTCTTGGCGGCGTGTCGCGCCCGTCGAGGAAGGCGTGCAGGTAGATTTTCTCCACCCCGGCGCGGGCTGCCATATCGAGCATGGCGTGGATGTGTATTTCGTGGCTATGCACCCCGCCATCGGACAGCAATCCCAGAATGTGCAATGCCTTGCCGCTGCTCCTGGCGGTTTCCACTGCCTGGGTCAGGGCGGGATTGGCGAAAAAATTACCGCTGCTTATGGCGCGATTGATGCGGGTGAATTCCTGGTAGACGACACGACCGGCGCCGATGTTGAGGTGGCCTACCTCGGAGTTGCCCATTTGTCCGCCGGGCAACCCCACCGACGCTTCGGACGCATTGATGGTGGTGTGGGGACAGGTCTGCCAGAGTTTATCCCAGTTGGGTTTGCGCGCGTTGGCGATGGCGTTGTTATCCCGGCTTTCGCTGCAACCGAATCCGTCCAGGATAATGAGTAAAACGGGGGTGACCTTCATGCTGGAATTTTATGGCTCGTTTTAAATTTTAAAGAAGTAGCATAATTTTATTATATTTTACTAATAATCGCATTATACTTAATTTCTAAACCTACCTCAGTATCCTGAAATATAGCTTAACGAAGGCGAGCAGATGGAATCGAATCCGGTTGAATTGATCGACAAGGAAGAGCACATTGAGCAGGCGTCCCGCGCCATGAAGGCCATGTCGCATCCGCTGCGACTGAAGATATTGTGCGTGCTGGGTGACAGGGAAGTCAGCGTGCAGGAAATCGTCGAAAGCGTCGGCACCTCCCAAAGCAATATTTCCCAGCATCTGGCGATTCTGCGTGACAAAGGAGTGCTGCGCACGCGCAAGGATGCCAATCGAGTGTATTACCGGGTCGGCGACCCGCGCACCCTGAAGCTGATCGGCCTGATGCGCGATGTTTTTTGCGGCTTCGCCAAGTAAGGTCTATATCCGATCCGGATTATCCAAATTAGAGCCAAAACACCTCTGTGGGGGCGGCGCTCCTGCATGGCCCCGCCCAAGCTGCTTCGCGGCTTGATATAATAAGGTATATTAGCATATACTAATACTTTTTTTGGGGTAGAGCGTGCTGAAACCTGTCTGGATTTTGTTGGGAATGGTGCTGGCCCCGCTGGCTCAGGCGGCTTTGCCTTTTGCCACTGCGACGGTAGAGTACCGCGAGGTGGATCAGACTTATGCCGCCGAGGCGCTGGTCGAGGCGGTCAAACAGTCTACCGTGGCGGCCCAGATTTCCGGCCGCATCGTCGAAGTCCATTTCGATGTCGGCGACACCGTGAAAAAGGGCCAGGTGCTGATCCGCATCGACGAGAGCGAAGCCCGTCAGGCGGTCGCCGGCAGCGAGGCGGTGGTGGCCCAGGCGCGCGCCAATTTGCAGAATGCCCGCCAGCACTATGAGCGCACCAAGCAGCTGCTGGCGCAGAAATTCGTCAGCCAGGCCGCTCTTGACAAGGCGCAGGCGGACTACAAGGCGGCCGAGGCGCAGTTGGCGGCGGCCCAGGCGAGCGCGGGGCAGGCCGCCACCACCAAGGGCTACACTGCGGTGATGGCGCCCTACAGCGGCGTGGTCGCGCTTCGTCATGTCGAACAGGGGGAAATGGCGAGCCCCGGCAAGGCGCTGATGACCGGTTTCGATCCCAAGGATCTGCGCGTGGTGGCGAGCATTCCCCAGTACAAGCTGGCGGATGTGCGCCGCTCCGCCCGCGCCCAGGTGGAATTCCCCGCCTTCAACAAGTGGGTCACGGCCAAAGCGGTGACCCTCCTGCCCGCCGCCGACATTAAAACCCATACCACCCGCGTGCGTCTCGATTTGCCCGAAGATATCCGCGATGTTTACCCCGGCATGTTTGCGCGCGCTCACTTTTCCGTCGGCCGGGCGAAGAAGTTGCTGGTGCCGGTGCCAGCCGTCGTCAGGCGGAGCGAGGTGACCGCCGTATACGTGGTCGACGCGAAAGGCGGCGTGACATTCCGCCAGATCCGCCTGGGCGAGCCGGCTGCCGACGGCATGGTCGAAGTCCTGGCCGGGCTTTCCGCCGGCGAAACGGTGGCGCTGGAGCCGATCAAGGCGGGAATGGTTTTAAAATCCGTGAGGAGTAAGGAGTGAAGAGTAAGGAGCAATCTATGCCGGAATCCGACTCCTCACCCCTCACTCCTCACTCCTCACCGAAAATGGGTATTTCCGGTCGTATCGCCAAAGCCTTCATGCAGTCGCAGATGACGCCGCTGATCGCGCTCATCGCCTTCCTGCTCGGCCTGTTCGCCGTGATGGTGACGCCGCGCGAGGAAGAGCCGCAGATCAACGTCACCATGGCGAACGTATTCATTCCCTTTCCCGGCGCTTCCGCCAAGGACGTGGAGAGTCTGGTGGCGACGCCCGCCGAGCAGGTGCTGTCGCTGATTACCGGCATCGAGCACGTCTACTCCGTTTCGCGCCCCGGCATGGCGGTGCTGACCGTGCAGTACAAGGTGGGCGAGGACCGCACCCAGGCTTTGGTGCGCCTGTACGACACCGTCCAGTCGCATCGCGACTGGGTCTCCCCCAATCTCGGCGTGGGCGAGCCGGTCATCAAGCCGGTCGGCATCGACGACGTGCCGATCGTCAGCCTGACCCTGTGGACGGAGGATGCCGCCCGCGGCGCCTACGAGTTGCGGCAGGTGGCCCATGCCGCAGAAATCGAACTGAAGCGGATCAAGGGCACGCGCGAAGTGAAAACCATCGGCGGGTCGAACCGCGTGGTGCGGGTGATCATGGACGCCGAGCGCATGAACGCCTACCGCATTTCCGCCCAGGACATCCGCGACGCCCTGCAGCTCAGCAACGCTGCGCAGCCTTCCGGCACGCTGGTCGAAAATAACCGCGAAGTGCTGGTGCAGACCGGCGCCTTCCTGTCCGGCAGCGCCGACGTCAAGCAACTGGTGGTGGGCGTCGCCGATGGCCGACCGGTATTCATGACCGACGTGGCGCAGGTGCTGGACGGCCCCGACCAGCCCGGCCGCTACGTCTGGCTGGGCACCGGCCCGGCGGCGACCGACAAGAAAATTGCCGGCAAGGGCGAATTTCCGGCGGTGACCCTGGCGATTTCGAAGAAGCCGGGCGAGAACGCGGTGGATGTCGCCGAGCGCGTCATCAAGCGCATCGAGCAGTTGCACGGCACCATCATTCCCGACGGCGTCCACGCCACGGTCACCCGCAATTACGGCGAAACCGCCAACGACAAGGCGCAGAAACTGATCGGCAAGCTGGCCTTCGCCACCGCCTTCGTGGTGCTGCTGGTGCTGATGGCGCTGGGCAAGCGAGAAGCGCTGATCGTCGGCGTGGCGGTGCTGCTGACCCTGGCGGCTACTTTATTCGCATCCTGGGCGTGGGGTTTTACCCTCAACCGGGTGTCGCTGTTCGCGCTGATTTTCTCCATCGGCATCCTGGTCGACGACGCCATCGTGGTGGTGGAAAACATCCATCGCCGGCGCGAACTGGAACCCGGCAAGCCGCTGGCCGAGGTGATTCCCGAGGCGGTGGACGAAGTCGGCGGCCCGACCATCCTCGCCACCCTGACCGTGATCGCGGCGCTGTTGCCGATGGCTTTCGTCTCCGGCCTGATGGGGCCGTACATGAGCCCGATCCCGATCAACGCCAGCATCGGCATGCTGATTTCCCTTGCCATCGCCTTCATCGTCACGCCCTGGCTGGCGCTCAAACTCCTGGCGCACAAGCATGATGCGCCGAGCCATAGCGAACTCGGTACAGAGAGCCGATTGTTCGGATTCTTCAGCACGCGCCTGACGCCCTTCCTCAATCGCGAGCTAGGCAAGGGCAACCGCAACAAACTCTGGCTGGCGATCATCGGGATGATCGTTTTTGCGATCCTGCTGGCGGTATTCAAGATCGTCATCATGAAAATGCTGCCGTTCGACAACAAGTCCGAATTCCAGGTAGTGGTGGACATGCCGGTGGGCACGCCGCTGGAGCAGACCGCGCGGGCGATGCGCGAAATCGGCGGCTATCTGGCCACCGTGCCGGAGGTGACCGATTACGAGGCCTATGCCGGCACCGCCTCGCCGATTAACTTCAACGGCCTGGTGCGCCAGTATTACCTGCGCAGCGGCAGCGAAATGGGTGATATCCAGGTGAACCTGGTGGACAAGCACCACCGCGACCGCAAGAGTCACGAAATCGCGGCCAGCGTGCGCCCCGAAATCGAGCGCATCGCCGCCCGGCATCAGGCCAAGGTCAAGGTGGTGGAAGTACCGCCGGGCCCGCCGGTGATGTCGCCGATCGTCGCCGAAGTTTACGGGCCGGACTACGAAGGCCAGATGAAGGTGGCGAAGCAGGTGCGCGCCCACTTCGCCAAAACCCCCGATATCGTGGCGATCGACGACACCATCGAGGAGGACGCGAACAAGCTGGTCCTGCGTGTCCTGCAAAGCAAGGCGGCGTTGATGGGGGTGGCGCAGAAGGACGTGGTGGCAGTGATGCGCATGGGCCTGTCCGGCGAGGACGTGACGCCGGTGCATGATGGCGATTCCAAGTTCGAAGTACCGGTGCGGCTGACGCTGGCGCCGGAGCGGCAAAGTAGCCTGGACGAGCTGCTCAAGCTCACCGTGCGGGCGCGGGATGGCACGCTGGTGCCGCTGTCTGAATTGGTGAGCGTGGCCACGGTCGCGCGCGAGAAATCCATTTACCACAAGAATCTGCTGCCGGTGGTATTCGTCGTCGGCGACATGGCCGGCAAGCTGGACAGCCCGCTTTACGGCATGTTTTCGATCCGCTCCGCGATCAACGGCATGAAGCTGGCCGAGGGCGGGACTCTGGGCGACTATTTCATCAATCAGCCGGACGACCACTACGCCGGCTACAGCGTCAAGTGGGACGGAGAATGGCAGGTGACCTACGAGACTTTCCGCGACATGGGCATCGCCTACGCGGTCGGGCTGGTGCTGATCTACCTGCTGGTGGTGGCGCAGTTCAAGTCATACGTGGTGCCGCTGGTGATCATGGCGCCGATCCCGCTTACCATCATCGGCGTGATGCCCGGCCACGCTTTGCTCGGCAGCCAGTTCACCGCCACCAGCATGATCGGCATGATCGCGCTGGCCGGCATCATCGTGCGCAATTCCATCCTGCTGG
>CAYGNO010000055.1:0-2819 GCA_964351305.1 uncultured Sulfuricella sp.
AAAATTGGACGCTGTTTACCCCGGTTTCCTGGTCAGTTTTGCACGCTGATTAACACAACTGGGCATCAAGCGGGTTGCCGAGTAGCGCCTTGCCGCGCCAGTTTTCGAGGGCGGGAAAACTGGCGAGAAGGGTAAGCTTGTCGCTCAGCAAGGCAAGGAGACCGTTCTTGCCCAGATCGAACGAGCCGTAGTAATTGTCAAAATACGACAGCCCGATGGCGGCGGCAACGATGCCGGCGAAGCTGCCGTCGGGGTTGTTGACGCGTCGGCTGAGAATGACGTTCCAGCCCGAATTGGCGCGTCCTTGCACCGGCTCGGAAATATCCAGGCCGAGATTGGTATTGTCGCGGTGGCGAATAAAATGGGGGGAGTCGCCGCGATAGAGGAGGTAGGCCTTGGGAACCGTGCCACGGCCATCCGCCAGAGTATAGCCATCTGCCTTGACAACCTGCAACTCGCGTAATTCCGGCAACGAATTAAGAATGCTCTTTAAATACTCACCGAGTTCCCCGGTATGAGCATGCGCGTCCGCGCCGGGCACGGCTGCCGCCATTTCGGCGATGTGCTGCATTGCGATATCGGCTTTCTGGATCGTGGCGGCGGCGTGCTGCTCCAGCACCAGCGCCAAGTTCCGGCTGTCGGCAACGGCATGTTCCAGCTTTTCTTCGTAGCCAAGCTTGAGGTTGAGCGCGAACATTCCGACAAAACCAAGCATGACGGCCATGGCCGCGACCTGCCAGATTTTGCGATAGGAAGAAATTTTTTTAATAGTCGTTATTTGCATGGCGATTAAGGGCTATTTTAACCCAAATTGTCCATAGGAATGCTCGTGCATGTAGGAGCGCCGCCCTCGGCGCGAATGCGACCGCAAATCGCGGCGAGGGCGCCGCTCCCACAGCAGCATTTTGGCTCTAATGGATAATCCGGGTTCAACGTGACTGACTACTGGTTCCTGGTAATGGAAACCCGAACCCAGCGTTCCAGCCGTCGCGGATCAAGCTTGCCACTGATTGCGACGACGTTCCGGTCGGCGCCGAAAAGATAACTGCGCGGCAATTCGCCGTGCCATTTCCGGTCGATCTCGAAGCGCAAGCGCTCGGTGAAGGGGTCGGCAAACACCCAGTTTTCGGCGCGTTCGAGAGAATGGCGGCGTAGCGTGGAAACGATTTCTTCGTTTTCCTGCGGTGTGTCGGTCGAAACCAGCACCACCTCGACTTCGGGGTGTTTCTTCATGAAGCGGGAAAGAATGGAGATATCTTCACGGCAATGGGCGCAGGCAAGCGACCACAATCCCAGGATGAAAGGCTTGCCCTGCCGGGCGGCGACGATCTGTTTCATGCTTCCCGCCACGAAGGGTTTCGGCGCGGCCCCGTCAGCGTGTGCCGCTAACGCGGCAAGACACAACGCCATCGCGACCCAGGTTTGCCGTATGGAATTTATCATGGACGGCTTCCGCCTTTCACTTTGATTTCAATCAAACGAAATCCTTCCTTCAGAATATTCCATGACAAATACGGCTGATTCCCGTCGCCGATCAGGAGAGGATGATCCGAAGCGCCGGAAGTTGCGGCGAGTTTTTGCGGAGGCGACCAGGATTTACCGCCATCGCCCGAGGTCATCAGGTTGACGATCGAGTTCTGGCCGTCAAACTCCTTCCAGGCGATGAACACGCTTTTGTCCAGGCTCAACACAGCGGGATGGCTGGCCTGCGCCTCATAATCGCCAAAGCTGACCGGCGCGGAAAAACTTTTGCCCCGGTCGCTGGAATAAGCGTAAAACAATCCATGCCGCTGCGGCGCGTTGTTGAACCAGGCCAGGTGGTAAACGCCGTCCGCGCCGATGGAAATCGCCGGGCCGTGGTGGGGGCAGGCATCCACCTCCCAGTTGTCCCGGCTCACCCGCGCCGGCTGACTTTTTCCATCCAGCCCGAGCAGGGCATGATCGCGCACGTTCTTGCCATAGATGTGGCGCCAGAAGATGACGGGGACATCGTCCTTGTCCATCGCCATCGCCACCCGGCAACATTCGCAGGCATGGTCGGCGGCCTTGCGGTTGGGCTCGAAGCTGGCCCCGCCGTTTTTGGAAACCGCGTAATATACCGCTGCGCCGATGTACTTCTTCCTCTTCCTTTCGGCGGCGCTTAAATCGCGTTTGTCCAGCCAGGCAAGGGTGATTTCGCCACGGTCGTTGACGCCCATCGCCTCGAAACGGTGGCTGATCACTTCGCGATTATCGTTGACGGTGATCGGCTCGGAAAAGCTGCTTCCGCCGTCCCGCGAACGGCTGAAACGGATGTCGCCGCTGTAGGGTTTTTCCAGGCTGGCGGTGTAGGCCACGTAAATATGCCCATTCTTGTCCAGCACGATCTTGGGTCTGTTTTCGCCGTCCGAAGCGATATTTTCAGGCGCGAAATTGACCTTCACCGCCGGGCCGAAAGTCGTGCCTTTGTCGGCGGAATGGCTGACGTAAAGATGGCCTTTTTCCACCCGTGCCAGCCACAGCCGGCCATCCCGATCAAATACCGCAGTGGCCGAAAGGGCGGGACGAGCAAGTGCAGCCTGCATTTTCCCCATGTCGCGGGTCTGTCGAACGGGTTCCGCAGCGAACGCTGGAACGGTGAACAACACTCCGGTCAGCACGACTGCGGCAAACACATCTGCAGAGAACGGAGCCATCTTCATTATTTACCAGTTGTACTGCATGCCGGCATCCGCTGCGGCAGCAACACCAGCCATCCCCGCACATACACCTGCGGCCAAGCACTGCAGCGCCTTGTTTGTTTTCATTTCATGCTTCCCATTCTCAAACTCTGAAATTAT
>CAYGNO010000055.1:2919-12289 GCA_964351305.1 uncultured Sulfuricella sp.
GCAGCGCCTTGTTTGTTTTCATTTCATGCTTCCCATTCTCAAACTCTGAAATTATCCCAAATTGTCCATATAGCCAAAAACCAATGGATTTCGTGTAGGAGCGTCCTTGGCCGCGATTGTTGGCTATCGCGGCCAAGGCCGCTCCTACGGGTTGTCGCAATTTTCACGAAATGCTAATGGACAATTCGGGATTATTCTTCACGGCGGGGCAAAAACTCCTGATCCAAGTCAACCAGAATTGTATAGCAATCCACATGCCAACCATAACAGACTGTAATATAACGTGTGTTTTAATGGCGCCAATGTGCGGCCTGACACGCCCGCGCTATTTCGCACACCCGTGCAAATCGGATATTGACGTATGAAATGAGTGTTCTTAACTGCGCGCGCTATAACCGTCAAAATTCAAACCCAACATTTGCCGGAGGGACAACAACCGGCATCAGTTGGATAACCCCGCTGTTTGCCCGGCTTTCCAAACCGTGAATTCGGAGGGGCGCAAGCCGTAGCGCGCCAGCACGCCCTCGTGCAGCCGTCGTAATTCCTCCACGATCAGCGCCTGCACGTTGTTACGATTTGCATCCGGCACATGCTCCATCACAGCCTGCTGGATGATTTTGAGCGCATCCACATTGGGTTGTGTCACCACATCTCGGATCGTCTGTTTGATCACGTCCCGGTAGGTTAGGCGGGTGGGGTCCGGCTCAGCCAGGTCTTGCTTGATGGCCAGGTATTCTTGCGTTGACCGCTCATAGGCCCAGACGTAGAGGTCGCGCAGCAACTCCACGCGAGTCAGCTCATACAGGCCGAGAATGGCACGGCTGTATGCCTGCTCAGGCACATCCAGGAAAGTCAGCGGGCAAAGGTTGGCGCGAAACAGCGGTAGATTGGCCGCCAGCCGCGACGTTCGCTTGTTGATGTCAGCGAACGGTTGCAGATAAGGCAAGTGCACCATGACGAAAAAGGACTGTTCGAAAGGGTCGGCGATCTGATTTGCCTTATCGAGCAGAATATCGAGCGCTTGGTCGATCTGCTGTGGCGCTGACAACGGCCGATATACGCTCTTTCCGATATCGACTGCGTGCTGGCGAATTCGCCCTTCGTCGGACGGGTTGGGCAAGAGGTTTTCCGACAAGGCACTATGCAGATTCATGAGCGTGTAACGGTCTAACCCGACTGCCCCGGCATTCTCAACCAGCAACTCGATAGCGGTTTTGTGGTTCAGGATCATTTGAGTTTCGATGGCCTCCTTGCCTTGCGCTACCTTGCCATGTTCGATCAGTTCCCGCGTGTCGAGTCGCGAGTAGGTATTACCTTCCAGTTGACTTGAAGCCCAGGACAGGTCGATGAGCAATCGATTCAGAATCGCACGGCTATAGGTGCCAACGGGTGCGTCAGTCTGGGCGGTTTTCCCCATCTTGCGTAATTGACGGCATAGCGACTCGGACAGATACCCGGTCTGGTTAGGCTGGTAAGCTTCAAGGAAGTCGCGCTGGTAACCCACGGGCTTGCGGGCTTCCGGGGGTTGATCGACGTAGGCCAGGATGTCGCGGCTGTCGGCGGATAGCGGAATGTACCCTGGAAAGAGGTCTTGTTCAGTGGCGGAAGCCATTGTCACAGCCGCCTTGGCTGCGAGATAGCGTCGAGCGCGCCCCTCGCCGATGCCGGTTATCCGGCCATCAGTGATCAGTTGACCAATCCACCGCTGGGCCGTTCGGCGCGCAACGTCAGAATGCCGCACCAGCAATTCGGCGAGAGTCAGACCGGGGGCGGATTCCCGGATGCTTTTCAGTAAGTCGCTGGCGGAGGCCATGGCATCGTTTGGCGCAGTTTGTTTTGGTGATGGCGCGATTATGGCGCAGTTTAACAAACTGCGCCACTCGAATGGCGCGGTTCGCCATTGGTTAGGCGGGAGGAAATTAGCCCCCTTAACGACGAGCGGGGTATTTCCTCAGCCATTGCTCGATTTGCAGAGCATCGGGCTTACCGCTGAAAGCCTGGGCTTTATGGGAAGGATCGTAAAGATAAGTGCGCGGCAGTTCGCCATGCCACTTGGGGTCGATCTCGAAACGCAGGCGCTCCGCGAAGGGATCGGCGAAAACCCAGGCTTCTGCACCGCCGAGACCGGATTGCCGCAACGTGGCGCTGATTGCTTCGCCCTCTTCCGGCGTATCGGTGGCCACCAACACCAGATCGAGATTGGAGTGCTTTTTTTTCAGCCTGGACAGCAAGGCGAGCTCTTCACGGCAATGGGTGCAGGTCAACGACCACATGCCCAGGATGAACGGCTTGCCCTGCCGCGCCGCGGTTATTTCCTTGAGGCTGCCAGAAACGAATGATCTGATCTCCTGGGCAGCCACGGGTGGAACCGGCGCCAACAGCAGCACCAGCGTCAGAAAAATGCGGCGTGGCATTATGGTGTCACCCCGATCAGGCGAAAACCTTCCTTGGCGGTGTTCCACGACAGATAGGGTTGAGCGCCGTCGGCGATCAGCAGGGGATGATCGGAAGCGCCGGCGGTCGCGGCAATCTGGCGCGGCAACGACCATGACTTGCCGCCGTCGGCGGAGGACATTCCCCTGATGACCGATTTCTGACCGTCGAATTCCTTCCAGACCGCGTGCACCGCCTTGCCGAGGCTCAGCACATGCGGATGGCCGGCCTGCGCCTCGAAATTGCCGAAATTCAGCGGCGTGGAAAAGCTGTTACCCCGGTCAGCGGAGAAGGCGTAAAACAGCCCGTGCCGCTCGGCCGCGTTGTCGAACCAGACGAAGTGGTAAACGCCGTTGGATGCGATAGACAGCGCACCGCCGTGATGCGGGCAACCATCCACTTCCCAGCGGTCGTAACTGACGCGAATCGGCGAGGACTTACCGTCCAGCCGCAGCATGGCATGGTCGCGCTCGTTCTTGCCGTAGACATGGCGCCAGAAAATCACCGGCGTCCCCTCGCCGTCTACCGCCATCGCTACCCGGCAACACTCGCAGGAATGATCGGCGGCCTTGAGGTTGGGCCGGAAGCTGGCGCCGCCATCGTCGGACACCGCGTAATACACCGCAGCACCTTTATAGGGCTTATTTTCCCGCTGGGCAGCAGACAGGTCGCGCTTGTCCAGCCAGGCGAGAAAAACATGCCCCCGGTCATTCACCTCCAAAGTATCGAAACGGTGGCTGATGATTTCCCGATTGTCGTTGACGGTAAGCGGCGCTGAAAAGCTGCGCCCGCCATCCAGCGAGCGACTGAAACGGATGTCGCCGGACATGGGTTTTTCCAGCCCCCGCGTGTATGACACGTAAACCACTCCCCTGCGCACGACAATCTTGGGACGGTTCTCGCCGTCGCCCAGGATGTCTTCCGGCTCGACATTGACTTTGACCGGCGCGCTCAGGGTATTACCCTTATCGTCGGAATAGCTGACGTAAAGATGCCGGTCACGGATGGTCGCCAGCCACAGCCGGCCCTTCCCGTCAAAAGCCGTGGCAATGGCCAGAGACGGCTTGGCCAGTCTCGCTTTCCAGGCATTCTCCCTGTCCTGAGGGATGGGCTGCTCCACGGCTTGAGCCGAAACCATTAAACTCATTGCGGCAAAAATCCCGCCAAGCAGGATTTTGTTCATACCCATCCTCATCAATAATCGAACTTCATGCTGGCAAAGTAAGTCCGCTGTTGGTAGGGATACATGGTGAAATACTTGGCATTGCCGATATTGTCGATGCCCACGGAGGCCGACCATTGTTTGTCGAGTTTATAGAGCACTTTGGCATCAAACACGCTGAAACTACTGCGCCCCTTATAGACTTGAGAATTTGGGTCGGGATATTGCTGGGTTGCAGTATCGAAGAGGGCGCTATGCTGCCTGGCACTGTAGCGCCACCCCAAACTATACGACAGCGCATCCGATGCATGGTAAACACCCAGCATCGATGCTCGCCAAGCCGGGATAAGAGGCAGTTCCGTCCCTTCCAGCCCCGGGTTCACAGTATTTTTCGCAATCCGGGAATGGACGTAGGCAACGCTGCCGGAAAGATCAAAACCACGCACCCATAAATCGTTGGTCTGCAAGGATGTTTCGATACCGTAAGTGCGTACCTTGTCGATATTCTGAACGCTGCTGATACTGAAACCCGGCAGAGTTGTGAGATCAGTTTGCGAGACGAGCGCATCCTTCCTTTCCTCCCCGAAAAGCGAAGTGCGCCATACGCTGTTCGCCAGGAAACGCTCCATGGTGAGTTCCCAGGAGTCGGCAGCCTCCGGTTTGAGGTTCGGGTTGTTGGTCAGGGCGGTGTTATACGGCGCCGGGAACCCTGCAATGTCCCCAGCGGTAGCGTCAGCACCACCGGTGGTCTTGATGCTGACATTCTTGAACAGCTCGCCGACGGTCGGGAAGCGTGTGCCCCTGCCAAAAGAACCCCGCAGCGCCCAATCGTCCGATGCCTGATAGGAGAGGGACGCCTTGGGCGAGAAAGCGCTGACTGACCGGTCTTGATAGGTCACGTTTCCGGTAGTGTTTACATAATTACTCCCGTTGGACGCTTTCCAGTTTTCCATGCGACCACCCGCAACCAGTTTCCAGGCGGGAGCGAGTTGCCAGGCATCTTGAAGGTATAGAGCCTGAGTCTCCGTTTCTCCCCTTGAATTCGTTTTCAGCGCCCCCGCAGCGCTCGTAAGCCAGCTGCCCACGCCGAGGGTATAGGCATCCGACTTGGTCGTGTAAGTATCAGTGTGGAAACCAAAGCTGACTTGATGCTGGCTTTTCAAATTGCCATCGGGACGCCAGATACCGCGCAGGTCCATATTCTGCCAGCCCGTTCCATCTGTGAAAGTGATCGTGCCGGCAGTAGCAGCGGTACTGGGCGTAGTTCCATAATTACCCGACGATGCGCGAGTAACATCCTTGTTCTGATTGAAGTGGCTAGCATTGACCTCCCAATCCCATGTTCCGCCGCTATCCGATTTTACCGATAGCCCATGCATGTGATACTCGGCTTCAGCATGGCTGACACTCGGCGCTGTCACTGTGTAATCCTGGCCATTGATACGAACATATTTGAAGGGGTTCACCGTGCTCTTGGTTCCGTAAATCGTGTTACCGGCGGCATCCCTCAGATAGCTGTCAATCAATTTATCGGACGTGTTCTGCCAAATATTCAAGGTGTAGGTGGCGCGAACTGTCGGGGAGAAGTCATAAGCCACCTTGATCGTGCCGTCGTCCTTCACGGTATGATCCATACTGGTTGCGGCAGTTATGACTCTGGCATTATTTGCGGTATCGGTGTCGAATTGCGCGCCCGTAACAACGGTATATTCCCCCGCCGCTGCAGCAGCGCCCGTCTTGGCGGTGGCAGAAGCGTAGTCCGTCGGATGGCTATGGTTATCCAGCCGGTCAGCGCTCAGCCGGAATGACCAGTCACCCACCTTGTTACCCACGCTCGCAGCGCCATGCACCCCGGTAAAATTTTTGTCCGTGCCGTACAACTTGTAATTTTGACCGAAGGCATCCAGCTTCGCGTGAGCTTCAAACTTGGTCGGCATGTGCGTGGTCATCAGCACCACGCCACCTATCGAGTTTCCGGGATAAAGCGCAGAGAACGGGCCATACATGACATCGACCCGATCAATTGATTCCTGCGACACCATGCCCCAGCGCGGGCCAGGGCAGCAACTATTGGTCAGGAAATTCGAGAGCAAAAGCCCATCGGCATAGACGATTGTTTGCGCGCTGGAGTTGACGCCATACATTCGCATCGCCAGTCCACCATTCACATCGCCAATAAAACGCTCGCGAACGTGTACGCTCGGCACATACAGTAACGCGCCAGCCGATGACATTGAATTGACGCTTTCAGCGATCTGCTTCGCCGTGACGCTTTCAACCGTATTGGGCACGTTGTCCGGAACTGCCGGTTTATCCCCCTTGATGACCATCCCCTGCAATTGCGTGTCCGCCTCTCCTACCGCATCGGCACAGAAACCCGAACCCGCCATGCTGGCGCAGACCGCTGCCATCAATTGGCTCAATATTCTTTTTCTCAGCACAACCATTTCCCCCAATTATTTTATTTCATGCCCGAAACCTGAGCCGAACACGTCATTACGCAATTCCCGTGCCAACTATCAATATAAGGAAAAACAACCCGTTGACCCATATCAACCCTGCGCCATTTTACACACCTGCGCCTTATCGCACACCCACACTAATCGGATGTTGACGTATGAAATAAGTGTTCTTATACTGTGTTTTATGGATACCTTTTCGCTCATCGGCCACTCTCCCATTTTCCGCCAACTGCTGAACACGGCACAGCTGGTTGCCGCAACCCGCGCGACCGTGCTGATCAGCGGCGAATCGGGCAGCGGCAAGGAGAACCTGGCACGCTTCCTGCACGGCCACAGTCCCTTGGCAAGCCGGCCCTTCATCGCGGTCAACTGCGCCAACCTGCCGGAAAACCTGGTGGAATCCGAACTATTCGGCCACCGGCGCGGCGCTTTCAGCAACGCCGTTGTCGACCGCGATGGCTTGGTACGGGCGGCCCACAACGGGACATTATTCCTCGACGAGATCGGCGAACTTCCTCTGGCGGCGCAGGCCAAGCTGCTGCGCTTCCTGGAAAACGGCGAAATCCTGCCACTGGGCTACGATCAGCCGATCAAGGCCAACGTGCGCGTGATCGCCGCGACCAACTGCGACCTGGAAAAGATGGTGAAGATCGGCCGCTTCCGCGCCGACCTGTTTTACCGTTTGCAGGTAGTGCCGATGGAGGTGCCGCCGCTGCGCGAACGCGCGGGCGACATTGGCTTGCTGATAGAACACTTTGTTGAAATGGCGGCGCAGCAGCACCGTCTCCAGGCGGTTTCCTTCAGCCCGGAGGCGACGAAAGTGCTCAAGGCTTACACTTGGCCAGGTAACGTCCGCGAGCTGAAAAACCTGTGCGAGCGCCTGACGATTTTGTGCAACTTCCAGCGTGGCTCGCTGGGCGTGGAAAACCTGCCGCTCAACATCCGCGGCGGACAGCGCACCGCCCCAGTTGCTCCTGCCGCCACCCCGCTCAACCTGGAGCAGACCGAGCGCGATCTCATCCTGCAAGCCCTGGAGCAGACCAGAGGCAACCGCACCCGTGCGGCAAAACTGCTGGGCATCAGCCGCTACACCCTGCTTTACCGGATAAAGAAATACTTTGGCGCCGAGGAATCCGGCCTGCTGGGCGAATCTTAAGCCGTTCTGACTCACTGGCAAAAAAGGCCCCGTTTGGAGCCTTTTTTGTTGATCATCACTTCGACTTGATCACCGTCAGCAGATCGCGCTTGTGCTCTTCCTCCTGGATCAGGATGTCCTCGAGCACGCGGCGCAGGCCGTATTCCTTGAGCGCCTCGGCCTGGGCAATCCGTTCCTTGTAGCGGTTGATGGCGTTGTCCTCGCCCCGCAGATCCTGCTTCAGCATCGCCAGACTGTCGCTGTCGGTTTCGCGCTTTTCCACATCTACCGTGGGCACCCCGCCCAGAAAATCAATCTGGTCGGACAACATGACGGCATGCATCATCTCCTCCTGGGAATGAATGATCAACTCCTTCTGGATCGACTCATACTGCGCGCCGGTGATCGCGGAGGCATGCTGAACGTACTGCACCGCCGCGGCGTATTCCCACTCCAGGTCTTTGTTGAGCTCTGCGAGCAGTTTCTTCTTGGTGATTTTCATATCCGACCCTCCTTTAGAATGAATCTAAATTTAATATAGACCTAAACCGGACAAACGTGAACCCAAAAGGAGTGATGCGTAACGGGGAATGAGTGATGGCCGGAGGTTTTCATTACCCATTCCTCATCACCCATTACCTTAGGGCTCATTTCGACCCAAAATTCTGGTCATGTTTTGACATCATTTGACTGGTAAGCGACTAAGAATATTTGCGAGCCACCAAGTCCACCAGTGCCGACATGCCGCAGTGTCCCTCCCCTTCGCAAATCTCGTCGTCATGTTCGGCGAGATGAAGAATTTCCATAGCAGAAAATTCCTCGCGCAGAGTTTCCGCCGTGTACAGGTTCTCCACGCTGGAAGGCCCGCCGGTATTGTATTCCAACTGCTTTGGCCGGTAACCTTGCAGGATCAGCAAACCGCCCGGCTTGAGAGCGCGCAGCATCAGTTCATTCAGGTTACGGCGCTGTTCCGGGCCAACAAACTGGATGAAAATCGCCACTATGGCATCAAAGCGGCTTTCACCCCAGTTCCAGGCAAACAGGTCGCTGACTTCGTGGCGCACGGCCACCCCGTGCTGCCCCGCCAGCCGTTGCGCCTTCTCCACTGCCGTCGGGGAGAAATCTACCGCCGTTACGTCCAGCCCCTGCCGGGCGAGCCAGACGCCGTTCCGCCCCTCGCCATCGGCCACGGCCAGAGCGGTTTGCCCGGGCTTGAAGCGGTGAAGCTGCAAGGCCAGAAAAGCGTTGGGGGCGGTGCCGTAGAAAAATTCGTCGCCGCTATAGCGCTGGTTCCAGAATTCTTTCAATTCTGCGGCCTTTCCCCGTTAAGCAGTTTTTCCAGATTGGCGGCTGGAATCATGCCGGGAACACGCATCCCATCGGCGAAGATGATCGTTGGCGTGCCATTGACCTTAAGCTTTTTACCCAGATCGGCGATTTTCGCCAATGGATTTTCGCACTTACCGCCCGACTGCGGCACGGTTCCCTTCTGAATCAGATCTTCCCACGCCTTGACGCGATCAGGCGCGCACCACACTGCCCTGGACTTGTCTCCGGCCTGGGGATGGAGGCTGGCGATCGGGTAGAGGAAAGTATAGATTGTCACGTCGGTGACCTTTTCCAGTTCCGCATCGAGCTTCCTGCAATAGGGGCAATCCGGGTCGGAGAACACCGCCAGTTTGCGCTTGCCGCTGCCCTTCACCTGCTTGATTGCCGATTCTAGCGGCAGGGTATCGAATTTCACCCGCATCAGGTCGCGCATCCGTTCTTCGGTCACGTTACGCTGGGTCTTGGCGTCGATCAGACTGCCGACAAGAATGAAACTGGCATTTTTGTCAGTGTAGAAAACCTGGCTTCCCTCCATGACGGCCTCATACAGGCCACCGTATTGGGTTTTTTGCAGGCCGTCGAGCTTGATATCGGGAAAATTCTTCTGGATGGCCGTCTTTACCGCCACTTCATCCGCACCCGGCTTGGTATCGGCCAGCGCCGCGCCGGCAAGGAAAAAACCCGACAACAGGCAGACCAAAAATTTTGAACACATTACGATTTCCTTCAAGGATAAAAAATTAGTTAATCGTGAGCCGCCACTAGCGGCCAATTTTCCACCCCTTCCCCCCTCGCAGGGGGAAGGTTGGGATGGGGGTTAAAATGCCGATTCTCTTGCGAAACTTTCTA
>CAYGNO010000056.1:0-12260 GCA_964351305.1 uncultured Sulfuricella sp.
TCTCAGCGCCTCCGCGCCTCTGCGGTAAAGATTTTTAAGGATTTTTCATGAGCATTCTCATAAACAAAAATACCAAAGTCATCTGCCAGGGATTCACCGGTAAGCAGGGCTCGTTCCATTCCGAGCAGGCGATCGCCTACGGCACCCAGATGGTCGGTGGAGTGACGCCGGGCAAGGGTGGGCAGATCCATCTGAATCTCCCGGTGTTCAACACCGTGCGTGACGCAGTGCGCGAGACGGGTGCGACGGCCTCGGTGATTTACGTGCCGCCAGGCTACGCGGCGGATTCGATCATGGAGGCGGCGGATGCGGGCATCAAAGTCATCGTCTGCATCACCGAGGGCATCCCGGTGCTCGACATGCTCAACGTCAAGGCCGCGCTCCGCGCCAACGACGCCGTGCTGATCGGCCCCAACTGCCCCGGCATCATCACCCCCGGCGAGTGCAAGATCGGCATCATGCCCGGATTCATCCACCAGAAGGGCAAGGTCGGCGTGGTGTCGCGCTCCGGCACGCTGACCTACGAAGCGGTATACCAGACCACCAAACTGGGGCTGGGGCAATCGACATGCGTGGGCATCGGCGGCGACCCGATCAAGGGGCTGGATTTTATCGACTGCCTGAAGCTGTTCCAGGATGACCCGGAGACCGAGGCGATCATCATGGTCGGAGAGATCGGCGGCAACCGCGAGGAAGCAGCGGCGGAATACATCAAGGCCCGCGTCACCAAGCCGGTGGCGGCCTACATCGCCGGCCAGACCGCGCCGAAAGGCAAGCGCATGGGCCATGCCGGCGCGATTATCGCCGGCGGCAAGGGGCTGGCATCGGACAAGATCGCCGCGCTGGAGGCGGCCGGCGTGGTGGTGGCAAAATCGCCAGCGGGCTTGGGCGAGGCGGTGGTCGAGGCGATGAGTAACAGAGGCAGGCAATAGTGCGTAGGATGGGTTGAGGCGCTTGCGCCGATACCCATCGTTTTGCAGTGATGATTGATGGGTATCACTACGCTCCACCCATCCTACCTGTACTTGGCTAAAATATGAAAATTGCGATTGCCCAAATTAACTGCATCGTCGGAGATATCGCCGGCAACGTCGCGAAAATGCTCGATTATGCTAATCGCGCCAAGGCGGCGGGCGCGCAGGTGATGGTTACGCCCGAGCTGGCCCTGACCGGTTATCCGCCGGAAGACCTGCTGCTGCGCGATGGTTTCTATGAGGCTTGCGACCAGGCTCTGTTCGGCTTGGCACGGGAGACGCAAGGGATCACCCTGGTGATCGGTCATCCGCAGCAGGTGGACGACCAACGCTACAACGCCGCTTCGGTGCTGCGCGACGGCAAGGTCGTCAGCTCCTATCACAAGCAGATATTGCCCAACCATTCCGTGTTTGACGAAGTGCGCTATTTCTTGCCCGGTTCCGAGCCGTGCGTGTTCGAAGTCGAGGGCATCAAATTCGGCATCAACATCTGCGCCGATATCTGGGAAGAGGGCGCCGCGACCTGTGCGCTCAATGCAAACGCTGATTTGTTGCTGGTGCTGAACGCCTCTCCCTACCATATGAACAAGCAGGTTTCACGCTACCAGGCGGTGCGCGAGCGGATCGGCGAGTGCGGTTTGCCGGTTTTTTACGTCAATCTGGTCGGCGGCC
The DNA here is from genome assembly GCA_964351305.1 of uncultured Sulfuricella sp. Lineage (GTDB taxonomy): Bacteria > Pseudomonadota > Gammaproteobacteria > Burkholderiales > Sulfuricellaceae > Sulfuricella. The sequence continues at coordinate 1,647 of CAYGNO010000056.1, forward strand.
AGGACGAACTGGTATTCGACGGCGCTTCCTTCGTCATGGACGGTGCGGGTATGCTGGCGCACCAGCTTCCGGCATTCGAGGAAATGTTGCGCATCGTTGAGCTGGAGAAGGATCAGCCGCAACAGGGAGAGGTCGTTCCGCAGATGCCGGTCGAGGCGTCCGTTTACCAGGCATTGTGTCTGGGCGTGCGGGATTATGTAATGAAAAACGGGTTTCCCGGCGTCGTGTTGGGACTGTCCGGGGGAATCGACTCCGCGCTGACGCTGGCGATAGCGGTGGATGCGCTGGGTGCGGAACGGGTGCAGGCGGTGATGATGCCGTCTGAATTCACTGCCGACATCAGCCTGCAGGACGCGCGGAGCATGGCGGAACGCCTGCGGGTTCGCTACAGCGAGCTGCCGATCAAGCTGGCATTCGACGCTTTTCTCAGAACCTTGTCGGAAGAGTTCAACGACTTGCCGCTCGATACCACTGAAGAGAACATTCAGGCCCGGATCCGGGGAACCCTGCTGATGGCGCTGTCCAACAAATACGGTTCGATTGTCCTGACCACAGGCAACAAGAGCGAAATGGCGGTGGGCTATGCTACGTTGTACGGCGACATGGCCGGCGGATTTTCGGTACTCAAGGATGTGCCGAAAATCATGGTGTACCGCCTGGCACGCTACCGGAACAGCCTCGGCGAGGTGATCCCGGAGCGGGTCATCACACGTGCGCCGTCCGCCGAATTGCGCCACAATCAGACCGACCAGGATGCTTTGCCGCCGTATGAAATTCTGGATGCCATCATGGAAGCCTATGTCGAGCACGACCTGTGTCCGCATGACATCATCGCGCAGGGTTATGCTGAAAAGGATGTGCGGCGTGTAGTGAAACTGATCGATAACAACGAGTTCAAGCGACGCCAGGCGCCGGTCGGAGTGCGGGTCACGCCGCGCGGATTCGGCAAGGACCGGCGCTATCCGATTACATCGAAGTACCGTCCCTGGCTGGAATAGGGATCATAACAAGCGGGAGTGGCAAATGAAAAAGATTGAAGCGATTATCAAGCCGTTCAAACTGGATGAAGTGCGTGAGGCGCTGCACGAAATTGGCGTGACCGGCCTGACCGTGACCGAGGTGAAAGGCTTTGGCCGGCAGAAAGGGCATACCGAACTCTATCGCGGCGCCGAGTACGTGGTCGACTTTCTGCCCAAGGTCAAGATCGAGCTGGTGATTGCCGCCAGCCAGGTGGAGGCCGCCATCGACGCCATTATCAAGGTGGCACGCACCGGCAAGATCGGCGACGGCAAGATTTTCGTCACCAGCGTGGAACGGGTGGTGCGTATCCGCACCGGCGAAACCGACGAAGCGGCGATCTGAGAGCCGTCGCATGGCCTACCTTGAACTGGAATATCTTCAGGCAGAGCGTACAAAATGACTGAAGAGAAAGAAAAGCCCGGCGGTTTCAGCTATACCGTGAGCGACGAGCAACTCCAGGCGTTTGCCCGGTTGACCGACCTGGAACGGCTGCAATGGGTCGAAGATGCGCGCCTGTTCACGCTGCTGGGGCGCACACCGCACACCGCTGAACTTCAGGAACGGTTGCGGCGGGGTGAGCGAAGTGGGCAATTGTCAGGTTGATTACCAGATCTTCCACCACGGCGTCTCCGCCTTCTTTATGATGGCGAAATAGCGGCTGTTGGGGAAGTTCTTTTGCATGATGCGCAGGGTGTCGTCGCGCAGGTCGTTCATGCCGAGCGCATCGTAGGCTTTCACTATGATAGTCAGAGCCTCCTCGGTGGCAGGCGCCTGCGGGTACTGCTGCATCGCGGCCTGGGCGCGGTTGACGGCGGCAACATAAGCGCCGCGTCTGTAATAATAACGAGCCACGTGAACTTCATGCGAGGCGAGGGCGTTGACCAGGTATTTCATGCGGGCAATGGCGTCCGGTGTGTATTTGCTGCCGGGGAAGCGGGTCGTTAGCTCCTTGAAGGATTCAAAGGCTTCGCGTGAAGCTTTCGGGTCGCGTTCGCTCATGTCCTGCCTGGCGAGGGGAGCAAGGGTTTCCGAGGTTTCGGCAATCTTCTCCGTCAGGGCGCCGAGCAGCCCCAGGTCGTCATTGAAGTTCACCAGCCCTTTCAGGTAATAAACGTAATCCACGTTGGGGTGGTTGGGGTGGAGTTTGATGAAGCGGTCGCAGGCGGCGATGGCGGAGGCCGGTTCATTCGCCTTGTAGTAGGCGTAGGCTACTTCGATTTGGGCTTGCTGCGCGTAACGACCGTAGGGGTAGCGCGCCTCCAGCTTTTCAAAGTACTGAATGGCTTTTTCATAGCCGCCGTCGGCCATTTGATCCTTGGCCTCGGCGTAGAGCTTCTGGGCCGACCAGCCCTTGGTTTCATCCTGAACTTCCGGCAGCAGGCCGCAGCCGGTTATCAACAATGCAAGAATTAACGCTAAACTAAGCCTCATGACAATATCCGATGCCCAGCAGGGCGCAAGTGGTAATCCGCCCGATTATAACCCAAATCCGGCCCCCATCAACTTGACGATTCCGCCAGAAATGACCGGATTGCGCCTCGATCAGGCTTTGCAGCAGCTGTTGCCGGATTATTCCCGCAGCCGCCTGCAAACCTGGATCAAGGACAAACGCGTCACCCTCGATGGCCAGTGCGTCGCGCCCAAACAGGCGGTGTGGGGAGGCGGGAAGGTGAGGGTTGAGCCGGAACTGCATCCGTCCGAAACACCGTTTTCGGCGGAAGAGATCGCCCTCGACATCGTGTACGAAGACGATGCGCTGCTGGTGGTCAACAAGCCGGCCGGGCTGGTGGTTCACCCCGGCAGCGGCAACTGGCAGGGCACCATGCTGAATGCCTTGCTGCACCATGCGCCGCAGCTTGCATGCATTCCCCGCGCCGGCATCGTCCATCGCCTCGACAAGGACACCAGCGGCCTGCTGGTGGTGGCCAAAACCTTGACCGCGCAGACCGATCTGGTGCGCCAGCTTCAGGCTCGCAGCGTGAAGCGCGATTACCTGGCGGTGGCGCAGGGGCTGGTGGCTCGTGACGGCAAGGTGGATGCGCCGCTCGGCAGGCATCCCAGTCAGCGCGTCAAAATGGCGATAGTTCACAACGGCAAGCCGGCGGTCACGTACTACGCCGTGCTGGAGCACTTCGACCGCCACACCCTGATCCGTTGCAGCCTGGAAACCGGTCGTACCCACCAGATTCGGGTGCACATGCAGTCCATCGGCCATCCCTTGGCGGGCGACCCGGTTTATGGCGGCAGGCCGCTGAACTTGCCGCCACTCTTGAGCGATGCCGTCAAGAATCTGGGGCGGCAGGCTCTGCATGCGGAGAGGCTCGGGCTGATCCACCCGGTCAGCGGAGTAGCGATGGAATGGCAGGCGGAGCTGCCAGAGGATATGGCTGATTTACTGAAAGTTCTGCGGCATGAATGAGTGCGGGATCATTCCTGACTGGCCGGCGCCGGTTAATGTGCGCACCTTGCAGACCACCCGTGATGGCGGGGTAAGCGTGGGCGCCTATGCTTCTCTCAACCTGGGTGACCATGTTGGCGATGACCCGGTTGCCGTGGCACGGAACCGGGCGTTGCTACGCGAGACTCTCCCCTCCGACCCGGTCTGGCTGAAACAGGTGCATGGCAATGTCGTGGCCGATGTCGACCGTACGGTTGGCGTGGCGGATGCCGATGCCTCTGTCGCCAGGAAGACCGGCGCAGTCTGCGCGGTGATGACGGCGGATTGCCTGCCCCTGCTGTTGTGCGACGAAGCCGGCACGGTGGTGGCCGCGGCCCATGCCGGATGGCGCGGGCTGGCGGGCAGCGTGGTGGAAGCGACGGTGAAGGCGATGAACGTCGCGCCGGAGCGATTGCTGGTCTGGCTCGGCCCGGCGATCGGGCCGCAGGCTTTTGAGGTGGGCGATGAGGTCAGGCAGGCGTTCATGGCGCATGATCCGCAAGCCGCCAAGGCTTTTGCGCCTTCTCCAGTACTCAGGACTCAGGACTCAGCACTCAGCACTAAAAAGTGGCTGGCGGACATCTATCTTCTGGCACGTCAGCGCCTCGCCCTGGTCGGCGTGGAACGGGTTTACGGCGGCGGCCTGTGCACCTATACCGATGCCGAGCGCTTCTACTCCTACCGTCGCGATCAGGCCACCGGGCGCATGGCGTCGCTGATCTGGCTGGCTTGATCGGGGTTATCCCGTATAATGCCGGGCTTATGTCTACACTGACCGGAATCATCCTTGCCAGCCTGTTTGGCGGCGTTCTCAGCATTGCCGTGGCGGCGGCGTTCGCCATGTCGGCGCGCGCCGAGTGGGTGCCGATGCTGGTCAGCTATGCCATAGGCGCCTTGCTCGGGGCGGCTTTCCTGGAAATTTTGCCGCACGCCTTCGATCTGACCAAAAGTATCGAAAATACCGCCGCCACCATCCTGTTCGGTATCATGCTGTTCTTCGTGCTGGAGAAGCTGGTGCTGTGGCGGCATTGCCATGCCGACCATTGCGAGGCTCACGTCCCGGCTCACGATCACGGCCACGATCATGGCCGCAGCGGTCTGATGATCATGGTGGGCGACACTTTCCACAATTTCGTCGACGGCATCATCATCGCTGCCGCGTTCCTGGCTGATTTCCAGATCGGCGTGGTGACTGCGCTGGCCATCATCGCCCACGAAATTCCGCAGGAGGTGGGTGATTTCCTGATCCTCCTTCACTCGGGCTACAGCAAGAAGCAGGCGTTCCTGCTCAATCTGCTATCCAGCCTGGCGACGGTGGTAGGCGGCGTGCTCGCTTATTTCATGCTGCAATCGATGCACGAGTGGATCCCGTTCTTCCTTGCTATTGCCGCTGCGAGCATGATTTATGTCGCGGTGGCGGACCTGATACCGGGCCTGCACAAGCGTCCGGAGTTGCTGGCCACGCTACAGCAGGCGCTCCTGATCGGGCTGGGTATCGGCTCGATCTGGCTGACCAAGGCGCTCCTGGGCGGCCATGCGTGAACGCCTGAGCTGCCGCAGGGTGATATAGAGCACCAGTCCCAGAGGCAGCAGGCCGTAAAAAACGAAAGTCAGCGCGCCGGCGACAATACTTTTTGCCGTAACGGCCATCAGTAGTACGACGTAGGCCCAGCCGATTGCGATGATGTATAGGTACATGGGCGGATAGTTTCAGAAAAACCTGATTTTACCGCAGAGGACGAATAGGAAAGGCAATAAAAATTTGTCTTGGTTTGGTTCCCTCTGTGTCCTCTTCAGTTAACGCATTCAAATAATAGCGTCCATTTCAAAGTCGGTTCTGTGAACATCTGGGTGATGGTCTCAGTAGTGCCATGAGTAGCGAAACTTCGCGTTGAGAGCCGCGACCGTCTCAAAGTCGGCCAAACCGACCGTACAGTTGAAAATTTATCGGCGATGGGTTGCGCGCCCACCCGCCTGAACGCCAACCCGTATCATCCCGCTCAGCCGCGGACTGGGATTCGCGCATCCTCACCTGATTCGGGATAACCAGATGCCAGGCCGAGGCTGCGCGATATGGGACTTTTAAGACCTGTCTTCCAGGATCACGCAAGGTCGAAGCGATCCAGGTTCATCACCTTGTTCCAGGCAGCCACGAAGTCACGCACGAACGCTTGCTGCGAGTCGCTGCACGCGTAAACTTCCGCGATGGCTCGAAGTTGGGAGTTCGAACCGAAGATCAGATCGACGCGGGTGCCGGTCCATTTGACTTCGCCAGTCTTGCGGTCGCGCCCTTCGAACACGTCTGCGGCGTCCGAAACGGGCTTCCACTCCGTGCCCATGTCGAGCAGGTTGACGAAAAAGTCGTTCGTGAGCGCCCCCGGCTGCCTGGTGAAGACCCCGTGCCCGGACTGACCGACATTCGCGCTCAGCGCGCGCATGCCGCCGACCAGCGCCGTCATCTCGGGCGCGGAGAGCGTCAGCAATTGCGCCTTGTCGAGCAGCAGTTCCTCGGCCGATACTGAGTACTTGCCCTTCTGGTAGTTGCGGAAGCCATCGGCGATCGGTTCGAGCACGGCGAAGGCGTCCACGTCGGTCTGTTCCTGCGAGGCGTCCATGCGGCCCGGCGTGAAATGTACCGCCACTGCATGGCCAGCTTTCTTTGCAGCCTCTTCGACACCGGCGCAGCCGGCCAGCACGATCAGGTCGGCCATCGAGACCTTCTTGCCGCCAGCGTTGAACTCATGCTGGATGCCTTCGAGCTTTCCAAGCACGATGTCCAGTTGCTTCGGTTGGTTGACTTCCCAGTTCTTCTGCGGCGCGAGGCGGATGCGCGAGCCGTTGGCGCCGCCACGCTTGTCGGAGCCGCGGAACGTCGATGCCGAGGCCCAGGCGGTCGAGACCAGCTCCGAGACAGACAGCCCGGACGCCAGCACCTTGGCCTTGAGGGCTGCGACGTCCTGGTCGTTGATCAGGGGGTGATCGACGGCGGGGATGGGGTCTTGCCAGATCAGCTCTTCCGCAGGCACTTCGGGGCCGAGATAGCGCGAACGGGGGCCCATGTCGCGGTGGGTCAGCTTGAACCAGGCGCGGGCGAAGGCGTCGGCGAACTCGTCAGGGTTGTCGCGGAAGCGGAGCGCGATCTTTTCATAGGCCGGGTCCATGCGCATCGCCATGTCGGCGGTGGTCATGATGATCGGCACCTTCTTCGCGGCATCGTGCGCGGCCGGCGCCATATTGCTGCCGGTCGCCTGTTTCGGTGTCCACTGCCAGGCGCCCGCCGGGCTCTTGGTTAGTACCCAGTCATTGTCGAACAGCATGTCGAGATAGCTCATGTCCCATTGGGTCGGCGTCGGCGTCCACGAGCCTTCCAGGCCGCTGCCGATCTGGTCGCCGCCCTTGCCGCTTTTGAAGCTGCTCTTCCAGCCCAGGCCCATCTGCTCGATGGGCGCGGCTTCGGGCTCCGGCCCCACGTGCGTGGCCGGACCGGCGCCGTGGCATTTGCCGAAGGTGTGACCACCGCAGGTGAGCGCCACCGTCTCTTCGTCGTTCATCGCCATGCGCGCGAAGGTCTCGCGCACGTCGCGAGCGGAGCCGAGCTGATCCGGGTTGCCGCCCGGGCCTTCCGGGTTGACGTAAATCAGGCCCATCTGCACGGCAGCGAGCGGATTTTCGAGCTTGTGTTCGCCGGAATAGCGCGCCTTGTCGTCCAGCCACTTTTCTTCATGGCCCCAGTAGACGTCGATCTCCGGCGCCCAGATGTCCTCGCGTCCGCCGCCGAAACCGAAGGTCTTGAAGCCCATCGATTCCATGGCGACGTTGCCCGTGAGAATGATCAGGTCGGCCCAGGAAATTTTCTTGCCGTATTTCTGCTTGATCGGCCACAGCAGCCGGCGGGCCTTGTCGAGGTTGACGTTATCGGGCCAGCTGTTGAGCGGGGCGAAACGCTGGTTGCCGTGGCCTGCGCCGCCGCGGCCATCACCGGTACGGTAGGTGCCTGCGCTGTGCCAGGCCATGCGGATGAAGAAAGGCCCATAGTGGCCGTAATCCGCGGGCCACCACTCTTGCGAGTCGGTCATCAGGGCGGTCAGATCCTTTTTTACCGCCGCGAGGTCGAGGGTCTTGAATTCCTCGGCGTAGTTGAAGTCCTCGCCCATCGGGCTGGACTCGGGGGTATGCTGGTGCAGGACTTCGAGGCTCATCTGGTTCGGCCACCAATCGTGGTTCGACGTACCGCTCCCGGCTTTGTGCACAAATGGACATTTGTTGTCGGACATGGTTTTCTCCTCTGATTAAGGTCCAGTATATGTTCCCGGAATCGATTAATCTAATAGGTTTTAGCAATATGCTCGTTAGTGTAGTGCGGTCCGAACAAACTCACCGGGCCTACCCCTGGGCCTACCCCTGGGCCTACCCCTGGGCCTACCCCTGGGCCTACGCTGACTGATCGTTCGAATACATGAAGGCCATCTTTATGATTTTTGCGGGTTGCGCACAGGCGAGCGCGCCGGGAAGTTCCAGGACGACCGAAAAGGCGGCTGTGTATCTCATCCTCTTCATCAACTCTTCTCCCGTTCAGTTTCGACCTTATAAATGTGTCTACTGAAACAGGGGAAGTCCATTCACCTGAATATCCAATCAACGTCCGGTCTGCAACAATAAGAAGACTTGTTTCACTCAGAACGTCAACGGCAGCTTAGGCTGAAAAGTGGAAGTTTGGATGTGGCTTGCCGACATACCCTACCGGTAGGGTATGGAAGCATGTTTTCCGATAGCCGCCGTTGAAATTGAGCCCTCAACCTTGCTGCGGTAGGCATCGGGAGCAACGAGTTCTTGGCACGTTTCAATCACGGAATCCGAGTGTCCTCAAAAATCCGCTCCATTTGCTTTTCATCTGACATTTTATTAAACTAGTCATATGACTAGTCATAAATGAGGTGTGCCATGAATGTTTGGCCTGTACAAGATGCAAAAGCCCGTTTCAGCGAGCTACTTGATGCCTGCGTCAGCGAGGGGCCGCAAGTGGTTACTCGGCGCGGCGCGGAAACCGCCGTTCTCGTGCCTATCGCCGAATGGAAGCGATTGAGCAACGCTGCGCGCCCCTCTCTCAAGTCGTTGCTGTTGTCCGATTTTGGCCGCGCGGACTTTGAACTGCCTCAGCGCGGCTCGGCTCGACGCCGGCCTGCGGCGGCTCTGTAGGCTCGCCGTGTATCTTCTCGATACCAACATCGTCTCGGAGTTGCGCAAGGTACGTTCACACGGGGAGGTGGTATCGTGGCTCGAAGGCGTCGCCGATGCAGATCTCCACCTCTGCGCCGTGACGCTCGGCGAGATACAGGCCGGCATCGAGATCACGCGCGAGCAGGACGTCGTTAAAGCACTGGCGATAGAGGCATGGGCCGATCAGGTTGCCGCTACCTACAATGTGCTGCCCATGGATGCCGCGACCTTTCGACTATGGGCAAAACTGATGCACCGGCAATCTGACACGGTTTATGAGGATGCCATGATCGCAGCTTGTGCAATCATTCATAAGCTCACTGTTGTCACCAGAAATGTCCGGGATTTCGAGCGTTTTGATGTGCCATTGTTCAATCCATTCGGGGACTAAATCCCCACGCAAAGTAAATTATGTCAAAGCCAAAAACTATAGGTATGGTTTCCCTCGGTTGCCCCAAGGCGCTGGTGGATTCCGAACAGATCCTCACCCGGTTGCGTGCCGAAGGCTACGTTATTTCGCCCAGTTATGAAGGGGCCGACCTGGTGGTGGTCAACACCTGCGGCTTCATCGACGCTGCCGTGGCCGAGTCGCTCGATGCCATCGGCGAGGCGCTCAAGGAGAACGGCAAGGTGATCGTCACCGGGTGCCTCGGTGCCAAGTCCGATGTGGTGATGGCCGCGCATCCCCAGGTGCTGGCGGTGACCGGTCCGCATGCCGCAGCCGAGGTGATGGCGGCGGTGCACCAGTATCTGCCGCAGCCGCATGACCCGTTCGAGAGCCTGGTCCCGCCCCAAGGCGTCAAGCTCACGCCGAATCATTACGCTTACCTGAAAATTTCCGAGGGCTGCAACCATCGCTGCTCGTTCTGCATTATCCCATCGCTACGCGGCGATCTGGTCAGCCGTCCCGTCGGCGAGGTGATGCAGGAAGCGGAAAACCTGGTGAAGGCTGGCGTCAAGGAACTGCTGGTGATCTCCCAGGACACCAGCGCCTATGGTGTCGATGTTAAATACCGCAGCGGTTTCTGGGGCGGCAGGCCGATCAGGACGCGCATGACCGAACTGGCGCGCGCCCTCGGCGATCTCGGCGTATGGGTGCGGATGCACTACGTCTATCCCTATCCCCATGTGGACGAAGTGATTCCGCTGATGGCGCAGGGCAAAATCCTGCCTTACCTCGATGTGCCTTTCCAGCACGCCAGCCCCAAAATCCTCAAGGCGATGAAGCGCCCCGGCGACATCGAGGGAACGCTGGCGCGTGTTCGCGCCTGGCGCGAGGTTTGCCCGGAGATCATGATACGCAGCACCTTCATCGCCGGCTTTCCCGGCGAGACCGAGGCCGATTTCGAACTGCTGCTGGATTTTCTGCGCGAGGCGGAACTGGACCGCGTCGGCTGCTTCGCCTACTCGCCGGTGGAAGGGGCGCCGGCCAACGCGCTGCCCGGCGCAGTGCCGGAAGAGGTGAAACAGGAGCGCGTGGCGCGGCTGATGGAGTTGCAGGAAGAAATCAGCGCGGCCAAGCTGGAGCGCAAGATCGGCCAGACTCTCACCGTGCTGGTGGACGAAGTGGACGAGGAAGGCGCCGTCGCCCGCAGTGCGGCGGATGCGCCCGAGATCGACGGTTTGGTCTATATCGAGGAAGCGGGCAATCTGAAACCCGGCGATTTCGTCGAAGTGGAAATCACCGATGCCGATGCCCACGATCTGTGGGGGCGGCGCGCCAGTTGAGCATGGACTGGAAAATCCTGTTTCTTATGCTGGCTGCGCTGGGATCGATGCCGGTCTCATTGCTCGCGGCGCCCACTACCTTTGAGCCGGTGATCGGCAGCGCTTTGCTGTGCAACGACCAGATAGATCCTGTTTACTTCAAGGATTACCTGATCCGTTTCTACAAGAACCCTTACAAGACCGAAGGCGAAGCCTACTGGTTCAAGCCGGAT
>CAYGNO010000057.1:0-12155 GCA_964351305.1 uncultured Sulfuricella sp.
CAAATTGTTGCGGATATTGGCGAATACGGACTCGAACATTTCCGCGGTCAGGCGTTTGGTCTGGGTATTATAACGGCTGCAATGATAGCTATCGTACAGGGTCATTCCCCTGGGAAGGGCATGCACCGCGCCATGGCCGAAGGAAAACTCCTTGAGCTTGAGCCCTTGGGCGCGCAGCACCGCCTGGTGCGCGATCGTGCCCAGCGCCATGATCGCGGCGCCCTCTCCAAGGCCGTCGATTTCCTCACCCAGATAGCCGTTACACTGCCTGATTTCAGCCGGTTCCGGCTTGTTTTGTGGCGGCAGGCATTTGACCGCATTGGTGATGCGGCAATCGATCAACTCCAGCCCGTCATCTACGCCAATCGAACCCGGTGCGCTGGCAAATCCATACTTGTGCAGCGTCCGGTACAGCAATATACCGGCAAAATCGCCGGTAAACGGTCTGCCGGTGCGGTTAGCCCCGTGCATTCCCGGAGCCAGGCCGACAATCAGCAAATGCGGATCCTCGGCGCCAAAAGGCGGCACCGGCCTGGCGTAATATTCGGGATGATCGTTACGCACCTGACCCAGAAATTCCGCCAGTCTCGGGCATTTTATGCAACCACCTGAAAAAACTGTATTATTTGTTAATTCCATTTCCCGCCTTCATTTTTTTCACCCTGTTTTCTGGAAAATACCCCGATTCCCCTATTGCTTCGCGATAAAAATAGGATAAGGATATCGTTTCGAATAGTCTTTGTAATCTTCAGAAAACCATCATGACCAACGAACCTATCTTGCAAGATCGTTTCGGCAGGCGCGTCGAGTATCTGCGCCTGTCGGTCACCGACCGTTGCGACCTGCGCTGCACCTACTGCATCCCGGAAGGTTACAAGGGCTTCGAGGAGCCCGAATTATGGCTCAGCTTTGACGAAATCGAACGCGTGATCGGTGCATTTTCCCGCCTTGGGGTCAGCAAAATCCGGCTGACCGGCGGAGAACCCCTGCTGCGCCGCAACCTGCCTGAACTGGCGCACCGCCTGAGCGCCCTCGATGGCGTCAAGGATCTCTCCCTCAGCACCAACGCCACCCAGCTTGCCAAACATGCCGTAGAACTCAAAAAGGCGAAAATATCCCGCCTCAATGTCAGCCTGGATTCCCTCAATGCGGAACGCTTCAGCCAGATCGTGCGGCGAGATTGCCTCGATCAGGTCCTGGCAGGATTAATGGCCGCAAAAGAAGCCGGCTTTGCCCCGATCAAGATCAACATGGTCGTCATGGCCGGCGTGAACGACGGCGAAATCGACGACATGGTGGCGTTCTGCATCCGGCACGACTTCACCCTGCGCATGATCGAAGCCATGCCGATGGGAGAAACCGGCAGGAACGCGCAATATCTCGACCTTCAGCCCGTCAAGACGCGCTTGCAGCAACGCTTCGGGCTGATCGACGGCGTGATGGCCGGCGGCGGCCCGGCACGCTACCTGAAGTCTCCGGATGGCGCCTTCACCGTCGGCTTCATCACCCCGATGTCGCAGCATTTCTGCGATACTTGCAACCGCGTCCGCTTATCCGTCGATGGCACCCTGTACATGTGCCTGGGCCAGGACGAAAACCTGGAACTGCGCCCCCTGCTGCGTGCCGGAGCTACCGACGACGAACTGGCCGCCTCTATCCGCGCCGCCATCGAACTCAAGCCCCAGCGCCACGAATTCCGCGAAAAACCGGGCCAGGTGGTGCGCTTCATGTCGCTGACCGGCGGCTGAACCTGTGCCGCGCCAGCTGGTCGATTTTTATCTCGGCACCGCGCCGGACGACCACGGCAGGACATTCGACGCCATTCTGGCGCACGACGACGAATGGCTGGAATACACCCACAACTTCATCCAGTGGCTGTTTCCGCTGACCAGCATCAGCGGCGCCAACCCCTCCGCACCCACGCTGGACGCCGCACAGATCGCCGAATTCCGCAGCAACCCGGCGCTGCAAAGACATCTGTTGCGCGCTTTCGACCGCATGCTGGATTTTTACGGCCTGGCTAGAACCCCGGACAGCATTGACAAGGCGCCCAACTGGGAGCAACGCAAATCTCTCTGGTTCACCCACCCCAGCCACAACCACCTGCGCATTACCCGGATGCTCAAGTGCCTGAACACGCTGTCGATGGGGCAGGAAGCGAGGATGCTTTACGATGGACTGGTAAAGTTGAAGAAAACCGAACCGGGCTGCGGCATCCCGGCCACGGCGCTCGCCCACTGGGCAACCGCCGTTACCCCATAATCCTCTCCGCCACCCGCGCCGCGCCCATCAGGCCCACCTTGGGGTTGAGCACGACATGGACGGGAATATCCCCCAGCAGACCGGCAAAGCGCCCCTTGTCGGTAAAAGCGCGCAGAAATTCGCCGTCCTCCAGCTTGCCCAAGATCTGCGGTGCGATGCCGCCGGCGATGTACACGCCGCCGCGCGCCAACACCTTAAGCGCAAGGTTGCCGGACTCCGCGCCGTAGATGCGCACAAACAGGTCTAGCGCCGACACGGCCAAATCATCTTTGCCGCCCTTGGCGCAGTCCGAAATCGCCGCCGCCGGGTCGCCGGCCTTCATCGCTGATTGCAGTTCCGCTGTTGCCTGCTTGCCGCGTCTATCGCGCAAGAACTCGAAGATATTCACCAGCCCCGGGCCGGACAGCAGACGTTCGTAGGAAACATGGCCGTAACGCGCGGCAAGATAGCGCTGCAACTCGATTTGCAGCGCATCGACCGGCGCGAAATCGGCATGGCTACCCTCTGACGGATAGGCTGCGTAATAGCCTCCCTGCCAGACCATGAAGCCTTCACCGAGGCCAGTGCCGGCACCGATAACCGCGCGCACGCCACATTCCTGTGGCGTGCCGGCTTGCAAGGTCGCCATATCCTGGCTTTCCAGGGCCTCTATGCCGTAAGCCACGGCCTGAAAATCGTTGATCAATCGAACCTGCGGGATGCGGAATTCCGCGGCGATCGACTTCTCATCGATCTGCCATGGCAGGTTGGTAATGTTCGCCCGCCCGCCTTCAACCGGGCCGGCCACGCCAAAACAGGCAGCGGCAAGGGGGAGGGAGGGGAAATCGCTCAAAAACCCGGCGACAATCTGGTTCAGGCTGGTGAATGCAGCGCTGTCGAAGCGCCTCTCGGCGAGCACCCCGCCTCCGGCTTCGAAAAGCTTAAGCAGCGTTTTGGTGCCACCGATATCGCCGGCGAGCAAGATTTTATTGATGGAAGTATTCATGGTCGGAATAATAAACTACTCTACATGATAATGCCGTAATCACGACACATCGAAACGAGGCATCATGCACCCAGCAATTGACCAAGCGGTTTCCCAGGCCGGCCAGATTATCCTCGGCAAGGAACGGCAGATCCGGCTCGCCTTCGCCTGCCTGCTGGCACGCGGGCACCTTTTGATCGAGGACATACCGGGCGTCGGCAAGACCACCCTGGCGCATGTGCTGGCGCAGATCCTGGGACTCGACTTCCAGCGCATCCAGTTCACCAGCGACCTGCTGCCCGCGGACATCCTCGGCGTTTCGGTCTATGACCGGGAAAGCGCCTCCTTCAAGTTCCACCCCGGTCCGATTTTCGCCCAACTCATCCTGGCCGACGAAGTCAACCGAGCCACCCCGAAAACCCAGAGCGCCCTGCTCGAGGCGATGGAGGAGCAGCAGGTCACGGTCGAGGGCGAAACCCGCCCTCTGCCCGAGCCGTTTTTCGTCATCGCCACGCAGAACCCGATGCACCAGATTGGCACCTTCCCCCTGCCGGAATCGCAGCTCGACCGATTCCTGATGCGGATCGATCTGGGCTACCCGGACGCGAAGTCGGAACGCGCCCTGCTCCAGGGAAGCGACCGCAGCAGCCTGATCGCCCAGCTTAAACCCTGTATGGACGGGAAACGGCTGGCCGCCCTGCAGGAAGACGTCCGCTCCGTGCATGTTTCCGCTGCCCTGCTCGACTACCTCCAGGCCCTGCTCGCGTTCACCCGATTATCCCCGCTCTACGACTGCGGACTGTCGCCGCGCGCCGGCCTGGCTCTGCTGCACGGCGCACAGGCCTGGGCTCTGATGGAAGGCCGCGACTACGCCGTGCCGGAAGACCTCCAGGTAGTGCTGCCCAGCGTGGTCGGCCATCGCCTGCGCTTCGCTCACGGCGAAACGGGCGCCGAGGCATCCAGCCCCGCCCAACGCCTGCTCGACGCTGTCGCCATTCCCTAGGAGCCTGTCAGAGTCATGATGTTCCGACTCTTCAACCGCCCGGTGTGGCGGCGGATTTTCAACCGGATCGACGTGGAGAGCGGGCCGGTCACCCTCGACCGCCAGCGGATTTTCATCCTGCCCACGCGCTATGGCTTGATGTTCGCCGTGGTGCTGCTGCTGATGCTGGTCGGCTCGATCAATTACACCCTGAGTCTCGGTTTCGTTCTCACCTTTCTGCTTGGCGGCATGGCGCTGGTCTCTATCCTGCACACCTACCGCAACCTGGCCCAACTCACGGTGCGCGCCGGCAAATCGATGCCGGTCTTTGCCGGGCAGCAGGCGAGTTTCGCCCTCTACCTGAACGGCTCCAGCGCCACGGAACGATTCGCCATCGGCGTGACGCTTGAAAAACAGTACCCACAGTTCATTGACATCCCCGTCGGCGAAACCGTGACCGCCGCACTCGCTCTGCATGCCCCTCAGCGCGGCATCCTCCGACTGGGACGCTTCACCCTGTTAAGCCGATTCCCGCTGGGGCTGTTCCGCGCCTGGTCGAAGCTCGACCTGGACATGGCCTGCATCGTCTACCCGCAGCCGGACGCCGCCCCTCTGCCCCAACTTGCAGGCATTCAGGGACGCGGCGACAGGGCAATCGCGACCGAAGGCAGCGACGATTTTCGCGGAATGCGCCCCTACCACCCCGGCGATTCGCTGCGCCACGTTGCCTGGAAAGCCATGGCACAGGGACGGGGGATGCTGACCAAGCAGTTTTCCGGACAGGCTCTGCCCGAACTCTGGCTGGATTGGGACGACCTCGCCGGCATGGCCACCGAGGCACGCCTTTCCCGCCTGTGCCGCTGGGTGCTGGATGCGCAGAATGCCGGCCTGAGCTATGGCCTGCGGATTCCCTGCTCCATAATAGCTCCGGGCAACGGCGAGGCGCACCGGCGCACCTGCCTGGAAGCGCTGGCGCTATTTGGCATTGACGCTAATAAAAATGCGCATCCGTCTAAATAACAACACCTGGCTGCTGGCCGCGATAGCACTTGCCATCGCCCCGCACACCCCGCGCCTGCCCGCCTGGATCAACCTGCTCTGCCTGGCGGTTGGCGCGATGCGCCTGGTCCAGGTTCGCCTGCCCGCCCGCTGGCTGTTGATCGCGCTTGCCGCTGCCACCGCAGCGGGTATTTACGCCAGCTACCATACGCTGCTCGGGCGCGATGCCGGTGTTTCCCTGCTGGTCGCGATGCTGACCCTCAAGCTGCTGGAATCGAAAACGCTGCGCGACAGCATGGTGGCCATCTTCATCAGCTATTTTCTGGTCATCACCCACTTCCTTTATTCCCAGTCCATCCCTACCGGCCTGTACCTGTTGCTGGTGGTGCTGGTCATCACTACCACCCTGATCGGGCTCAACCATCCAGGCAGGCAAATCGGACCGCGCAAGCAACTGCGCCTGGCCGCCGTGCTGCTGGGGCAGGCCGTGCCGGTCATGCTGGTGCTGTTCCTGTTTTTTCCGCGCGTGCCGGGTCCGTTGTGGGGTCTGCCCAGCGATGCCTACGAGGGAATGACGGGGCTGAGCGACAGCATGGCGCCCGGCAGCATCAGCAAGTTGAGTCAATCCGGCGCGGTGGCTTTCCGCGTGGCCTTCGATGGGCCGCCACCCAAGCCGGAGCAGCGCTACTGGCGCGGCCCGGTTCTGGATTTCTTCGATGGGCGGCGCTGGGCGGCCGCGGCAGCGCCTGACCCAAAACCAGCCGACATAGCCGTAACGGGCGATCCGGCCAGCTACACGCTGACGCTAGAGCCGCACAACAAGCGCTGGCTGCTCGCGCTGGATCTGCCTGCCAAACTGCCGCCCGCCAGCCGCCTTGGCGCCCGTTATGAACTCCTCGCCGACCAGCCAGTGAGGCAGCGCCTGCGCTATCGCGCAATATCCTATCCAGATTACCAGGCCGGCCTCAATCCCGGCGCGACAGAAATAAACCGCTCGCTGCGGCTACCCTCATTCGGCAACCTCAAGACACGGGAGATGGCGAATGCCTGGAAGCTCGCCGCGAAGGACGATGGGGAAGTAGTGCGTCGCGCCCTGGAACTGTTTCGCAGCGAGGCCTTCTTTTATAGCCTCACCCCGCCGCTGCTCGGAGCCGATTCGGTGGATGAATTCCTGTTCGATACCCGACGCGGTTTCTGCGAGCACTACGCCGGCAGTTTCGTATTCCTGATGCGCGCGGCGGGCGTGCCAGCCCGCGTGGTAACAGGCTATCAGGGCGGAGAATCCAACCCGTTTGGCAATTACCTGACCGTGCGCCAGTCCGATGCCCACGCCTGGGCCGAAGTCTGGCTCAAAAACCGGGGCTGGATACGCGTTGACCCGACTGCGGCGGTTGCCCCGCGACGAATAGAATCCGGCCTTGCTGCCGCGCTTCCGGCAGGCGAACCGCTTCCACTGCTGGCACGGGTGGATAGTGCCTGGCTGATGCAATTGCGAATGGCCTGGGATGCGCTGAACAACGACTGGAACCAGTGGGTGCTGGGCTACGGGCAGGAACGGCAATATGACTTGCTGTCGCGCCTGGGGTTCGAGATGGCCTCGTGGAAGGAGATGGCGGTCGGCCTGGCGGCTGGCGTTGGGGCGCTGCTGCTGGCATTTTCCGGCTTTATGCTATGGCGACGCATCCCGGTTGGCGCAGACCCGGCCACTGCAATCTATCAGCGCTTTTGCCGCAAGCTGGCACGCATCGGGATTGTCCGCCAGCCCAACGAAGGCCCGGCGGATTTCGCCAAACGTACGGCAATGTTGCGCTCCGATCTGGCATTGAGCGCGGCATCGATCAGCGAGCTTTATATCGCACTGCGTTATGCGCCACGCCCAAACGCCGCTGATTTGCGACAGTTCGGGGAACAAGTAAGAACCTTCAAAGCTCAACCAGATTAAATCTTGAAGCGGCCAACCAGTTCCTGCAAATCATCCGCCAAGCGTTCGAGTTTCTGCGCCGCCAGCATGGCCTCTTTGTTGGCGAGCGCGTTCTCCTCCGCCATCTTGGCAATCGCCTCGACGTTGGCGGCGACCTCGTTGCCCGCAGTGCGCTGCTCCTCGGTGGCTGACACGATACTGCTCAACTCATAATTCACCGCATGCACCGATTCGCCCGCGGTGGACAGCACGACCGCCACATTCTCCATCACATCCATGCTGGTGTTCAAATGTTGCATGCCCTCCCGAATGGATATATCGACCATGGACGACTGCCGGGTAAGCAACTGGGTCACGCTATCGATTTCATTCGCCGAACTAGCTGATTTCTCGGCAAGTTTTCTCACCTCATCCGCCACCACCGCGAAACCGCGCCCTTGTTCGCCGGCACGCGCCGCCTCGATGGCTGCGTTAAGCGCCAAAAGATTGGTCTGCTCGGCGATTTCCTTGACCTGGCGTGTCATCACGGTAATGGTATTGGTACTGCGCACGAATTCTTCCACCGACGTGGCGATGCCGCGTACCGCGTTTTCCACTTGATCGATCTCGCCGACCAGGCTGGACATGCTTTCGTTGCCCTCCCACGTGCGATCCTGGCTTTCTTGTGCGTGGCGCTGTACCTGTTCAGTGCTCAACGCGACCGAACCGATACGCGCGGCCATTTCGCTCACAGAGGTAGCAGTGGCTGCGGATTTCTCGCTTTGCTGGTCGGAGCCGTGCGCGATCTGCTGCGCGCCGGCGGAAAGTTCCTTGGCGGCGGCGGAAACCTGGACGGCCGAGCCGCTGACATGCCTGATCAGATCGCTGAATTTCTCCATCACCTGGTTGAAGACCTGCGATGCTACGCCAATCTCATCCGTACTGGTCACTTCCAGGCGACGGCTCAAGTCCCCCTCTCCCTGCGCGATGTCGTTCAAACCATGGGTCATGCGGTCAAGAGGTCTGGTCACGAACTTGGTAATAAACAGGTAAATGAACAGGAGCAGCGGAATGCTCATAATCACTGCCGCCACAAAAATCTGGATGCTGAAATCCTTTACCGCTGCGTTTTCCTTCTCCAGCGAGATGTTCATGCTCACCGCGCCAAGCACGGTTCCGGCCGGCACCATGTGGCACATCAGGCAGTCCTTGCCCAGATAGTTTTTCTGCGCAATCGCCGGGATCACGGCCCTCAGGCTCTCGCCGAAGGAGTTTTGCTGAACCTGGTAATAAGGTTTGCCGGATTCCAGAACCTTTTTCTCGACGTTATCCATTTTCCCCTCGTCCGCCGAGCCCACGCCAAACTGCTTGGCCACGGCGTCGCTGCGGATCACCCGCAACGCCTTGATTTCGTCGGATTGCTTGATCTGGTCGAGATAGACCGCTCGCTGGGCAATGGTGCCGGTAATCATCATCCCGGTCAGGCTGGCCATGGTCATTTTGTGGACGCTGTTGGAGAAATTTTCCGCCTGCTTGATCGCGGTTTCCCGGCTTTTCATCGACGCCCAGTAGATCATCCCGGTCCAGGCCAGAACCAGCATCAGCCAGATCACGAGGACAAGGCGAACCCATATCTTCATATTGTTGAAACTGCTTAGCGCCTTATTCATGCTTCAAACCCTCGCATCCATGAAATAACTTTATCGTAATATCCCCTAGGCGGAACGAGTATAAACCCCTAGGCTGAATCATGCATGGGATAATAAAATCCAAAGGCCGGGTAGTCAAATTAAGTTGGGGGCACGCGTTTTCAGGCTTTACGCAGCTTCAACTATCTCAACAGGGATGCCGATAGCCACCCGGTCAAACAAGTCCAGAATATCCTCATTTTGCATCCGCACGCAGCCCTTCGAGCCGGGCACGCCCATCTCCGCTCCGTCTGGCGAGCCGTGGATGTAAATGTAGCGGCGCATGGTATCGACGCTCCCGAGCCGGTTTCTGCCCGGCTCGCAGCCTGAAAGCCAGAGAATACGGGTGAGAATCCAGTCGCGACCGGGAGATTGCGCGCCCAGTTCCGGCGTATAAACCTCCCCGGTCGGCCGGCGTTTGACGAACACGCTGTTGACGGGCCGGCCCGCCCCGATCTTGGCGCGAATAATGTGCGGCCCGCGCGGCGTGCAGTAGCTGCCGCTCTCCTCGCCGACCCCGTTCTGGGCAGTGGAAACGCTATAGCGCCTGATCAGTGCGTCCTGATCATCGAACAATTCCAGGGCTTGATCGGCAACGACTATCCTAATCCGCACCGTTACCCTTTCCGCGCCGCTGCGCAAAAAAACCGCTCAACAGGCCGCCACATTCGTCCGCCAGAATCCCACCCACTACCTCGGCATGGTGGTTCAGCCGGGTTTCGGCAGGAAGATCGATGATGCTGCCGCAAGCGCCGGTTTTCGGATCGGAAGCACCATACACCACCCGCTCGACACGAGCGTGAAAAATCGCACCCATGCACATGATGCAGGGTTCCAGGGTAACGTAAAGGGAGCAACCGACCAGCCGGTAATTGCCGAGATTCCCGGCTGCATCGCGCAAGGCCATGATTTCCGCATGGGCGCTGGGGTCGTGGCGCGAAATCGGCGCATTGAACCCGCGCCCGACAATCTCGCCATTTCTCACCACCACCGCGCCGACGGGCACCTCCCCCGCTGCCCAAGCATCGCGGGCAAGCATGAGCGCTTCACGCATGAAACGCGTATCGAGTGAATCATTTTCCATAGGAAAGTAAAATTATCACAGTTCCATGGGGATGGTCACGCCTTTACCGCTCGAAGTAAAATTGCAGGCTGAATACAGGCATAAAATGGCGTACAGTCCCTCGTTAACCCAACCCGAAAAACAGGAACGCAACAAGTGCCAGAGTTACCTCATCAAACCGACATCCTCCGCGCCAAATTGAACGGGGAAACATCGCAGATCGCTTGGACGGAACTACTCCGTTTTTTTGCCGCCGGAACGGTCATTGCGGTTAGCGAGGATTTGGACCTGGTTGAAGTCGCCATCCAAATCTCGAATGACAACAAGGCGCTGATCGAACAATGGATGCTCGAGAAGCGAGTTGACAAGGTATCCGATGCACAGGCGAAGGACTGGCTGAAAACAGAGGCCACCTTATGGGCAGTAGTTGTCAGACCGTGGATATTGGTCCAGCAAGCAGCCGAAAAATGAACCCCACCTGCTCCAGGCTTTCAGCTACTGGCCATTGAGGCCGCATTGCTCAAGAAGCAAACGGCTCAGGGCACGCTTATTCCCACTCGATCGTTCCGGGCGGCTTGCCGCAGATGTCGTAGACGACGCGATTGATGCCGCGCACTTCGTTGATGATGCGGTTGGAGACTTTGCCCAGAAGCGTATAGGGCAGCTCTGCCCAGTGAGCGGTCATGAAGTCCTGGGTCTGCACTGCGCGCAGCGCGACCACGTAATCATAGGTGCGGCCGTCGCCCATCACCCCGACAGCTTTCACGGGCAGAAACACGGCAAAAGCCTGCGAGGTTTTTTCATACCAGCCCGATGCGCGCAACTCTTCGATGAAAATGGCATCGGCGCGGCGCAGCAACTCGGCGAACTCCGGCCTCACTTCGCCCAGAATGCGCACCCCAAGTCCCGGTCCTGGGAAAGGATGGCGGTAGACCATGTCATGGGGCAGGCCGAGCGCGACGCCGAGCTCACGCACCTCATCCTTGAACAGCTCGCGCAGCGGCTCCAGCAGCTTGAGGTGCAGGGTATCGGGCAGGCCGCCGACATTGTGGTGCGACTTGATGGTGTGGGCCTTCTTAGTCTTGGAACTGGCCGATTCAATCACATCCGGGTAGATGGTGCCCTGCGCCAGCCACTTGGCGTTCGGCAGTTTTGCCGATTCGCTCTGGAACACTTCGACGAATTCGCGACCGATGATCTTGCGCTTCTGTTCAGGGTCGGTCACCCCGGACAGATGCTTCATGAATTCCGCGCCGGCATCGACGTGGATGACCTTGACGCCGAGATTATCGGCGAAGGTCTTCATCACCTGCTCGGCTTCGTTCAGGCGCAGCAAGCCGTTATCCACGAACACGCAGGTAAGCTGCGTGCCGATGGCGCGATGCAGCAGGGCAGCCACTACCGAGGAATCGACGCCGCCGGACAAACCGAGGATGACTTCATCCGAACCCACTTCGGAACGGATTCTGCCGATCGCTTCTTCGACATAATCCGGCATGTTCCAGTCGTAGCCGCAACCGCAGATGCCATGCACGAAACGCTCGAACAGGGCCTTACCTTGCAGGGTATGGGTCACTTCGGGATGAAACTGCACGCCGTAAAAATGGCGGGCTTCGTCGGCCATGCCGGCGATCGGCGTAGCCGCGTTGGAGCTGATTGCCTTGAAGCCCGGAGGCAGTTCCGTCACCTTGTCGCCGTGGCTCATCCACACGTCGAGCAGGCCGTGGCCTTCCTCGTTGATCCGGTCCTGAATATCGCGCAACAGCGCGGAATGGCCCTGGGCGCGCACCTCGGCATAGCCGAACTCGCGATGCAACGCGTTTTCCACCTTGCCGCCCAATTGCGCCGCCATGGTTTGCATGCCGTAGCAGATGCCGAGCACCGGCACGCCCAGGTTGAACACGATGTCCGGCGCGCGCGGCGTTTCCTCCTCGTAGACCGAGGACGGCCCGCCGGAGAGGATGATGCCCTGGGGCTTGAAATCACGGATGAACTGTTCGCTCACATCGTAGGGATGCAGCTCGCAGTAAACGCTGGATTCGCGCACCCGACGGGCAATCAGTTGGGTGTATTGGGAACCAAAATCGAGGATGAGGATTTTCTGGTGCATGGTGACGAGGCCGGTGATGAGTGATGGGGAATGGGTAATGTCGGAGTAATGGGTTATACACCCATTACTCATCTCTCATCACCCGTTACTCGACGTGGTAGTTGGGAGCTTCCTTGGTGATCTGCACGTCGTGGACGTGAGACTCGCGGATGCCCGCCGAGCTGATTTCGACGAACTCGGCCTTGGC
>CAYGNO010000058.1:0-12120 GCA_964351305.1 uncultured Sulfuricella sp.
TTGCGCAATCGGAACTTGTTTTATATCTCTTATATAAGATATAAAACAAAAAGGATTCGCCGCGTAAAACTCACTAGTTATTTGTCGAGGTCGTACATTATGCCTGTCGTCATGTCTCGCCGCCGCTTCATCACCATCGCCGCCGCCGCTGCCGGCCTGCCATTGCTGCTGAGAGCAGGGGGTTCCCAGGCCAGACCGGTACGCTGGGAAGGCACCGCGCTGGGAGCGCCGGCCTCCATCCAGCTTTACCACACCGACGAAGCGCAGGCGCGCGCAGCCATCGCCGCCGGGCTGGACGAACTGAAACGACTGGAGGCTATTTTCAGTGTCTACCGCGCCGACAGCGCCATCACCGCGCTCAACCGCGACGGCGTGCTGGAAAATGCCCCCGCCGATTTCATCGCCCTGCTGACCCACGCCCTGTCGCTGGCCAGAATCAGCGACGGCATCTACGACCCCACAGTGCAACCGCTGTGGCAAACCTATTTTCGCCATTTCACTGCCGCGCATCCCGACCCCGCCGGGCCGGCTCAGCACGACGTTGCCGCTGCGCTCGCCCTGGTGGATTGGCGCGCAGTCGAGGTGGACTCAAGCCGCCAGCGCATCGCTTTCGCCCATCCCGGCATGGGCCTGACGCTCAACAGCGGCGCCCAGGGCTATATCACCGACCGCGTCGCCGATGTGCTGCGCGCCCATGGCTTCGAGCACATGCTGGTGGACATGGGCGAGCCGCGCGCCTTATCGACCAAGCCTGATGGCTCGGCCTGGCGCATCGGCATCGCCAATCCCGCAAACCCCAACAGCACGGTGGCCACGCTGGAAGTGGTGGACCAGTGCGTATCCACTTCGGGTGGCTATGGCACCCTGTTCGATCCTGCCGGCGCCTTCACCCACCTGATCGACACCCGCACCGGACGCACTGCGCCCGCGCTGCTGGGGGTCTCGGTCATCGCCAAAACCGGCACCATCGCAGACGGTCTCTCCGCCGCCATGCTGATGGCGCCGGTCGAGCGCCGACTCGCCATCCTCCGGGCGGCTGGCGGCACGAAGGCCATCTACGTCACACCCGAAGGCGTGGTTTCCACCGTGGTGTCCTGACCGTGAACGCCACCGAGGAAAGCCCGATGGATTTCAGCGCCCCCGACATGGTCGAGGGCATCGCCCATGTTGTTGCGGTGGAAGGCACCATGGTCTGGCTGGAACCGGAACAGACCACCAGCTGCGGCAGTTGCGCCTCATCCTCGGCCTGCGGCGCCAGGGGGGGTATCGGCACTACCGCCAACCGGCTCGAAGCCCGCCGCTTCTCGCTTGAAAATCATCCCGGACTGGTTGTCGGCGAACGCGTGGTGGTCGGCATCCGCGAGAATACGCTGCTCAAGGCTTCGCTCACCGCCTATGCCATTCCGCTTGGCACCATGCTGGGAGCAGGCATAATGGCGCAATGGGCCGCCGGCAGCGATGGCATCACCATGGCCGCCATGGTCGCCGGACTGGCGCTCGGTCTTGGCATCTCGCGCCTGAGCGCCGGCCATCTAGCGTCCCGAGGCGACCTCGCCCCCCGCTTCATTCGTCGCGCCAATACGGGCGGCACCTGCAAAATAACCTAGAGGCCGAGGCATGAAAGAATACATCCTTCTGATGGTGAGCGCGGCACTGGTCAACAACGTCATCCTGGCCCGCTTTCTCGGTCTGTGCTCGTTCATGGGCGTCACCACGCGCATCGACACCGCGGTCGGCATGGGCATGGCGACCACTTTCGTAATCACCGTCTCGTCGATGGCTGACTGGGCCGTCGCAACCTATTTGCTGGAGCCCTATAACCTGTGGTATCTGCGCACGGTGACTTTCATCATGGTGATCGCCGCCGCCGTGCAGTTCACCGAGTTAACGGTGAAAAAGGTATCGCCGCACCTGTTCCAGATGCTGGGCATCTACCTGCCGCTCATCACGACCAATTGCGCTGTGCTGGGTATTGCCATCCTGCTGGTCGAGCACAGAATGAATTTCATTAGCGCCACGCTGTTCGGCTTTGCTTCCTCCGTCGGCTATAGCCTGGTGATGGTTATTTTTGCCGGGCTGCGCGAACGAATGGCATTGGCCGATATCCCGCGCCTGTTCGCCGGCCCGCCGATCGGATTTATCGTCGCCAGCCTGCTGGCGCTGGCGTTCATGGGTTTTTCCGGAATGACCGCGACGGGGTGAGATGTGAAGAATAAACCTCTGGCACATCACTCGTCACTTTCATTGGCTTAGGAGCCTGACTATGTTATTAGCGGTCGGCAGTCTCACGATAATGGGCGTCACACTCGGCAGCATACTCGGCGCGGCAGCCTATTTTCTCGCTGTGGAGGAAGATCCGCTGGAGGAGGAATTGAAGGAGATGCTGCCCGGTTCGCAATGCGGCCAGTGCGGCTATGTCGGCTGCGGCCAGTACGCAGCGGCGCTGGCGAAGGGCGAGGCGCCGATAACCCTGTGCACGCCCGGCGGCAAGGCAGTGATCGAAGTGCTTGCCAGGAAGCTGGGCGTCACCGCCGATCTGTCCGGGCATGAGGAAAAAGTACCGGAATACGCCTTCATCATCGAGGACCTCTGCATCGGCTGCACGCGCTGCATCAAGGAATGCTCGGTGGACGCCATCATGGGCGCGAACAAGCTGATGCATGCGGTGATCGTCGATGCCTGCCACGGCTGCGAAAAATGCGTCAAGGTCTGCCCCACCGACGCGATCGTGATGCGCACTATCCCGATGACGCTGGGCAGTTGGCATTGGGCCAAGCCCGAAAACCAGCATGCCGCGCATTAAAGAGGGCGATTAAAAATGAAGCTTTTCCCCATCCGAGGCGGCATCCATCCCGACTACCGCAAGGATCTGTCCAGCGAGAGGGCCATCGTCGCATTGCCCATGCCCGCCGCGCTCTACATCCCCCTGCAGCAGCACATCGGCGCGCCGGCCGAAGTACTGGTGAATGAGGGCGACCCGGTCAAAAAGGGGCAGATGATCGCGCGTAGCGGCGGCACGGTGTCCGCTCCCCAGCACGCGCCCACCTCGGGCCGCATCAAGGCCATCACCGCCATCGCTGCGCCCCACCCTTCCGGGCTGGCGCAGACCACCATCATCCTCGAACCCGATGGCAAGGACGAGTGGGGCGAGCTCCCCGAACCCATCATCGATCCCTTCGCAGCGGACACGCACGCCATCAACGAGCGCGTCGCCGCTTCAGGCATCGTCGGCATGGGAGGAGCAGCCTTCCCCTCGGCAATAAAACTCAACCTCGGCACCCAGAAAAAGCTGGAAATCCTGCTCCTCAACGGCGCCGAATGCGAACCCTACCTGACCTGCGACGACCGGGTGATGCGCGAGCACGCCGACGAGGTAGTCGACGGCGCTCGCATCATGGCCCATGCGCTGGGCGTGCCCAGGGTGGTCATCGCCATCGAACAGAACAAGCCCCAGGCAATCGATGCCATGACACGGGCCGCTTCCCCCTTTTCCGAGGTCGAGGTAGCGGGCGTGCCGGTGCAATATCCGATGGGCTCCGAGCGCCATCTGGCGCAGGCCATCACCGGGCGCGAAACGCCGGCAAAGAAACTCACCGCCGACATCGGCGTGGTGGTGCACAACGTCGCCACCGCCCGCGCCGTGCATCATGCCGTGCGCTACGGCCGCCCGCTGATCTCTCGCGTGGTGACGGTGAGCGGTAACGCAGTGCGCGAACCGAATAATATCGAGGTGCCGATCGGCGCCCGGGTGGCCGACCTGATCGCCTTCTGCGGCGGATTCTCCGTCGAACCCGAAAGCCTGGTCAACGGCGGGCCGATGATGGGCCAACCGCTGCCCGGACTGGACGTGCCGGTGGTCAAGGGCATGTCGGGCATCCTGGCGCTCACCGCCGCAGAGATCAACCAGCAGCCGGCCAGCACCTGCATCCGCTGTGGCGTCTGCATAACAATCTGCCCGTGCGGGCTGAGCCCGGTAGAAATGGCCGCCTTCATCCGCAAGGACAATTTTAAAGTCGCCGCCCAGCTCGGGGTAATGGACTGCGTTTCCTGCGGCAGTTGTTCCTGGCTGTGCCCGTCGCATATCCCGCTGGTGCACTATTTCAACTACGCCAAGGGCATGATCAACGCACAGGATCGCGAAAAGCGCAAGATCGAACAGACCCGGATGCTGGCCGAAGCGCACGCCCTGCGCGTGGAAAAAGCCGCTGCGGAAAAAGCCGCCCTCCTGGCCGCCAAAAAAGCCCAGGCTGCCGCTGTTGCCGCCGCCAAAGAAAAGGACGGAACCCCAGCATGAGCTTCAGATCCATCAGCCACAGCGCGCCGTTCACCCACCAGGCCAGCAGCGTTCAAAAAATCATGTTCACGGTGCTGCTGGCGCTGATCCCGGCCACCGCTTTCAACCTCTACCTGTTCGGCTGGCCTGCGATCCTGCTATTTACCGTCACCATCGGCTCCTGCGTGGCAGTAGAAGCGGGCTGCCTGGCACTGGGCGGCCAGCCGGCGAGGGCGACGCTCAGCGACTACTCGGCGGTGTTGACCGGCTGGCTGCTGGCGATGAGCCTGCCGCCCTGGGCGCCTTGGTGGATCGGCGTGCTGGGGGCGATTTTCGCCATCGCCCTGGCCAAGCATCCCTTTGGCGGCATCGGCCAGAATGTATTCAACCCCGCCATGGTGGCACGCGTCGCCCTGCTGATATCGTTCCCCGTGGCGATGACCGTCTGGGTCATGCCGCACCCGCTGTTCTCGGCTGGCGCACCGGGATTTTTCGACGCTATTGCCATCACTTTCGGCGGCCAGATGCCCGATGCAGTAAGCGCAGCTTCGGCGCTTGGCCATGTCAAGACCGAACTGACTCGCGGCATTCCGGTGTCGCAATCCATGGCGCAGGCGCCCGACCTGATGGACATGTTGCTGGGCTACCGCGCCGGTAGCCTGGGCGAAACCTCGGCGATACTGATACTTGCCGGCGGCCTGTTCCTGATGGCAAAGCGCATCATTTCGTGGCACATTCCGCTGAGCGTAATGGGTGGAGTGTTCCTGATGGGTGCGATATTCCACGCCGTCGATCCTGCCCGCTTTGCCTCCGGCACCTTCCATCTGGTATCCGGCGCCACCTTTCTGGGGGCATTCTTCATCGCCACCGACTATGTCACATCGCCGGTGTCAAAAAAGGGACAGCTGATATTCGGTCTCGGCTGCGGCGTGCTGATCTGGCTCATCCGCACCTTCGCCGGCTACCCCGAAGGCGTGGCTTTCGCGGTTCTGCTGATGAATGCGCTGGTACCCATTATCGATCAATATACCCGCCCGCGCGCGTTCGGGCGCAACCGCAAGGGCGAACCTCTGCCGCTGGGCGAGGAAAAACCATGAAAGCACAGCACGTGTTGCGCCATGGGATGATACTGGGCACATTTTGCCTGGGTTTCGGGATCGTGCTCGCCATTAGCGACAGCATTACCGTGGATGATATCGCCGCGCGCGCGCTGGAAGACCGGCTGAATTCGCTCAGCGAGGTAATCCCGGCCAGCATCCACGACAACAATCTGGTCACGGATGCCATCACCATGAAGAACGAGCGCGACAAGGAAATCACGGTCTATCGCGCCACCAAGGAAGGCAAGGTGACCGGCATAGCCTACGAGATATTTGGCTCGGGCTATGCCGGCCAAATGAAACTCATGCTGGGCCTGGATACCCAGGGCAATATCCTTGGCGTACGCGTCCTCGCCCATAAGGAGACCGCCGGACTGGGCGACAAGATGGAAGTAAAGAAAAGCGACTGGATACTGCGCTTCACCGGCCTGAGCCTCG
Organism: uncultured Sulfuricella sp.; assembly: GCA_964351305.1. Lineage (GTDB taxonomy): Bacteria > Pseudomonadota > Gammaproteobacteria > Burkholderiales > Sulfuricellaceae > Sulfuricella. The sequence goes on from CAYGNO010000058.1 coordinate 5,812, forward strand.
GCAACCCGCCACCCGACAAATGGAAGGTGAAGAAGGACGGCGGCCAGTTCGACCAGTTCACCGGCGCCACCATTACGCCTCGCGGCATTATTGACGCCATCCGCAGAGGGCTTGAATTGTTCGCCGCCAACAAGGAACAAATGATGGACATCGCCGCCGGCAAGGCGCCCAAGAAGGAGGCTCATTAAATGGCCACACCATACAAGACCATCGTCCGCGACGGCCTGTGGGAAAACAACGGCGTGCTCGCCATGTTGCTCGGCCTGTGCCCGGCCATGGCCATGACCACCAGCGCCACCAACGCGCTGGGCATGGGGCTGGCAACGGCGGTGGTGATGGCTGCATCCAGCATGCTGGTGGGCATGTTCCGTAGCCGCATCACCCAGGAAGTGCGCATCCCGGTGTTCATCCTGGTCATCGCCTCCATGGTAACGCTGGTGGACCTCTTCATGAATGCCTGGATGCACGAGCTTTACAAGGTGCTGGGCATGTTCATTCCCCTGATTGTGTCCAACTGCCTGCCGCTTGCCCGCCTGGAGTCTTTCGCCGGCAAGAACCCGACGTTGCCCGCGCTGGTGGACGGCCTCTTCATGGGTCTCGGCTTCACCATCGCGCTCACCCTGATCGGCGCGGTGCGCGAAATCGTTGGCGCAGGGACTCTGTTCGCCGACGCATCGCTACTGTTTGGGCCCGCCTTCAAGTTCATGGAAATGCGCTTGCTGCCCGCTGACACAGGCATATTGATGATGGTCCTGCCACCCGGCGGGTTTCTGGTCCTCGGCCTGTTGGTGGTGGCCAAACGCATGCTGGACGTACGCGCCGGCAAAGCCATCCAGATGGGCGGCGCGCACAGTGCCGCATGAGGAAAAATCGATGAAAATCAGCATCGCCTACGCCTCGCCAACCCGCCAGGTCTGGCTCGCCACCGAAGCGCCCGATGGCGCCACCGTCAAGGATGCCATCGAACGCTCCGGCATCCTCAAACAGTTCCCCGAAATCGACCTGGAGCAGCAGAAAGTCGGCATCTTCAGCAAACTCGCCAAACTCGACGCCGCGCTCGCGGATGGCGACCGCATCGAAATCTACCGCCCCATCACCTGCGACCCGAAAATGGTGAAGCGCAAAGCCAAAACCGAGGGTGAAGAAGAGATTGCGGAAAGTTGACCCCAAAAGAATGCGGTGCTAGGCTGAATCGAAATGGGCCCTACAATCATGACAGACAAAATCCATCCCGATCCCGAACTGACTAAAACCCGCAGAATTTCATTTTCCGGGCTGAGCACCGCCGAGGTCAGGATTGTTGCAGATATTCTCAGAGGACTGGAGAACGTCGAGGCCATAATGGGTGCCGACGACAGTAGCGTGGTGGTGACCTATTGTATTGCCGAGCACAAGCTGCAGGAACTGGAGAGTATTCTGTCAGCCCAAGGTTACCGTCTCGAAAGCAATTTACTTGAACGCATCCGGCTCGGCCTGATCCATTTCGCCGAGGAAATTCAGCAGGATAATCTGAATACACCCTTGCACACGCGCGACAACCGCCTGCACGCAATCTACGCCAATACCCACAAGCGGCACCTGGACGAAATCCCCCCCCTGCCGCCCGAAGAGCTGCGCGACCATTTCTGACCTTTTTCTGGATTAAGCCGCTGCGATGATTAATTCTGACCGGCGACCGACGCCTTTATGGCAATAGCCCGAATCCCCTACCGCCCTCGGTGAACATGGGCTGCCTGACCTGAAGTTCGCCGGGGATGCCACCCGGTTGCTGACCGCCCATTTGCACGACCTGGAAAAACGGGCGGTACGGGAAGTGGCGAAAACCGCCACGCCGGTGCTGGAAGAAAACTGCCCGATACTGGAAGCGGCTTTGCTGCTGACCCGAAACCATTCACCGCTGCCGGTGGTCGGCGCGGATGGCAAGCTGCGCGGCATGTTGAGCCGCCGCGCCCTGCTCGACTATCTGGTGCGCGAGGCTGAGGCAGAGCATGCACGGTAGCGCAGCGAGCATGAGCCAGGTGATTTTCGGCCTGAGCCCACCGCTGGTTTCGCTGGCGGTTTTCGCGCTCACCTATGCCGTGATCGTCACGGAAAAGATCAACCGTTCCATCGTCGCGCTGATCGGCGCCGGGGTGATGATCTTGTCCGGGGTGCTGCACCAGACCGAAGCTTTTTCCGGCATCGACTTCAACACCATCGCCCTGCCCACCGGGATGATGGTGCTGGTGGCGATCACCCAGAAAAGCGGGGTGTTCCAGTACGTCGCCATCGTCGCCACCAAGGCGGTCAAGGCCGATCCGTGGGGCTTGCTGGTGATGCTGTCGGTGCCACCATGATTCCCGTGATCCAGAACATGGGCGCCACTTTCGGCGCGGACAACCTCGAAACCCTCATGGCGCCTTGCTGAAAGGCGCGATATGGGTGGACGGCAAGATTTGCGGCGGCGGTTCGCTGGGTAGATGCAAGTAACCCGCATAAAGCGTAGCGCATTGCGCCGTATTCGAGAAACATGCGGCGCAGCGCCCGTTGGTTATTGTGCCCTACGCCTGCCGAGTTTACAGGTTCGGCGGTTTTGGCGAGCATCCGGGCTGGGCCTGAAACTCCGGGTTATCTATGCCACTAACGGCAATCCTCGATTCCCAGGGGGAAACCGTCAAACTGATAGTCCGCTTTCCGTCCCTGACCCCAAAGCCATATGAACTTGAGCGTTCCATGCCGTAACGATCGGCAATCTTTTGCTGAAGTTCCTTGACCACATCCGCCGAAAGGAACGGGTCGAATTTCACGGTGATGCTGCTGATGCGAAAATATTTTTCTGGCCGGGCATTCGGATTGCCGGGGTCGGCAAGCAGGTAGATGATCCCTTGCGTGCCATTCCTGAATTTTACATCCCGCAAGTACACCGAGGCATCCGAACTGTTGCAAATGGGAATCTTCTTGTATCGGGCCGCTTTCCTTAATGCCTCGCCTATTTTCAACTCGGGACGGTCTGCATCTGCTTCGCCAAGACAAACATCTCCCAGACAATATTTTTTCGACAAGCCAAAACCCAGCGGTTCACCTGCCAGGGCGGCGGTTGTCCAGCTAAGGGCAAAAACAATAATGATGTATTTGAGCGGTTTCATTTTTTAGATATTTCTATTTAATGGAACTGCCTTTGATCAACCGTAGCGATAGCGGCAGGCAATAACGACCAAATCGCCACCGTCGACTCGATAGACCAGGCGGTTGGCTTCATCGATGCGGCGCGACCAAAAGCCGGAGAGGCTTTCTTTTAGAGGCTCGGGCTTGCCAATGCCGTCGAAGGGTTCGCGCAGGCAATCCTGGATCAGGTTGTTGATCCGCTTCAGGGTCTTGCGGTCTTGCCCCTGCCAGTACTGGCAGTCCTCCCAGGCGGCCTGCGTCCAGGCAATACGACTAGGCATCGACCGGTCCCTGCTGAGTCAGCTTGCCCTGGCGGTATTGCTCGATGGAACGGGCCAGATGAGCTGCATTGGCAGGCGACGCCAGCAGATGGACGGTCGCCATCAGGCTGTTGAAGGTGTCAAGCGACATCACGACCGCATCAGGCGCATCGCGCCGGGCGATCACCGTGTAGTCGGCATCGTCGATCACCTGATCGATAACGGTTTTGAGGCTGTTGCGAGCCTCGGAGAAATTCACGACGCGCACAATATTTTACCTGTGCTATTTATTGAACAAGTATACGCAGTAAAGCCTTTCTTTTCAATAAGGTCGAAATAATAATAGGGCAGGAGGTAAAATACCCCGCATGTACTCATTCATCCGCTCCATATTCTTCAGCCTCGACGCTGAAACCGCCCACGGCCTTGGTATGCGCGCCATCAAGGATGCCCACCGGCTGGGTCTGCTGTGCCTGCTTGCGCCGCGCATCAAAACCACGCCCCGCACCGTGATGGGCCTGACCTTCCCCAACCCGGTAGGCTTGGCAGCCGGGCTGGACAAGGATGGCGACTATATCGAGGCGCTCGGCGCGCTCGGTTTCGGCTTTATTGAAATCGGCACGGCCACTCCCCGCCCCCAGCCCGGCAACCCCAAGCCACGCCTGTTCCGGCTGCCCAAAGCGGAGGCGATCATCAACCGCATGGGCTTCAATAACAAGGGGGTCGATGCCTTGGTGGAAAACGTCAAACGCAGCCGCTACCAGGGCATCCTCGGCATCAACATCGGCAAGAACTTCGACACGCCGATCGAGAAGGCCGTTGACGATTACCTGATCTGCTTGCGCAAGGTCTATCCCTACGCCAGCTATGTCGCCGTCAACATTTCCTCGCCCAACACCCAGAACCTGCGCCAGCTGCAGCAGTCGGACGAGCTGGAAAATCTGCTTGCCGCGCTGAAGGCCGAACAGAAGGCGCTCGCCGGGCAACACGGCAAATACGTGCCGCTGGCGCTCAAGATCGCGCCCGACCTCGACACCGGGCAGATCATCATGATCGCCGACCTGCTGCTCAAATATCAGATCGACGGCGTGATCGCCACCAACACCACCATCGGCCGCGAAGGCGTGGAAGGGCTGCCGTACGCCGAGGAAACCGGCGGGCTTTCCGGCGCGCCGGTGCGCAAGAAATCCAACGCGGTGATCAAGCAGCTCTCCATTGCCTTGCAGGGGAAAATCCCGATTATCGGGGTGGGCGGCATCATGAGCGGGCTCGATGCCGCTGAAAAGATCCGGGTCGGCGCCAGCCTGGTGCAGTTCTACTCCGGCTTTATCTACCGCGGCCCGGAGCTGGTGGCGGAAGCCGTGCGCGAGATCGAAAGCGCGGAATGCATGTCCTGCAAGCAAAGGTAAGCACGACATGCTGATCGGCGTCCCCAAAGAAATCAAGGATCACGAATACCGCGTCGGCATCGCTCCAGCCGGGGCGCGCGCCTTGACCGACGCCGGCCACGAGGTGCGGGTGGAAACCCGCGCCGGCGAGCGCATCGGTTTCAGCGACGAACTCTATCTGGCTGCCGGCGCCAGGATAGTCGACACGCCCTCCGAAGCCTACGCCTGCCCGCTGATCGTCAAGGTCAAGGAACCTCAACCCGGCGAGATTCCGCTGCTCCGGGCAGAGCATGTGCTGTTTACTTACCTACACCTCGCAGCCGACCCGGAGCTGACCCGGCAGCTGCTGGGGCGGAAAATCATCGGCATCGCCTACGAAACCGTCACCGACGCACAGGGTGCGCTGCCGCTACTCACACCGATGTCGGAAGTGGCCGGGCGCATCGCCATCCAGGCCGGCGCCACCGCGCTGCAACTGGCCAACGGCGGCAACGGCGTGCTCCTGGGAGGAGTGCCCGGCGTATTTCCGGGCAGGGTAACAGTATTGGGCGCCGGCACGGTCGGCGCCAATGCCGCCAAGATGGCGCTGGGCCTCGGCGCGGAAGTCACCCTGCTGGACATCAGCCTGCCACGCCTGCGCTATCTCGACGACGTGTTCGGCGGTCGCCTCCGAACCCGTTACTCCGAGGCTTCCGCCATCGAGGAACAAATTTGCGAGGCCGATCTCGTGATTGGCTCGGTGCTGCTGCCCGGCAAACGCGCCCCGAAACTCCTGAGCCGCAATCTCGTCAAAAGGATGAAACATGGTTCGGTGCTGGTGGATGTAGCGATCGATCAGGGCGGCTGCGCGGAAACCTCCCACCCGACTACCCATTCCAGCCCGACCTATATTGAAGAGAATGTGGTGCACTACTGCGTTACCAACATGCCGGCAGCCTGTGCGCGCACCGCCACCCAGGCGTTGACCAACGCCACCCTGCCCTACGTGCTGGCCCTTGCCGGCAAGGGATGGAAGGAAGCGCTGAAAGCGGATGCCGGGCTGCGCAAGGGGCTCAACCTGCATCTCGGACAAGTCACCCATGCCGGCCTGGCTGCCGATCTCGGCTATGCTTGCATCAGCCCTGATGCGGTTTTGGGGTAAAACCCAGCCTTTGTGCAACTTGCAAGTAGGGAATTTAATGGCCGATAATCCCCTCATAGCGAACATCAAAGCGGCCTGACGACGATGGAACATTACTTTTTCATTCTGATCGGCACGGTATTGGTCAACAACATCGTGCTGGTCAAGATGCTTGGCCTGTGCCCCTTCATGGGTGTATCCAAGAAGCTGGGCGCCGCCGTCGGCATGGGCGCGGCGACCGCCTTCGTCCTCACCCTGGCTTCCGGCCTGAGCTACCTGGTGGATCACCACCTTTTGATCCCCAACGACCTCAGCTATCTGCGCACCCTGTCCTTCATCGTGGTGATCGCGGCCATCGTCCAGTTCACCGAAATGTTCATCCGCAAATCCAGCCCGG
>CAYGNO010000059.1:0-5936 GCA_964351305.1 uncultured Sulfuricella sp.
TCCCGAACTCAGAAGTGAAACGAACGTGCGCCGATGATAGTGTGGATTACCCATGCGAAAGTAGGTCACCGCCAGGCTCCCAACAAGACAGACCCCCTCAGCGAAAGCTGCAGGGGGTTTCGTTTTTTATGGCGGGCGTTAATAGCGTCTACGGGCGCTGTTATTTCCGCTCGGCGCATGTGCTAACATGCTTCCATCCAACCAGAATTCTTCGCTGTGAAACCCTTGACCTTTGCTGTGCTGCGCCTGCTATCTGACGGGGTATTCCATTCCGGTGAGGATATGGCGCGGCAGTTGAACATATCCCGTGCCTCAATCTGGCAGGCGATGCGTAACCTCGATGAGGCCGGCGTCGACCTGTTCCGCGTACCGGGCAGGGGCTATCGGCTGCGCGAGCCTTTGCACTGGATCGACAGGGATAAAATCCACGCCGGGTTGGGGGATAAAGCCGGGTTTTTCGATTTGGAGGTTGCCGGCAGCCTGGCCTCTACCAACAGCAGATTGCTGGAGAAGTCGGTACAGGGTGCACCGCACGGCAGCTGCGTGATTGCGGAGATGCAGACGGCTGGGCGCGGCCGGCGCGGCAGGGAATGGCATGCCAATCTGGGCGGCAGCCTGACGTTTTCACTGCTGTGGCGTTTTAATCAGGGGGCGGGATTCCTTTCCGGCCTCAGCCTGGCGGTCGGCGTGGCGCTGATGCGCGCGCTGAACCAGGCCGGCTTCTCCGGCGCAGGCTTGAAATGGCCGAACGACGTGCTGCACCAGCACCGTAAGCTGGCAGGCATACTGATCGAGTTGCAGGGCGATATGCTGGGGCCGAGCGCCGCGGTGATCGGCATCGGCATCAACCTCAAACTGTCCGGCAAAGTGCTGAACCGGATCGATCAGGCGGTGGTGGATCTCCACTCTATAGGCGGTGATGTGCCAGAGCGCAATTGCTTGCTGGCTAACCTACTGCTGCACCTGGCCGATGTTCTGAATGAGTTCGATGAGGGCGGATTTTCAAGCCTGCGTGAAGAATGGCTGAAGCACCACGCTTATCATGAAAAACAGGTTCTATTGATCCTGCCAGACGGCAGCCAGCACGAAGGGCATTTACTGGACGTGGCCGATGATGGCGCACTGCTGGTGCGTACTGCAGCGGGGAAGCAACGTTTTACTTCCGGTGAAATCAGCTTGAGGACGGCAATATGATATTAGCGGTGGATGCCGGCAATACCCGGATTAAATGGGGGTTGCATGGTGGAAATTCGTGGCAGGCCAAGGGCTGGGTTGCCACTGCGGACGCAGTCGGCCTGGGCGATGCATGGAAAGGACTGGCCGCGCCGGAACGGATCGTGGTATCGAACGTAGCCGGACCGCAGGTGGCCATGCAGATAGAGGAAGCCTGCAAGGGCTGGCCTGCCAGGATTCAATGGGTCGTTGCAGTCGAAAGCCAGTGCGGAGTACGCAACGGCTATGATATCCCCTCGCAACTGGGCAGCGATCGCTGGGCGGCATTGATCGCCGCGCGTGCCATCGCGCCGGAAGGCTGCGTGGTGGTCAATGCCGGCACGGCGATGACCGTGGATGCGCTGACTGCCGATGGCGTGTTCTTGGGCGGGTTGATCGTCCCCGGGCTGGCAACGATGCTGCGGGCGCTGGCTGAAAGCACTGCCGCCCTCGGGGAGGGGGGCGGCCATTACCGGGATATCCCCAGAAATACTCCTGATGCGGTTTGCAGCGGCGCGCTGTCCGCCATGGTGGGGGCGGTCTGGCACATGAACGCCTTGCTCGCCGGCGAGATCAAGCGGGCGCCGACCTGTTTGCTGAGTGGCGGCGACGTTCACTTGCTCCTGCCGCTGCTGTCCGGTAAGACGAGGATGGTGGATAATCTGGTGCTGGATGGGCTGATCAGGATCGCATTGGCATGAAGTGGATATTCGCAATACTGCTGGTCATCAATATCTTGTTTTTTGCCGTGATGCAGCTCGGCAGCAGCCATGGCAGAGAGCCCATGCGTGGCCACGAGCCGGTCAAGGCGGAAAAAATCATGCTATTGGCTGAGCCCCAGGAAGCGCCGGAGCTGGCGCTGGCCATGTCGGCGTCACCGGTAAAGTCAGGAGATAGCGCCTCCGTCGTAGCCAAGTCTGAGATTTGCCTCGAATGGGGCCAGTTTTCTGGCGACACGCTAAAGCGCGTGGCGCTGGCGCTGGAGAAGCTGCAGCTGGGCGAGAAGCTCATCCAGCACAAAGCGGAAAAATCCGGGGGTTACTGGGTTTACGTCACGCCACGCAAGACGCTGCAGGAAGCGCAAAAGAAGATGGATGAACTGAAACGGCTGGGGGTGCAGGAAAGCTATATCGTCCGCGAGCCATCGGTGATGCAAAATGCGATTTCCCTGGGTATTTTTTCCACCGTCGAGGCGGCTGCCAAATACCTCGACCAGTTGCGCGAGAAGGGTGTGAAATCGGCCGTTTCCGGCCCGCGCATCCAGGAAATCGACGCTGCCGTATTTCAGATCAAGGATAGCGGCGAGTCCATGACCGCGCAGCTGACAAAATTGAAACTGGATTTTCCCGGCAGCGAGTTGAAGGCCGTGGAGTGCCGCAAGCCGGCCAAGGAAGGGCAATGATCAGGAAAGTGCTGCTGGGTTTGGTGCTGCTGCTGGGCAAAAAGGTGATGGCCCAGGTGGCGCGTAAAGTTGTCGCCAAGGCTGCCAAGAAAGTTCGTCCAAAAAACTAGGGAAATAGTTTGCCGGGGTTAAGTATCCCGTTGGGGTCGAATACCTGCTTGATCTGCTTCATCAGCGCCATGGTTGGCGCATCGATCTCGCGCCCCACATAGGCGCGCTTTTCGCGGCCCACGCCGTGCTCTCCTGAAAGTGTGCCGCCGAGCTTCAATACCAGGTCAAAAACCTCGTCCAGACACGCTTCTCCCCGCCGCATTTCATCGGGATCGTCCGGGTTGATCAGCAGGTTGACGTGAATGTTGCCGTTGCCGGCATGGCCGAAATTCACGTTGGCCACGCGGTATTTCCGGCTTGACTCTCCTAGCCCCTGCAACAGCTCCGGCAGCCTTGAAACCGGCACGACGATGTCCTCGTTGATCTTCTTCGGGGCGATGTCGCGCAGTAATGGTGAAAGCGCCTTGCGCACCGCCCACAGGCCGGCTGGATCGGCGGTGGCTTCTGCCGTAATCAGGCCGTCATTCTGGCAGGCCTTGCGGATGGCCTCTGCGCTGCCGGCAATTTCTGCGGTTCCTCCATCCACCTCGATCATCAGCATGGCGAGCGAGTTTTCCGGCAACAGGCTGGGGTGACGGCCGCGTATCAGGTCGAGCGCCGCGCTGTCGAGAAATTCCAGCGCACTGGGAAGATGCGGCTGCGCCATGATCGCGGCGATCGCCTCGGCGCAGTGGGTGATGTCGGCATAGTGCGCGGTGATGCCGCCCACTGCTTGCGGTAGCGGGATGAGCTTGAGGGTGGCCTCGGTAATCACTGCAAGCGTACCTTCCGAACCGATGATCAGGCGCGTCAGATCGTAGCCGACCACGCCCTTGGTGGTGGCGCAGCCGGTCTTGATGATTTCGCCGCTGCCGGTCACCGCCTTCAACCCCAGCACATGGTCGCGGGTGACCCCGTATTTGACGGCATGGGGGCCGGCGGCGCAGGTGGCTAGGTTGCCGCCGATGCTGCAATACGCGCTGCTGGAAGGATCGGGCGGCCAGAAAAAACCGTGCTGTTTCGCGGCTTCCTGGATTTCCTGGTTGAGCACGCCGGGCTCGGCGACGATGATCCGGTTGGCAGGGTCGACATGAATGATCTTGCGCATACGCTCCAGCGACAATGCCAGGCCACCGCTTTCGGGAATGCTGCCGCCGGCAGTGCCGGTGCCCCTGCCGCGCGGCGTGACCGGCACCCCGCATTGATTGCACAGCCGGATGATGTCCCGCACCTGTTCGGTGTTGAGCGCAAATGCTACCGCTTCGGGCGGGAAAATCTTGCGGCTGTTGTCGTAGGAGTAGGCATAGCAGTCCACCGGATCGGTGAAAAGATTGTCCTGGCCGACAATAGCTAGCAGCTGGCTGATGAAATCGGCAGAGAGCATTAACCTAGAAACCTCAGTTGACCGCTTGACTGGATATTTAACACTTCGATTCCAATAAACTTATTCATGATTTGCCATTTTGCCTGATTGGCAAGTCCGCTACGAGGTGGATTGCACGGTTTTTGCGGCGCATGGCGGCAGCCCTCTCTCCAACTCTCCCCCAAAGGGGGAGAGGGCGATCGTTCCCTCTCCCTCTGGGAGAGGGTTAGGGTGAGGGAACTCCTTGGAATGGAACGACCATTCCGCGTCCTTGCGCCTTGCCCTGCACCCCAAAAACCGCACACTCCACCCCGTCCAACTAAGGTTTCTAGGTTAAAGACTGCGGATTTTGGCCAGGGTCGCGGTGGTGGAGCGCTCATGCAGGAACGGAATCGAATGGACTGTCCCGCCCCAGCCTTGCACCTCCCGCGATCCGACGATGTCGGTTACGGCCCAGTCGCCGCCTTTTGCCAGCACATCCGGCTTGCAGGCAAGGATCAGGTTGAGCGGTGTGTCTTCATCGAACCCGATGACCAGGCTGACACTTTCCAGTGCTGCCAGCACCGCCATGCGGTCATCCTGATTGTTGATCGGGCGCTCGTCGCCTTTACCCAGGCGCTTCACCGAAGCGTCGGAGTTGACGCCGACGATCAGGCTGGCGCCGAGGGATCGCACCTGTGCCAGATAGGTGACATGGCCGCGATGGAGAATGTCGAAGCAGCCGTTGGTGAACACCAGCGGGCGCGGCAGGGAGGTAACGCGCTCAAACAAACTGCCCGGTGTGCAAATCTTGTTCTCGAACAGCGGTGCAGGAACAGAGATCATCAGTCGATGTATTCGAACAGCTTGACCACTTTCTGCACCCCGCCGGTGGTGCGGGCGATTTCCACGGCGTTTTCCGCTTCCTTGCGGGTCACCATGCCGAGCAGATAGACCACGTTGTTTTCCGTCACCACCTTGACATGATTAGCCTGGAATTTCCCCAAGTCCACAAAGCGTACCTTGACCTTGGAGGTCAGATAGGTGTCGTTGCTGCGGGAGGTATAGGAACTGATGCCGGCAATGGCGAGTTCGTTGAGGACGTTGCTGACATTGGGAACGCCGCGGACGATTTTCTCCGCTTCCTGCTTGGCGGCATCGGTCGGAACCTCACCGGTGATCAGGACGGTACGATTGTAGCTGGTGACGTTGATGTGAACCGTGTCCTTGAACTTTTCGTCGAGGCGGTTGGATGCTTTCAGTTCGATACCCTGGTCCTCGATATAAGTGCCTGAAGTGCGGCGATCTTCGGCCATCAGAACACCCGTACCTGCGCCAGTGGCAACGACCGGAAAGCACCCTTGCAGGTTGATGACGGAAAGGGCCAGTGCAATCAGATAGACATAACGCATTATTCAACTCCTAACAATAGACAATCAACAGCATCGCACAGGCAGTGGATGACAGTAATATGGATTTCCTGCGTGTGCGCGGTGCGGTCGCCCGGCGCGCACAGGTGGATGTCGCCCGGCATCAGGATCTCGGCCATCTGGCCGCCGCCCCTGCCGGTCAGCGCGATCACGTTCATGCTGCGGTCGTGGGCCGCGTTTACCGCCTGGATCACGTTGCGGGAATTGCCGCTGGTGGAAATGGCGAGCAGCAGGTCGCCGGAGTGCCCCAAGGCGCGTATCTGCTTGGAAAAAATCTGGTCGAAATCGTAGTCGTTGGCGATCGAGGTAATGGTCGAGGAGTCGGTGGATAGCGCGATCGCGGCGAGTCCCGGGCGTTCCATCTCGAAACGGTTGAGCATTTCCGCAGAGAAATGCTGGGCGTCCGCCGCCGAGCCGCCATTGCCGCAGGCAAGAATTTTGCCGTCGGCCATCAGGCACT
>CAYGNO010000059.1:6036-12098 GCA_964351305.1 uncultured Sulfuricella sp.
GCCGCCGAGCCGCCATTGCCGCAGGCAAGAATTTTGCCGTCGGCCATCAGGCACTGCACCAGCCGTTCCGCCGCATCGGCAATCGGGGAGGCGAGGATATCCAGCGCCTGCAACTTGAGATGCGCGCTTTCGGTAAAGTGGTGGCTGATTCGGCTGATTAAATCCATGTCTTTAAAATCTCTGAATTAACCTGTAGTGAAAATGGTTTTTGGTGTCAGTCACCAAAGGCGTTCCTGATCCACTCGATGTCATTATCTCGCAGGCCGCGCAACAATACCACATCGAAACGGCAGGCGGGGGAGGCGCGCAGTTGCTGCAAATAATGCCGGGCGGCGAGCACCAGTTTGTGTTGCTTGCTGGCAGTGATGCTGGCCGCTGCCCCACCGAATACGTCGTTTCCACGCAGCCGGACTTCGACGAATACCAGCGTATTTTGATCATGGCAGATCAGGTCGATTTCACCGAAGCGGCAGCGGTAGTTGGTTTCGACCAGCTTAAGTCCCTGCCGCTGCAGGAAGGCTGCGGCCAGTTGTTCTGCTGCGGCGCCAGTATTACCGGGGTTCGCCAAGATTTCTCGGGTCGGCGAACTCGGTCGCTACCGCTGTTCCCTCCCTGAACTGCGCAACCGCCATTTCGCGCTGGAATTGGTGGTCGGAAAGGCTGATCTGGCCGGTTACGCCGTCCAGCACGCTGCCTTCCCCCGGACGTGGGTTCTGAGCCATTACAGTGGCGATACGATAGGCGTCGATGCCCAGTGCGTAAAGCCGCTCCTGCTCGATGCTGAAATTTTCGGCGCGCGGGTACACCATTACAGCGGGATGGTCGGGCACGAGCAGCCAGGGCATATCGGCAAACAGTACGCCGTTCAGGTCGATATTCCGGCCGATTTCCTGGTTGCCGCCGAAGACCATCGAGGTGGCGTAGGTCGGCGTGTTGGGATCCAGATAAGGGCGGACCATGCGGGCCAGATTGGCATCGGCGGCGAGAAAGATGATGTCCGACCGATGCTTGATTACCGTATCGTGCAGTGCGGGAAATTGGGTCCGCTCTGGAGAAAAGCTGGCCTGTGCCACCAGTTTCCCGCCCAGTCCGCGCCATGCGTCGGCGAATGCCATCTGTACCCGTTTGGCCAGCGGCGTATTGGCGGTAACGGTCAGGGCAGTGCGTCGCCCATCGTTAAAGGCGCGGCGTGCGGCCTGGCGTGCTTCGCCCTCTGCGGTCAGGCCGAACAGATAGAAGTTTTCGGGAAGAACGGCTTCCCCTTCCGGATAATTAAGGGCCAGGGTCGGCGCCGCAACCAGATTGCTTTTCGCCAGTGCCGTGACGGCATTCCGGGTCAATGGCCCGATCACGATATTGGCGCCGGCTTGCAATGCCTGCCGGTATGCGGACACAATATCCTCAACCTGGTCGCCGGTAGGATAAACTTGCAGCGGCAGCACTGCCGGGATATGCATGATGGAAGCGGCAACGGCACCCTGCCTGACCGCCTCGGCAGCCGGCCCGAACGAGGCCGACTTGAGCGGCAGCAGCAGCGCGATGTGCGCGTTTAAACCGCTTCTTTGCGGGATCGCCTCCGCCTTTGGTGGGGGAAGAGCAATGAGTGGAGTGGCTTTTGCCACCGGCTTTTCGGGCAGGGCGACGGGTACGGCTGGTGCCGGGGTCGGGGCGCTTAGCGCCGGCGCAGCGGTAGGCCGGGCTTCAGTCACCGGTGCGGATTTTGTTGAGGTAGCACAGCCGCTATTGAATGCGGCAAACAGGACAATCAGAAAGGCGGCGAAACATTGCATCAGGAAAATCACCAGACAGGCAAAAACACATTATATGTAGTTGCCACGCCAATTGGAAATCTGCAGGACATCACCCTGCGCGCGCTGGAAATCCTGCGCAGTGTTGACGCCATCGCCGCCGAGGACACCCGCAACACCACCCGCCTGCTCAACCACTTCGCCATCGGCGCAAAACTGATCGCCGTGCATGAGCATAACGAATACCAGGCCGCCGCGCGGCTGATCGAAATGCTCCAGTCCGGCAAGTCGGTCGCGCTGGTGTCCGACGCCGGCACGCCGGCGGTGAGCGACCCAGGCGCCTACCTGGTCGCCAAGGTGCGCGAGGCCGGCCTGCGCGTCGTGCCTATCCCCGGCGCGAATGCGGCAATCGCCGCCTTTTCGGCGGCGGGCATCGCCGCGCCGCATTTCCTGTTTTACGGCTTTCTGCCGCACACCTCATCGGAGCGCAAGCGCGAGCTCGCCGCGCTGAAGACAACGGCCCATACGCTGGTGTTTTACGAATCGCCCCACCGCATCCTCGCCAGCATGGCCGATCTGCGGGAAGTGCTGGGCGGCGCGCGCACGGTCACCATCGCGCGCGAACTGACCAAGATTTTCGAAACCATCCACGCCTGCACGCTGGAAGAAGCGCTGGACTGGCTGGAGACCGACCCTAACCAGCAGAGGGGCGAATTCGTCCTGCTGGTGTCGGGGGCGGAAGCGGCAAAGGAAGAGGGGGTCGGCGAGGAAGCGCAACGCATCCTGCAACTGCTGCTGGCGGAAATGCCGCTGAAACAGGCGGTTAAGCTGGCCGCCGAGATCAGCGGCGAGAAGAAGAATGCGCTGTATGAGTTGGCGTTAGAACTGAAAAAAAGTTAGGGAAAGACTGAATAAATGTAACGCCGTCATTCCGGCGAAGGCCGGAATCCAGAGAATTCAAAGCACTGGGCACCGGCTTTCGCCGGCGCGACGAATAAAGCAAGGGGGAGAGCGTTGTGCCCCCAATTCATCAGGGTCCTTGGCGCTTCTTTTCCTCCTGCTTGATCTTCTTGTCAGCCTTTTTTTCCTTGGCTGTTTTAGCGGGTTCCTTCTTGACCGCTTTTTTCGAGTCCTGGCCTTTGCTCATGATTTTTGCTCCATCGTTGAAAAATTTGAATTCTGCATCGTCGATCTAACCCAATGGGCTGGGCTCCTTCCGCCTATCGGCATCGACGTGCCAGACTGGGGATGTCATCAACCAGTCAACCGGGAAAGGCGTCCGAAATGAACATTACACGAATTGGCCTTGATCTGGCAAAGCATGATTTTCAGGGGCGGGCGTTGACCGGCAAGGAAGGTCGGCGGCATCACTCATCAGACATAGACGGGCGGGTTGGGGTGGCGCCAATCCTTTCATTTCCAATATAGAAACTGGCGAACGCCAAATCAGCATCTTGCACCTCTTTTCCTCACCTCGCTTCCTGCACCTCGTTGACAATTTCCGTCAGGTCTTTTTCCCAGCGCATGAACACGCTTTTCAGTTCGGGGTCGGGGAAGAAATCAGCGAGCACGCCGGGGCGGTCGGTGACCAGAATGGTGTTATCCCGTTCGGCGAAGATCGCCACATTGAGCGGCAGGTAGGGGATCAGCTCCGGGTGCCTGGCGGTGAGCTGCGCGACTTCTTCCGCTTTGCCGTAGAACACCACCTTGTAGTTGTCGGTCTTGTAGCCGATTTTTGTCAGGCCGATGTCCACGTTCTGCACGTAGGTGACCTTGTAGCCCCGCGTCGTGATGGCGTTTTGCAGCGCCATCATCGCTTCCGGGAAGGACAGGCCGGAACGGATCATCAGCAGTTGGTCGGCGCAGGCGGTAGAACCCAGGCTGAGCAGCAGGGCGGCGACCAGTAATCGCATCATTCGTTTCATATCGCCGCTTCCTCCATGATCGCCAGGTAGTGCTTGGTCATTTCTTCGCAAAGGGTATTGAGCTCGGCGTTGTTGAATATCTTGCTCAAGCGTTTGGGATTGACCGTCATCATTTTGACTTTGCCGTTCTGCTCTACTACGGTGATGCGGCAGGGCAGGAACAGGCCGACTCTGGGGTCGGTCGCCAGCGCTGCGTTCAGCATGCTGAAGTTGCAGAAATAGATGATGTGCTGGCGCGGGTCTTCCTGGCCTGTTGGCGTCAGTCCGTGGCTGAGCGGTTGTTCGCGGATGAAGATGAAATTGTTCGAGCTGGCCGCTCGTTTTACGTTTTCGATCGTGGTCTTGAGGTCGTAGGGGGAATCCATGCTTAGCACGGCTTGCTCGGTTTCGAGCACACCGGCGAGCTTGTGGCTGGGCGCCTTTTCAAAGCTGCGGATGAAGCTGACGATGTCGTCGATATCCTTTTCTTTGAGACCCTGCTTCAGGAAGGAGATCATCGGCGTGCCTTCGCGCCCGGTCATCAAAGTTTTCTTGATCATGCTGTCGCTGGCGGCAGCGAGAAAGCCGGGGTTGTTCAGGGCCGGCGCCATGATCGGCAGGTCGCGCGGGCGCGAGAAGGTCACGCCGGTGCCCTTGCCGCCTTCTCCGCTGGCACCGTGGCAGGCTGCGCACTGTACGGCGTAGAGCGCACGGCCATGCCCGGCATTGCCCTTGACGGGGGTGGCGGAGAATTGCGGTGCCGGTGTTTTATTCCAGCTGCGGATGTGGCGGACGATGGCGTCGATGTCGGCGTCGGGCAGTGTGGATGTGGGCATGACCCTGCCAGGGCGGCCAAGACGGATGGTCTTGTGCAGGTAATCGTTGCTGACAGTGGCCTGAAATGAGGGTAGCGAGAGCGGAACGCCGAGTCCTCCCGCTCCATTTTCTCCGTGGCATGCCGCGCAGTTGCGGGCGTAGAGCCTGGCGCCGTCTGATGCGGCCAACGCTGGCGTTATTCCCGCCAGGAACAGCCAAACCAGGGAATTCCACAGGGTGTAGCCGCTTTTCATGTCTCTCCGGGGTCTTGTTTCATGGAGGCTTTGATTTAAACACCTTATAGGCTGACGCGGCTATATTATGCGCGCTTCCAGCAATTTCTTTTCCTCGTCCTTGAACCCGATGAATTTCAGGCCGACGCGGAACATTTGGCGGGAGAGCCGACAATAAATGATCTTGCAGCGGATCTCCAGGATTTGTTCCTTCTGCCCGGCGTTAAGCGGCGGCAGAGCCAGCAGCAGAATCACCGTTCCCGTGAAATGGATGTTGTAACCGCTGCAAAAGCTGGCCCCGTCTACGGAAATGTCGTGCGCTCTGCCGTAGCAAGGTGCTTTTCTCCTCGGCGCCTCCGTGGATGATGGCAGCTCGCCAGTTGACCAGGTACCTTTGATGTTCGCGTGCGTCTGCCTGAGGCTTGTCGGGTTTGGGTTTGGGTTCGGGCACGGGGATTGGGCTGGCCGCTTCTTCTTTGCCCTGTTCCTGTTCGCACAGGGTTTCCAGGACTTCTACGCCCTCTTCGACGGGCGTTTCGATATCGTTATCGTTTTCTTCGTCCATGGCAGGAAGTATAAGCTACCTTTAGTTTCTATCGATTTATTGTGTTCGCAGCCCTTGTCATGGCTTGCATTTTGCGGGCCAGGCATGACAAAAATATTTCAAGCGGAAAAATGCGGTCGCTATAATGGCGCAATTATACGGACATTTTGGATTTCATTATGAAAACGCTCACCCTGACCCGCCCCGACGACTGGCATCTGCACCTGCGCGACGGAGAGCAGATGCGGGCTGTGCTGGCGGACACGGCACGCCGCTTCGGTCGCGCCATCGTCATGCCCAACCTCAGGCCGCCGGCAACCACCACCGAGCTGGCGCTCGCCTATCGCGGGCGCATCCTCATGGCCCTGCCGCGGAATGCGCGCTTCGAGCCGCTGATGACGCTCTACCTGACCGACAACACGGCGCCTGCCGAAATCGCACTGGCCAAGGCGAGCGGGCTGGTACACGGGGTCAAGCTGTATCCGGCCGGGGCCACCACCAATTCGGATTCGGGCGTGACCGATCTGCTCGGCAAGTGCAGTGCGGTACTGGCTGAAATGGAAAAGCAGGATTTGCCGTTGCTGGTGCATGGCGAGGTCGCCGATCCCGAGGTGGACGTGTTCGACCGCGAAAAAGTGTTCATAGATCGCGTGCTGGCGCCGCTGGTTCAGCGCTTTCCAGGCCTGCGCGTGGTGCTGGAGCATGTCACCACCCGTGACGGCGTGGAGTTCGTCAAGGCGGCATCGAAGCGCGTTGCCGCCACGCTGACCGCCCATCACCTGCTGATGAACCGCAACGCCATGTTCGCCGGCGGCAT
>CAYGNO010000060.1:0-11931 GCA_964351305.1 uncultured Sulfuricella sp.
GGATTGAGGTGAGGGCATTCTCCTTTGGGAGAGAGTTAGGAGAGAGGGAAAGGGCCATTGTCTGAATGGCATTATCCGTTATCTTATCGTATGTTTAAACTTGAAAAAGATTCAAACCACGAATTTACACGAATGGAACACGAATATTCACTAATAAATAAGTGGTTAGAGTGGTTAGCCTGATTCCCCTGTTGGTTTCAAAACTATTCGTGTTAATTCGTGAGCATTCGAGTCATTCGTGGTAAATGGCTTTTTTACTCCAGGTGCACGTAATTCACTACGCAATTTGGCCCGCCACCCAGCCCGACGACCACGCCCACTGGAAGTTGTAGCCGCCGAGCCAGCCGGTGACGTCCACCACTTCGCCGATGAAATAGAGCCCCGGCGCCGGCTTGGCCTCCATGGTTTTCGACGAAAGTTCGCCGGTATCTACGCCGCCCAGCGTGACTTCGGCCTTGGCGTAGCCCAGCGTGCCGGATGGCAGCAGCGCCCATCCCTTGAGGGCTTGCGCGGCGGCATCGAGTTCGCGCTGGGAAAGTTCGTTTACCGGCTTTGCCCAGCCGAACAGCGCGCACCATTCATGCGCAAAGCGGCGCGGCAGCCGTTCAGCGAGCAGATTGGACAGCAATGCCTTGCTGCGGCGATGCTCCGCCAGCCAGGCGGTCGCGTCGAGGTCGGGCAGCAGGTCGATTTCAACCGGCTGTTTCTTTCCGCCGCCATATTCCTGCATCTGCCAGTAGCTCGAAATCTGCAGGATGGCCGGCCCGGAAAGGCCGCGGTGGGTGATCAGCACATTTTCGCGGAACGAGCCGCCGTCGCAGCGGGCGCCGGCATCGAGCGACGACCCGGCGAGCGGCTTGAGCGGGCCCAGCGTCTCCGGCGCGAGCGCCAGCGGCACCAGCGCGGGCTTGGGCGGCACCACGCGCAGGCCGAATTGTTCCGCGATCTTGTAGCCGAAGGGGCTGGCGCCAATTTTCGGGGCGGCGAGGCCGCCGGTGGCGATCACCAGCGACTGGCAGCGAAAGGTGCCGAGCCCGGTTGCGACCGCGAAGCGCAAGCCTTCCTCATGGTTTTCGATGCGTTCGATCTTGTGTGCTGCGCACGGCATTGCCCACTGCACCCCGGCGTCGTCGCAGCCGTCCTTGAGCATGGCTATGATGTCTTGCGCCGTATCGTCGCAGAAAAGCTGGCCGTGCTCCCGCTCGTGGTAGGAAATGCGGCGCCGTTCGATCATCGCGATGAAGTCGCGCTGCGAGAAGCGGGCGAGCGCCGAGCGGCAGAAATGAGGGTTCTGCGAGAGATAGTTCTCTGCGCCTACGTTGCGGTTGGTGAAATTGCAGCGTCCACCGCCGGAAATGCGGATGCGCTCGCCGAGTCTGGCGGAGTGGTCGATGATCAATACGCGCCGGCCACGGCGCCCGGCCTGTGCGGCACACATCATGCCGGCGGCACCGGCACCGATTACGATGACATCGAAGTGCATGGAAGGCAAAACGATTTAAGCGATAGAGAGGATGCTGTCGCCGTGAAGTCGAAACGGCTGGATTCTGTACTTATTGCTGCGTTTTGATGCGGCATGATCGGGTAACGCGGGTTGCGGAGATCCTGCGCAAGAGGGGTTCGCTGAAAGAAGAAGGGCGGCCGAGGAGGCCGCCCTCATGAACTATTTCAATTACTTCTTTTTGGCTTTGACGCCTGCAACAGCGTCTTTCAGCTTGCTGCCAACCTTGAATTTGGCGACCTTCTTGGCGGGAATCTTCAGTTCCTTGCCGGTGGCAGGGTTGCGGCCAGTGCGTGCGGCGCGCTGTTCAACGGCAAAGGTGCCGAAGCCGATCAGCTGGACATTGTTGCCCTTGGCCATGGCGCCCTGGACGGTGGCCATCAGTGCGTTCAAGGTTGCTTCGGTATCGGCTTTGGTTTGCTTGGTGGATTTGGCTACGGCGTCGATCAGTTCTGCTTTGTTCATGTTGTTAGCTCCCGTTGTGGTTAATTAAAGCAAATACATTGTAGGTGAAATTTGGCAGCAAGCCAATCGGCAATGAATAAATGCTGGCGAGATATTTTGCGCCGCGCGGTTGCCGTGTCTAATTGGTTTGAGCACCGCAATACTTTACTCCAGATTCCATGGTTCAATCTAGTGGTACATCATGTTGGATGTATTTGGCGGTTTATACTGGGAGTCGATGTGTGATTGATGGAAAACCAATGAGCAAACTTTACGTCTCGACCTACCTGGGCAACCGGTTCTATCCGCTGGAGCCGCGCATCGACGATGTGGATATCGAGGACATCGCGCATGGCCTGGCCTACCAGTGCCGCTTCAACGGCCAGACCAACGCTTTCTACTCGGTCGCCCAGCACAGCCTGATTGTCGCCTCCCTGGTGCCGGAGGAGCTGCGCTTCGCCGCCTTGCTCCACGATGCCGCCGAAGCCTACCTCGGGGACATGGTGAAACCGCTCAAGGTGCTGTTGCCCGACTTTTCAGAAATCGAGGACAACGTCAGCCGCATCATCGGCGAGCGCTTCGGGGTCGACCTGAACCACAATCCCGTCGTCAAGCAAGCCGACCTGATCGCGCTGGCCACGGAGAAGCGCGACCTGATGCCGTATTCCGTCGAGGAATGGGCCTATCTGATCGGGGTGGAGCCGATGGGGGTGGCGATTCTGCCTATGGCGCCGGATGTGGCCAAGCGGGAATTTATCAATGAGTTCGAGCGGATGCGCAGTTGAGGGCCGCATATTTGTACGCGCTCGCCTTCTCGCCGCATCCCCGGAATTACTGCTATAGTTTCAGCCAACCATCAGCCAGCCATCCGCCATGACCAAACAACCCGATCACGCGCGACTCGACCGCGTTATCGCCGAAGCGCGCCGGCACAGCAGCGAGCGCGAGGCCACTTATCGCGAGCGGGCGCTCAAATTGTTTCCGTGGATTTGCGGGCGGTGCGGCCGCGAGTTTGCCGGGGTGCGCCTGAAAGAATTGACGGTTCACCACAAAGATCACAATCACGACAACAACCCGCCGGATGGCAGCAACTGGGAATTGCTCTGCCTGTATTGCCACGATAACGAGCATTCCCGCGTCATGGATGAGGCGGTAAGGGGGAGAAGCTCCGGCGATCAGGCCTCCGCGGCAACCCATAATCCATTCGCCGACCTGAAAGCGAAGCTGGAAGGGAAGAAAGGTTGATGGCCCCTGGTCAAACTGGGTCGCCGATTACAGACTGAGCCTGCATTTGGCTCGTTCAACGCAGCTATTCATCTGCGCCTTCGGCGCCTTCTGCAGCGCGCGCAAAAATTCGTGCGGAACGGCGCTCAGGCAATATTGCTGCCTGATATCCGACACCATCCTTACCCACAGATGGGCGGTCATTTCCGCGTCAGCCAGGGCGCGGTGATGGCGGATCGCCGATGGAAGCCCCAGGTGCCTGACCAGCGTTCCCAACTTGTGATCAGGCGCGGCCGGATAAATCCGGCGTGCCAGCAACATCGAACAGGCAAATTCCTGCCGCCGCTGCCGGTTGATCCTCAACCACTCGGCATCCAGAAACCGGCTGTCGAACGAAGCATTGTGCGCCACCAGGGGCACGTCGCCGACAAACTTCGCCAGCGCGCTCATCACCTCCGCTGCCGGCGGCGCCTTGCGGACCATGGCGTTGGATATCCCGGTCAGTGCTTCGATAAATGCAGGAATGTGCGCGCCCGCATTCATCAGGCTTTGGTAGCGATCGACGATCTTGCCGTCATCCACGATGACGACCGCCACCTCGGTCGCCCGGTCTCCCATGGCTGGCGATAGTCCTGTTGTTTCAAAGTCGATGACCGCCACGGTTTCCATACATATCCTATCGATTGCAATAATTTCAGACAGAATCAACCCTTGAGCCTTCTGGCTGGGCAGTTCCGCCGATCTGTGGCAACATGGGCTTTTCCGAAACTCAGGCGAATTCTCATGGGAAACAGATTCATCCGCGCGGCGTTGTGGGCATCCGCAGGCCTACCCTTGCTGCTTTCGGGCTGCGGCAGCGTCAATGTCAACCTCTGGCCGTTCGGCGGGGAAGGTGCGCAGGATCGGCCCATCAAGCCGCCCAATTCGACCGAATACCAGTGCAATGGCGGCAAGCGTTTCTATGTGCGCAACCTGGATAACGGCGCTGCGGCGTGGCTGATCTATCCCGATCGCCAGGTTCGCCTCGACAAGGTCAGCTCGACCTCCGGCGCGCGCTACAGCAACGGCATCGCCATGCTCGAGATCAACGGCAACGAGGCGATGCTGACCGACGGCCCGGCCATCTCGTACACCGGCTGCAAGGCGGCAGAGGTCAAGTAAGCGCTGCTTCGCCCAGCTTGGCCGACCGGTCAGTCGGTTTCCAGCGTGGTATCCAGCCCGGTCACGGCCATCAGGATATCGTTGGTCAATTCCTCGTCCTCGTCGGTCCAGGTCGCATCCATGTCATTCTCCTCGGTAGCCAGCGGCACGATATCGAAATCGATGAACCGGTCGCCGATTTTAAGCGCCTGGATGCCTGACTTGTGTTCGACAATTTCCCAGTCGTCCGGAATTTCCAGCTCAGCATGGATGTGGATGGTCAGTTTCTTCATGACGGCTTTTCCTAATTATGTGTGATTTCCCATCCTAGCACGGCACAAGCATGCATCGCGCCGGTTAATTAGCCGCCGCCGTAAACCCCCGATGCCTGCCCGACCAGGTCAATGATCCGGCGGCGCAGCAAATCAGGCCCCAGCACTTCCACCTCCGGGCCGAATTTCAGAATATCCATCACCAGTTCCCGGTCGTCGCTGTAGGGCACGCTCAGAATGTAGCGCCCCTCGTCGTCGAAGTGCGACTTCTGTTCCGGGTGCCAGGCTTCGCGGCTCACCCAGCGCGCACGTTGCGGCGTGAATCGCAGTTCTGCCCACTTCACCTCCTTGCCCGAGAAAATCCCGTAGCCGGTGCCGAGGATTTCGTCGAGCACCTGTTCGCTGACATCCAGCGCCTGCTCGTTGATCAGCCTCACCTGGCGGATGGCATCCAGCGAAAAGCTGCGGATGCCGTTGCGCATGTGGCACCAGGCATCCAGATACCAGTTGTCCCGGTAGTGCGTCAGGCGCTGGGGAGACAGTACCCGGTCCTGCGTTTCGTCCCGGCTGCGGGTGTAGTAGCTGATTTCCAGTTTCTTGCGCTGGAGAACGGCGGTCGCGATCGGGGAGAAGTGTTCGGGCTCGTAGGAGCGGGCGTTGACGCGCAGGATGCGGATGCGCTTTTCCACCGAATCCATCGGGATCTCGACCGACTCCAGCAGCAGCTTCAGCCGGGTGAGCAGCGGGTCGACATGAGGTGAAAGCAGGCCCGGCCCCAAGTTCTGCAGCAGGTGCTGCATGGTGAGCAGGGCGTGGATTTCCGAGGCGTTGAACCACAGACCGGGCAGTTCGTACTTGTTCCCGGCAAGCGGCTTGTCGAAACGGTATCCCCCGGCCTCCCGGTCCCAGACGATGGGCGCGTTCAGCCTGTCCCGCAGGTATTCGATATCCCGCTTGAACGTGGCGCGGGAGATTTCCAGTTCGCCAAGGAAAACCTCGATGGGAACAATCCTGCGTTCATGCAGCAGCTGGTCGATGCGATAGAAGCGTTCAGTGCGGCCCATAAAAATTTCCTGATGTGATTCTAGTGGCTCATTCTGTGAGCCACACTATACCCCACAATGCATGACAGAACGAGAGCAGCAATTTGTGAAGCTGAATAATCTGACTTGAAAGGGCATAGAGATGGGAAGCCATAACGGACTCAAACTGATGATGGCGATTCGCCGGATCTGCAACCGGGCGGCAGCGGAGGGAAAAACCACCGTGCGGCCGGCCACGCTGCGCCGGATGGACAGGCAGATCAGCCAGGTGCGCAAAGCCATCAAGGCCGGGCTACCCGAAAAGCCTGCCACCGCAAGCCTCTTTTGACCACGGTCGGAATCGGACGAATCGCTTTAAGCAAGGAGAAAAACATGAAACTAGGTATCGTCAGCAGCCACGCCAGAATGAGCATGAAGCGCCACGGCATCCCGCCCCAGGCCCTGGAAACGCTGTTCGCCTACGGTCGGGTCACACATGCGCCTCACGGCAGCCGAGTGGTGTATTTCAGCAGCGTGGGAAAGGCCGCGCTGTCCAAATCGCTGCCGCCAAACCAGATCGACCGCTGGGCGGATATGTATGCCGTCCTTGACCCGCAAAACGAAGTGATCACGGTGGGCTACCGCACCAACCGGATACGGCGTGCCAAACACTGAGCTCGATCTTGCCGATGAAGCGATTAACGGCCCTATTCGCTTCATAGTATGGAGCGAATAGGGCTTGCATCTGGCAACAACACCAAGACCAGCCGCATCGCGGCTTACCGCGAACTCGCTGATCTGGTCGAATGGGCTACCTCACGCCGACCGGCAAGGCTGGACGGAGCAGTGGCTATGAGATTGTTTAGTGATGCCAATGTTCCAACTTGCCGTCAGATTTTAAGAAGTGGCGACGTTTGAAAAAATAAACTGAAGCTGAACCCTTAGGCTCGGTCATAGATTTAGCGTCTTGATGAATTGATCGGCGGTAATGATGGGGCAGGAAAACTGGCCGGCAAGGCTCAGCAAATCCTGGTCGCCGCTGACCAGATAGTCAGCCTTGCCCGCGACGGCGAGCTGAAGGAATGGCAGATCGAAGGGATCGCGACACTCCGGTGTCTCGGGTAGCGGGTTGGGTATGCGCACGGTAGTGCACCAGGGCAGGTAGTCGGCCAGGAGTTCCTGCTGTTCGTCCGGCGTGAGTTTGAACTTGGGGTAGGCGAGTACGCGGATGAGTTCCGCCGCCGTGGCCCTGGATACCAGGGGCTGGCAATGTTCGCCTTGCCAGGCATGGCGCAATGGGGCCAGCCGCCCCTGGGCAAAGACCAGCGCGGACAGCACCAGGTTGGTGTCGATCACCACGCAGGGCGGGCGCGGGGAGCGGGTCATTTCTTGCGGTGGTTCTTCGCGGGGCTGGCGGGCGCTTGACTGGCTATCTGCCGGGCCCATGCAACCGCATCGGCAATATCCTGCTCCTGCAAGTCCAGTTCGGCCAGTTTGGCGCGCACGGCATCGCCGCGCTGGATGCGAACCGGGGTCAGCACGATCTGGCCGTTGCGGGCTTCCACGTCGAAATACTCCGCAGGGCCAATGGCAGCGGTGACGCTCTTGGGCAGGGTGAGCTGGTTTTTAGAAGTCATTTTGGCAAGCATGATAGCCTCCAATGCATAAAGTAAGGAATCCTTACTTTATGCTGTTTGCTGAAAAATTTCAAGCGGCGCAGTTAATCGGGCTGCGTCCCCTATTATTTTGTTATGCGTCCTTGAGCGATTGGGTGCCGAGAATCAGAGCTTCGATTTCGGCTTGAATTGACTTAGAGAGATTTTCTGCGGCTTCGCGTTCACGGGTAATTTCAGCGCGGCCAACTGCGACGCGCTCCAAAATTTGCTGTTGCATGGCGAGCGGAGGAACCGGAATCTGTAGGTTCGCAATCATTTCTGCATTTAGATTTGGCTGATTATTTCCACTTGCTAGCGCCCTCATATTGTCATATTGGGTCATGAGGAAATACCAAAGAAAATCCGTCTCTATTCGCGGGTTAAAGTTGAATAGCACTGCACAAGCTTGGTTCGTCGCAGCGTTGATACCGAGCTTTGCAGTTCTACCACGCGTAGCACCTTGGCCATACATGGCAACAATTAACGAACCTTTTGGATAAATTTTCGCACTACTGTTTTTTAGCCCTTCCTCAGTCAGGGTTTCCTCTGTGATGGTAATAACATCATTCCTAACCTCAGTTGTCTTAACCCACGGAATCGCCCCGCCAAAATAGTTTGGGCGGTGCCTTGAAGGGGTGCCACCGCTACCAATACTGCATAGGTCGAAAAGATGTAATTCCGGAAACGATGATTTGGATCGACCTAGTGCGTTCATGCCAATCATCTGGACGCCCCAGCGTTCTACGTCCTTCCACCAAACCGCAAATGCCTTGCGTGTTGGCATTTTCTGCAAGGATCGTAAACCTATATCAGCCAAAAATTGTGCTTCAATTGCCGCCTTGTTTCTTTCAATACGCTCCCGTGCAGCGGCAATCTCGTCTTGCGCTTTGTACCAGCGAGCGACGATGGCCTGTTGCTCGGCGAGCGGGGGAAGCGGGATTTCAAAGCCAAGGAAATGATCTTCCTTGAAGCGATTGCGGCTCACGGCGGCGGAGCCTGTGGAAGCCGCGCCCACTGCTCGAATCGTCGCTTCGCGGGTGCAGAAGAGATAAAGGTATTCCGGGAGGATGCGGGCCGTATCCGGGATGAACTGCGGGAACTCGTTCGAGACATAGCAATCCGCAAGCTCTGGCGGAACGACGGCGAATGACACCTTCCACGCGAAAAGCCGGTTATAAATCAGCGCGCCGGGAACCAGCGGGGTGACTTGGTTGGCACTCATTCCATCGCCGCGCACGGTCTCGCGGTGGAATACCCCTTCGCCATACCACTTCACCCCAGCCATCTTGTATTCCGTATCGGACTCGGCCTTGATTCGCGTTGTGACTTGGCGGACCAATGTTCCGATGCGAACGCTGGTCCATCCGGCAGGCAGCGTTTGGCGGAGAAGCAGGCGGGAAGGTATTACCCAGCGCTCCAGGTCTTTCCACCAAACGGCAAAGGCGCGTGGGGCGGTCGCGTTCGCCGCTCCCATTATTCAGGCTCCGCGAGAAAAAACGGCTTGGGGTCGCGCCTGTATTCCTGATACAACGTCAGGCAGGGCTTGTCGATGCCTGACGGCAAGTTGTCGTTCGGGATGAGTTCATTTTGATCCGCATCGCCCGTGGCGGTAATGCCCACTTTTTCAGCTTCATAGAGGAAAATGGGGTATGGAAAGCGTTCCTTGAGCAGTGCGCGGGTTTCCATGGCAATCGTGTCGGCCATGCGTTTCTGGTAATCCTTCAACTCCTTTTGCAGCGCCTTCCGTAGCTCGGCATCGCGCGCCTCCTTGGCTGCGGTGATAGCCTCTTCCAGCCGCGCATTCTCAGCGGCGATTTCGTCAGCGTATTTCGCCTTTAACTCAGCGTGGGCTTTGGCATTTTTGGTGTCGAAGTCGGCCTGTTCATCGTCCGTGAATTTTTGCAGAAAAAGCAGCGAGGCTTTCACGCTTGCGCCGGAGGAAGAGAAAGTTTCCTGCGGCAGGCTGACCACGGCGCGAATAAAAGCGCGGTTTTCGCAAAACTCGCGCACGTAGGCAAGAGAGGTGTTGTTGAAGATGCCTTCGGGCAAGACGATGCCCAGGCGGCCACCGGGCTTGAGCAAGGCAAGGCAGCGCTCAATAAAGAGAATTTCCGTCTTGATTTTGCTTTTCTCGCCCTTCGGCAATTCAAACAGGCTGGCAATGGGCTTGTTCACGGCGGCGCGTACGCGGGCGAGCGCATCGGTGTAAAGGTCGCCGTAATCTTCCGTGTAGCGCTTCTCGGCGGCGCGGTCGGTTGTCACGTCGGACTCGTGAACCACATCGGAAGGCTCAACGCTCGCGCCGAAGGGCGGATTGGTGAGGATAATGTCGAAGCGGCCCTCAAAGATGCCGTTCACGTTCAGAAAACCGTCGTGGTGGTGCACGCCCGCATGACCATCGCCGTGCATAATCATGTTCATCTTGCTGGTGCGCGCCATGCGGTCGTTGGCGTCGGTGCCGTAGATGCACCGATTGGCTAATGCCCAAAGCCGCGAACCGCGCTTGCGCTGGTCTAGCGCCACTTGTATCTCGGTAAATTTTTCGCGCAGCGCTTCTGCCTTTTTCGCTTCGGTCAACTTCTTCGTTTCAAGCTCCGCTTTGAACGCCTGATACTCGGCATCAGCATCCGCAAGGATTTGTTCGCGAACGATTTCAAAGAAGCGGATCAGGAAACCGCCGGAACCGCTGGCCGGGTCGCAAATGATCTCGCCTTCCTTGGGCTCGATCATGCGGATCATGAATTCGACGATGGTGCGCGGCGTGAAGAATTGCCCGATCTCGCCGCGAAAGGTACGGCCCAGGAAGCGCTCGAAGGCGATGCCTTTAATATCCTCGCTGGTATCGGAGAGGTTGTAGCGCTCCAATAACTTAACGATCTCCCTGCCAGTGGCTGGCCGCAGACGGATTTCCTCATCCGGCTCAAAAATTTTGTCGTCTTCGTAGGCTTCTTTGGTTTGGCCGAAGAGCATGTTGAGCGGGTTCTTGCTGAGCTGATCGTCGAGATAATCGACGTTGAAGAGGTTCTTGCGCTGCCGTTTTGCGCGTAGCTCGCGCTCTACGAAAACCTTAACGAAAAGAATCTTTGCGATTTCATCGAAGGCGGCGGCAGGATCGAGTTTTTCGCGGTTGCGGATGACATTGTGGCATTGGTGGAGCAGGTCGGCGAACTCTTCTTCCTTGAATACCTTGAGTTTTGAGAGGAGTTCTTCAATTTCCTTGTTGCTTGCGTCGGCGTGGGGGACATTGCTGATTTCCTCCAGCGATTTCGGCATTTTCTCGTGCACCACGCGCCAAAATTTCGTCTCGCGGCTGTTATGGGTAACGAAAAAACGAGCACCAGATAGGCGTGAGTAATTATCTCCCTGACCGTAATCGTCGGCCTTGATGGTAACGTTGTCTGACTTACACTCGACGATGATAAGAGGGTTTTTTGAGTCGGCTTTATCCTTAGTTGTGCGCCAGATAACGAAGTCGGCGCGGGCATGGCCGGAGCCCCGGCCAGTCACCTCAACTTCTTCGTCCATCTGGTCAAGAGCGAACCCGTATTCAGTAACAAGCACACAGAGGAATTCTTGCCGAACGGATTCTTCCGGTGTTTCAATGAGCCATTTCTGACGGATGTGGCTCCAGATTTTCCCTTTCTCTCGGCGGACGATGATTTGGGTGGCCATGCCGTTCCCCCCTTTCTTAGTGTTGTTCTGCATCTCACTCATTCTTATTTACTACCTGTTGTTGGCTTTTGTCCGTGGTGCAATTGCCGCACGGCCCGAAGCGAAAAGTCAGCATGGCGATCTTGGTAGCGGCCATTGTTCCGCCTCAGACGGCACTCATAATGCGAATGTGCTGTAATGTACCGTAATGCCCTGCATAATCCAAACAATCGATTCTACCCCACCCGAGGAGCGAACAGATGGCACGGCACTACTCCACCAAGGATTTCTTCCGGCAGATGCCGAATGCGCTGCTCGCCCGATATTTTAAGGGGCGGGAGGTTTTTGGCGATCTGGATATTGCCGCCATGAAGGAGACCAAGCTGGACGAGCTGTTCGCGGTGTGAAAGTAAAAGGGCAGAGTCAGAAGTGACGCCGCCTAGCGGCGGCTTGCTTTTTGGGTGGCGAGGGGATTGCTCGTCTTTCGCGTTGCCTCCGCGAAAGCCTCGGCCCTTCGGGCCCGCCATGCTATGCATGGTGTCCTGCGCGAGCAGTGCTCGCTGGTCGAACCCAGTGGGGCCTCTCATCCTCCCGCCTCCAACAAACGAAAACGGCACCACAAGGGTGCCGTTTTCGTTTGTTTGGTGGAGGCGGGGGGAATCGAACCCCCGTCCGCAAGCCCTCTACAGGCAGTTCTACATACTTAGTCCGATTATTTGATTTCGCCCGAATTACGCCAACCGAACAGGCTGAATTCACGCTAGTTGCCTTAAGTTTAGTATCGGTTCAAGCAACCCGGACCGACACGAGTCTCTGTGAATGACTCTGCTCTTTCCACCTTGCGGCTTCAAGCCGGCCCAGAGACCAACCGGTGCAGAGTCTAACCGGCAATTAAGCGGCTAGAGCGTAGTTTTCGTCGTTTGCGACTAGTTTTTTTCAGATGGATTTACGAGGTAACTGAGCCTCGGTATGCCCTACGCTGCTTTGCAACCCACGTCGAAACCGGGTCGCCCCCATGCTGA
>CAYGNO010000061.1:0-11922 GCA_964351305.1 uncultured Sulfuricella sp.
GTCTTCCACGGTGATCACGCCTTCCTTGCCGACCTTGTCCATGGCTTCGGCGATGATGTCGCCGATGGAGCTGTCGGAGTTGGCGGAAATGGAACCGACCTGGGCGATTTCCTTGTTGGTGGTGCAGGGCTTGGAGATTTTCTTCAGTTCGATGATGCAGGCTTCAACCGCTTTGTCGATGCCGCGCTTCAAATCCATCGGGTTCATGCCGGCGGAAACGAACTTCATGCCTTCGCGCACAATCGCCTGGGCCAGCACGGTCGCGGTGGTGGTGCCGTCACCGGCCACGTCGGAGGTCTTGGAGGCGACTTCCTTGACCATCTGCGCGCCCATGTTCTCGAACTTGTCCTTCAGCTCGATTTCCTTGGCCACGGACACGCCGTCCTTGGTGATCGTCGGGGCGCCGAAGGAGCGCTCCAGCACCACGTTGCGGCCTTTCGGGCCGAGGGTCACTTTAACCGCGTTGGCCAGAACATTGATGCCGGCCACCATGCGGTGACGAACGTCGTCACCGAATCTTACGTCTTTAGCTGCCATGTTTTAAATCTCCTAATGCTGAATTTGTTATTTACCTTCGACCACGCCCATGATGTCTTCTTCGCGCATCACCAGCAGTTCCTCGCCTTCGACCTTGACGGCCTGGCCGGAATACTTGCCGAACAGGACTTTGTCGCCGACTTTGACATCCAGCGGACGAACCTTGCCGTCATCGCCTACCTTGCCCTTGCCCACGGCGACGATTTCGCCCTGGTCGGGTTTTTCCGTGGCGGAGTCAGGAATCACGATACCGGAAGCGGTCTTGCGTTCTTCTTCCAGCCGCTTGACAATAACGCGGTCGTGCAACGGACGAATTTTCATTGTTTCAATCTCCTGTCAGGTCTGGGTTAGTAAAAAACAATCCGGCAAACCGCCTGCGCTGTTTGCCGGCAAAAAAATTTCGGGATGGCGCTGTTAGCACTCATGTCCGACGAGTGCTAATAATAGGGGCTGAGCATGCAAATTTCAAGGGGAGAGTGGTTAAAGTTAATAACTGATTCTGCTGTGAGATAATGAACACCATTCAATCCATCCTCCCGGACAGGCCTTGATCAATGTCTAATCAGGAATTTCTCAGTCGTAGCCTGGCCGCCGTCTGGCACCCCTGCACCCAGATGAAGCAGCACGAAACCCTGCCGCTGGTGCCGATTGCGCGCGGCGAGGGAGTGTGGCTGCACGATTTCGACGGCAGGCGTTATCTCGATGCGGTGAGTTCGTGGTGGGTCAACCTGTTCGGCCACTGCAACCCGCGCATCAACGCCGCGCTGAAGGATCAGCTGGACAAGCTGGATCATGTGATGCTGGCCGGTTTTACCCATCAGCCGGTGGTCGAGCTGTCGGAGCGGCTGTCGCGCCTGTCCGGGCTGGGGCATTGTTTCTACGGCTCGGACGGCGCATCCGCCACCGAGATCGCGCTGAAGATGAGCTTCCACTATTGGCGCAACTCGGGCCGTCCGGCAAAGACCCGCTTCGTCAGTCTGCGCAACAGTTATCATGGCGAAACCGTGGGCGCGCTGTCGGTCACCGACGTGGCGCTGTTCAAGGACACTTATGCGCCGTTGCTGCGGGAAAGCGCTCAGGTGCCGACGCCCGACTGGCGCCATGCCGATCCGGGAGAGTCGGCACGGGATTACGCGCTGCGCTGCGCTGCGACTTTGCGCGCGCATCTGGAACGCCATCACCGGGAAACCGCCGCCTTCATTCTCGAACCGCTGGTGCAGGGCGCGGCGGGAATGGGGATGTACGATGCCGAATACCTGCGCCAGGCGCGGGCGATCTGCGACGAATTCGAGGTGCACCTGATCGCTGACGAAATCGCCGTGGGCTTCGGGCGCACGGGGACGATGTTCGCCCATCAGCAGGCCGGGATAAAACCGGATTTCCTGTGCCTGTCGAAAGGCATCACCGGCGGCTACTTGCCCTTGTCGGCGGTGCTGACCACCGATGCCGTTTACCGGGCGTTTTACCACGACGATACGGCGCGTGGCTTTCTCCATTCTCATTCCTACACCGGCAACGCGCTGGCTTGCCGCGCGGCGCTGACTGTGCTGGATATTTTCGGGCAGGACGACGTGATTGCGGTCAACCGCGTCAAGGCCGCAAGTTTTAATGCTGTCGCCGCGCCGCTGAAAACGCATCCGCGCGTCGAAAATTTCCGTAACATGGGCATGATCTGGGCGTTCGAGGTGGCGGATGCGGCGCCCGGTTTCGCCCGCCGCTTTTTCGAGGAAGGGCTGAAGCGCGGCCTGCTGTTGCGCCCCATCGGCAACACGGTGTATTTCATGCCGCCTTATGTCATCAACGAAGAGGAAATCCGGATGCTGGTTTCGGGCACACTGGAAATTCTTGAGTGCTTATGAGTTTAAATAGGCAATTCACCGCAGAGGACGCAGAGGAAAAGCAATGGGTTATGAACTGACGCCACATCACCCTTCTGATAAGGGTTCTATGGCGCGTAAGCCTTTGAACTCCTCCGCGTCCTCTGCGCCCTCCGCAGTTCAATTTTTTTCCCAAAAACGGTTATTGGCTTTATTCTTGTTCTTCCTGGCCGCCACGGCACAGGCAGCACCGCTGCCCGCCCCCGTCGCCAAGGCGCTGCGCGAAGCCGGCATCCCTGCCGCCAGTGCTGGCGTGTTCGTTCAGGATGTTTCTGCCCGCAAAGCGCTGATCGCCCACGAAGCGCAGCGCCCGATGAGTCCGGCCTCGACCATGAAGCTGGTGACCACCTATGCCGGGCTGGAGCTGCTCGGACCGGCCTACACCTGGAAAACCGAGGTGCTGACGGGCGGGACGGTGACCGGGGATGTGCTGAATGGAGACCTGGTTGTCAAAGGTTACGGTGACCCGGCGCTGACCCTGGAAAGTTTCTGGAACCTGTTGCGCGACATGCGCGGGCTGGGTATCCGTGAAATCCGCGGTGATCTGGTGCTGGACAACAGTTATTTTCAGGCGACGGCCGGTGATCCGGGTTCCTTTGATAACGAGCCTTTCCGCCCTTACAACGTGATGCCCGAGGCGCTGCTGGTGAACTTTAAAACCATCCGTTTCCGTCTCGTGCCGGAAGCCGGGAATGGTGTGCGTATCATCGCCGACCCCGGGCCCGCGCGGTTGCGCATCGTCAACCGCCTGCAACTTTTTGATGGCCCGTGCAACGACTGGCGCGAGGGGGTGTTGACGGAAATCAGCCGATACGGCAACGACGCGGTAACGGTATTGGTCAGCGGTAGCTATCCCCGTTCCTGCGGCGACAAGTCGCTGTATCTGAGCCTGTTCAACAATACCGGCCACGTCGATGCGCTGTTCCGGCAGTTGTGGCAGGAGCTGGGCGGCACGCTGGCCGGCGGCGTCCGCGAGGGAGTTGCGGCCCCCGATGCGCGGCTGCTGGCAAGCCGCGAATCCAGGGCGCTGGCGGAGGTGGTGCGCGACATCAACAAGTTCAGCAACAACGTGATGGCGCGTCAGCTGCTGTTGACCATCGGCAGAGAAATCGGCGGCGAAGGTTCGACGCGTGGTGCGGTGCGGGTTGTGGACAAATGGCTGGCGGAACGGGATATGGCGTTTCCTGAACTGGAGATCGAGAACGGATCCGGGCTGTCGCGCACCGAGCAAATCACCCCTGCCCATCTGGGCGCATTGCTGCTAACCGCCTGGCGCGGCCCGTTGATGCCGGAGTTCGTGTCTTCCCTGCCGATCGCGGCAGTGGACGGCACCATGAAGAAACGGCTGCGCGATCAGGGCGTGGCGGGGCATGCCCATATCAAAACCGGTTCGTTGCGGGGAGTGAAGGCGATTGCCGGCTATGTGCACGACCGCAAAGGGCGCAGCGTGGTGGCGGTGTTCATCATTAACCACCCCGATGCATCCGCCGGCCAGGCGGCCCAGGATGCGCTGCTGGAGTGGGTCTTTAACAGGAAATGAATGCCAGCCACAAAAAGGCACAAAATTCACAAAAAAGTCATGCCAATTACTTGTGCATCCTGTGCTTTTTTGTGGCTATGATGGTTCGGCAGGCTGCTAGGCGGGTTTTTTGCTCTTCAGGGTGATGTCGGCTTCGAGCCCGACCAGTACCTTCTGCATGCCGAGGCGGGTGCGGGTGTTGAGCACGATAGGGCCGTTGATGTTGGCGTTGATATTGGCTTTGGAATCCGCGTCCGGTTGCGGTTTGTAGGCAATGAGCAAAACCGCGATATCTTCCACTTTCCCCATCTGTAACAGGCGCTCTTCCTCATCGGACAGGACAAATTCGTAATTCAGGCCGAACACCGCCGGATCAACCAGCGCGAAAGCGACATCCGGTTCGTCGACAGATTGCAACCAGTGGACGACGACAGGTTGATCCGGGCTCTCTTCCTGGTGAAACAATTTGTAACGGGTGGAAGCTTCAAATCCCGGCATTCCATTGGGGAAGGTCAGGATGCTTTCCGGGTCGACTTCCTGCATGCCGAATTGCGTGGAATGAAATTTCATGCGTGGCTTCCTGGTTATATTGATCGGTTCGACTGAAATGTAACGATGTTTGCCGGCACTGTAAAGCGCTATTAACGTGAAACTCGCGAAGCGAGACCGCGTCCCTCTCGCCCTTAGGGAGAGAGTTAGGAGAGAGGGAAACGGTTATGGCGAATCACTGCTTCATCATCTGGGGCGGAGATTAGCCATGTCCGTCAGCCTTTGTCTGGCCGAAGCAGGTCGATCCTGAATTCGGGTTCGTAGGGCGGCACGTTGCACTCGATGATGTCCTGCGGCGCGACATCCAGGCGCATGCCGGTGATGTCCGCGCGGATCGGCAGCAGCGTGACGCCCCGGTCCACCAGCACCACGGTGCGTATCTCCGCCGGATTTTTCCCCGCCAGGTATTCCACCGCCTTCAGCAGCGAGTGGCCGCGATAGAGCACGTCGTCCACTACCATCACCGTGGCATTGGTCAGATCAAGGGCAGCCTGCTCGGCGCTTTCGGTCAGCTCGGTTTCCGGATGCAGCAGGGTGAGATCGTCGGCATAGCGCTTGACATGGAGTTTGTACAGCGGCAGGTTGGAGAGACCGTAATCACGCACTAGCCGATCGCGCAGCATTTCTGCCAGGGGCGCGCCGCGGCGCAACAGGCCGACGATTGCGATCCGCTTCCGGTCGGTGAGCAGGCCGGCTGCCTGGCGCGCCATGTCGGCCAGAATCGCAGCCAGGTCGGCGGTGCTGTAAAGACAAGTACGGTGACCTGCGGGTTTCTGCATTAAGATCGGCAAAAAAACAATCTACCGGAGCGGTGCCCGGTCGATTTTGTTGGGTTCGGTAAATCGGAGATTAGTCCTCGGCGCCAATTAATTCAATATGGAGTCGTGCGAGCTTGACCTTGATGCGCTGCGAAAGCTTGAAATGTTCTCCGTGATGGAGGGCTTCGACGGCGCCCTCTTTGTCGCCGGCGTCGGCTTGGCGCATGATGTTCGCGGAGCATTTGTGGAAGTCGGCGTGGATTTCACGGATTTCCTGAAACAGCGGGTTGGCGTTGTATTTATCCCCGCCTGCGCCATAAATCCATTTGCCCAGGGGGCACTGGTTGTCCATGCCGACGACCTCCACATCGAGCTTTTTCGTGGCGGTGCCGTTGATATAGTTTTCCAGGCGTGCTTTCCAGCGGACGTGAGCCTCGATCGCAGCCATGAAGTCGATTCCCGTGCTGCTAACGGTATCGGCAGCAGGAGCTGCAGGAGCGGCGGCAGGCGTTGCGGGCTCGCTTTTTTTGAAAATGTCGAATAGCCCCATGATTCCCTCGACTCCTCTGATTTTAGCTGCCGGTTCAATCGGATAGCTGTTTTATTTTCATGTTGTTCTGTTGTGTAACGAGAATAGTCTCTTGGCCGTATGCCGTCAACACGGGTAATGGGTGATGAGGAATGGGCGATGAAAACCTTTCGACCATCACCCATTCCTCATCACCCATCACTCTATTTTTCTTCCGGCTTAGGGTTACAAGCCGAGCGTTCCCCATATTTCGTCCACCTTGCGCTTCACGTCGGCGTCCATCTCGATAGTCCGGCCCCATTCGCGCGCGGTTTCGCCCGGCCACTTGTTGGTGGCGTCCATGCCCATCTTCGAGCCGAGACCGCTGACCGGGCTGGCGAAATCGAGGTAGTCGATCGGCGTGTTTTCCACCAGCAGGGTGTCGCGCGCCGGATCCATGCGGGTGGTCATGGCCCACACCACTTCCTTCCAGTCGCGGATGTTGACGTCGTCGTCGGTGACGATGATGAATTTGGTGTACATGAACTGGCGCAGGAACGACCACACCCCGAACATCACGCGCTTGGCGTGGCCGGCGTACTGCTTCTTGATGCTGACCACGGCGAGGCGGTAGGAGCAGCCTTCCGGCGGCAGGTAGAAGTCGGTGATTTCGGGGAACTGTTTCTGCAGCAGCGGCACGAACACTTCGTTCAATGCCACGCCGAGGATGGCCGGTTCGTCCGGCGGCTTGCCGGTGTAGGTGCTGTGGTAGATCGGGTTGCGGCGCTGTGTGATGCGCTCGATGGTGAATACCGGAAACTCGGCCTGTTCGTTGTAGTAGCCGGTGTGGTCGCCGTAAGGCCCTTCCAGCGCCATCTCGCCGGGATGGATCACGCCTTCCAGCACGATCTCGGCGCTGGCCGGGACTTGCAGGTCGGAGCCCAGGGCTTTGACCACCTCGGTCTTCGAGCCGCGCAGCAGTCCGGCGAACTGGTATTCGCTCAGGGAGTCCGGCACCGGCGTCACCGCGCCGAGGATGGTGGCCGGGTCGGCGCCGAGAGCGACCGCCAGCGGGAAGGGTTTGCCCGGATTGGCCTGCTTGAAGTCGCGGAAATCCAGCGCGCCGCCGCGGTGGGCGAGCCAGCGCATGATTACCTTGTTCGGGGCGATCACCTGCTGGCGGTAGATGCCGAGGTTCTGCCGTTTCTTCAGCGGCCCGCGCGTGATCACCAGCCCCCAGGTGATGAGCGGCGCCACGTCGCCAGGCCAGCAGGTCTGGATCGGCAGCCTGGCCAGATCGACGTCCTGGCCTTCCCAGACGATCTCCTGGCAGTCTGCGGATGACAGCTCCTTCGGCGCCATGTTGAGCACCTGCTTGAACAGCGGGAATTTATCCCAGGCATCCTTGAGGCCTTTGGGCGGTTCCGGTTCCTTGAGGAAAGCCAGCAGCTTGCCCACTTCGCGCAGCGCTTCGACGCTGTCTTCGCCCATGCCCATGGCGACGCGCCGGGGCGTGCCGAACAGGTTCGCCAGCACCGGGATGGAATGACCCTTCGGTTTTTCGAACAGGATCGCCGGCCCGCTCGCCTTCAGCACGCGGTCGCAGATTTCGGTCATTTCCAGGCGGGGATCGACTTCGGCGGCTATGCGCTTGAGTTCGCCCTGTTTTTCCAGTTGCGATATGAAGTCGCGCAGATCTTTGTATTTCATTATCCTAAGCCGGACAAGCCGGAACCCAAAAGTAGGATGGGTGGAGCGTAGCGATACCCATCAAAATCGCATACAACAACGATGGGTATCGCTACGCTCCACCCATCCTACGCCACTGAGGTTTCTATGCGGATGGCAGCATTTCCTTGCCCTCGTTGAGGCGCAGCCAGCCTTTGACAACACGGTAAATAACCCAGATGAAATCAGCCGCCAGGATAAACCAGCCGATGATGAGAATGTAAGTGATGGCGCCGATTGCCCCCCACAGCAGGCTGAACCAGAAGGTGCGGATCTGCCAGCGGAAGTGGGATTCCAGCCAGGTGCCCTTGACGTCGTCCAGTTTCACATAGCTGATGATGATGGCGATGATGTAAGTGATGCCGAAGAAGAAAGCCGCCGCCTGTAGCGCATAGACCACAGTGGTCAATGTTTTTGCGGAATCGAGGTTGGTGTCGCTGACCGGGTAAGTCATGGTTTTTCCTCCCGGCCCGCGCGGATAGGCCGATGAATTTTAAAATGAACAGAGTATCGGAATGGTTTTGCTCAGGCAACTATTGCCCGGGCAAAGTGCTGGTTCGTGGTGTTGATCGCTTCTGTTTGATGCATTGTCAACCGCTATGGATTAGCCACGTTGTTAGGTTCATGGGTGGGGGACCACCCCACTTAAACAACGGAGGCGTAGATGGGCAGACTGAGCAATGAGTCCTTTGATGAGTTCCTGGACTCCCTGAAACAAGCGGGTGTAGTCATCAGCAACGAGCGCGAGTTGCGCGAGCGCCTTGCGGAAGTCCAGCGCTGGCGCTTTGCCTTCGCGACGCTGGCGTCCAACGGCAGCCGGATCGGCATCCGTTTCGAAGGCCGCAGCGCCGGCGTAAACGAGGCTGAAATTCACCGCGCCTTTGCCCAGTTCCAGCTTCCGGAGAGCCTGGAAGCCGCATTTGCAGCCAGCCTCAAGGTCGGGTACTGATTCTCTTCCCTAGGCAGGTCAGCGCGTGCGGAACGACATGTGACAGGCCACGCAGCTAGTCATGACTTTCTGCAGTGCGGTGTAGGTCTTGGTTGTATCGCCCCCTTTCGCCACCTGGGCAAATTCGCTGCCAGCAGCGTGCATGTCCCACCCCATCTGCCGCATGGCATCAGGCATGAAACGTCCCGGCCCCTGGCCGCGCGCCATTACGGCGTGCTTGCCCATGGAGCTGTTGCCGAGGCGTTTTTCCGCAGTTTCCGCCGCTGCATCCAGTTTGTTTTCCGCCAGATATCCAAAAATTTCATTCAGTGCCACGAGGTGATCCTGCATGTCGGTGCGCATCAGGGCACGGGGCAACTCGGGCATGGCGACCAGTTGGCGGTGATCCTGCGCAGGGATCGGCAGTTGCACGGGTTGCTGCGCCAGAGCGAGAGCGCTGGGTAACAGCAGGGCTAGATAAATTAAAATAGGGCGCATAGCGGGCTCCTGATTGAAGTGAATGGTCAAACTCCAATTGCCGGCAGAAGGTAATTCAGCGCAATGCCGGCGAACACCGTGGCGCCGAACCAGTTGTTGTGCAGGAACGCCTTGAAACACTGGGCGCGTTCGCGGTTTCTGATCAGGGTGTAATGGTAGGCAGCGATGCCGGCAGCGGCAACCAGTCCGGCGTAATAGGCCCAGCCCAGACCGAGTTCGAGCCCAACGCCGGCAAGGATAAGCAGCGTTGCGGCATAGCTCAGCATCACCGCCAGAATGTCGTATTTTCCAAAGGTAATGGCCGAGGTCTTGATGCCGATACGGAGATCGTCGTCGCGGTCCACCATGGCGTACTCGGTGTCGTAGGCGATCGCCCAGAACACGTTGGCGGCGAGCATCGCCCAAGCCACGGCGGGTACTGCTCCGGTCTGGGCGGCGAATCCCATCGGGATGCCGAAGCCGAAGGCGATGCCGAGGTAGGCTTGCGGGATGGCGAAGAAACGCTTGGTGAAGGGATAGCTGGCGGCGAGGAAGACTGCCGCTACCGAGAGCTGGAGGGTGAGGGTGTTGAGGCGCAGGATCAGCAGAAAGGCCAGCAGCACCAATACCGCGAACAGCACCAGGGCCTCCTTCTTGCTCACCAGCCCGGCGGCGAGCGGTCGGTTCCTGGTGCGTTCCACATGAGGGTCGAAATCGCGGTCGGCGTAGTCGTTGATGACGCAGCCGGCCGAGCGCATCAGCACCGTGCCGAGGATGAAAACCCACAGGATGATCCAGTTCGGGGAGCCGTTCGAGGATATCCACAGCGCCCACAGTGTCGGCCACAGCAGGAGCAGGATGCCGATCGGCTTATCGAGCCGCATCAGTCTTTCGTATTGGGTGAACCGTTCGGCCAGTGTCATTGCCTTAGCTTCAGAATGCCGGGCAGGAACACTTCCGTGACGAGGATCGGCCTGCCTTCCAGGTAAAACACCGAGCGCCGCGCCCACAGGCTGGCAGGCGGGTTAGGCAGGACGGCGCAGGCGCGCCGGTACAGCGCATCGCGCCGGTTGAGTTTCTTGAAGTGCAATGGGGTGCGCTGCACGCGCGGGTTGGCAAACAGTGCCGCGCCCAGCGGCTTGCTGCCGAGCCGGCCCAGGCTTTGCCAGGTGCCATGCAGGCTGGTGGCGGGCAGCACGCTGTGGGCGAAAACCAGCGGCGTTTCGCCGCAGTACAGAAACACGTCGCGCAGCAGCGCGCGCGAATGGTGCTTCAACCCGACCATGTGCCGCTCGGAAGGCATGGCCACGCCGTACTGCTGTCGCACATGGCGCACGCTGAAGGCGCCGCAACGAACCTGGATGCGCCGGGTCAGCGATCCACGGTCGAGCAGCCAGGGGCGGTAGCGGGCGCAGCTTTCTGACAAACGGTTTTGCCACAGGGATTGCAAGTTCGGGATACCTCTTATTCTAATTTTCATTCAATCCAACAATAAACAGCAAAAATCTTTCACCGCAAAGGACGCAAAGGTTCGCAAAGGAAAAGCAATCAGGCTGGCATGTCTGAGGGTTTGATTTTCCCTTCGCGAACCTTTGCGTCCTTTGCGGTTAGTGCTCTTTATGATCGAGAAATGGAGTTACGCCAGATTATACCTTCAAGTACTGCTCCGCACCCGCCAGCCAGCGCTGCAAATGCCGTTCCGCCACCTCCGGCTGCTCGGTAGTGATTTTTTCGGCGATACGGCGGGCCGCTTCGAGCAAGGCCTGATCCTGTTCGACATCGGCGATATGCAGCAGCGGCACGCCGCTCTGGCGCGCGCCCAGAAATTCGCCGGGGCCGCGCAGCAGCAGGTCCTGGCGCGCGATTTCGAAGCCGTCGCCGTTTTCATAGATGACCTTCAGTCGCGCGCGCGCCGTTTCCGACAGCGGTGTCTGGTAAAGCAGGATGCACGCGCTTTTGGCCGCGCCCCGGCCGACCCGCCCGCGCAACTGGTGGAGCTGGGACAGTCCGAAGCGCTCGG
This sequence comes from uncultured Sulfuricella sp., assembly GCA_964351305.1. GTDB lineage: Bacteria > Pseudomonadota > Gammaproteobacteria > Burkholderiales > Sulfuricellaceae > Sulfuricella. The sequence goes on from CAYGNO010000061.1 coordinate 10,902, forward strand.
CGTGCTCGATCACCATCAGCGAGGCGTTGGGCACATCCACGCCGACCTCGATCACCGTGGTGGCGACCAGCAGCTGGAGTTCACCGGCCTTGAAGGCGGCCATGGCGGCCGCCTTGTCGCGCGCGTGCAGGCGACCGTGCACCAGCCCCACTTTAAGCTCCGGGAAAGTGGCGGCCAGGGTTTCGAAAGTTTCCACGGCAGTCTTGAGTTGAAGGGTTTCCGACTCCTCGATCAGCGGGCACACCCAGTAGGCCTGCCGACCGTTGAGGCAGGCCTCGCGCACGCGCGCGACCACTTCGTTGCGGCGGCTGTCGCCGACCAGTTTGGTGACGACCGGCGTGCGTCCCGGCGGCATCTCGTCGATCACCGAAACGTCGAGGTCGGCATAATAGCTCATCGACAGGGTGCGCGGGATCGGCGTGGCGCTCATCATCAGTTGGTGGGGCTGGGCGCCCTTCTGCCGTAGCGCGAGACGCTGGTGCACGCCGAAGCGGTGCTGTTCGTCGATGACGGCCAGGCCGAGATTGCGGAACGCCACCTGGTCCTGAAACAGGGCGTGGGTGCCGATCGCGAGATGGGCTTCCCCTTCCGCGACCGCTGCCAGCGCCCCCTGTTTTTCTTTTTTCGGCAGGCTTGCCGCCAGCCAGACGACGCGCAGGCCAAGCGGAGCCAGCCAGGCGGAGAGTTTCTGGTAATGCTGTTCGGCGAGGATTTCGGTGGGGGCCATGATCGCCGCCTGAAAGCCGTTTTCTATCGCCTGCAAAGCCGCCAGCGCCGCGACGATGGTCTTGCCGCTGCCGACGTCGCCCTGCAACAGCCGCTGCATCGGGTGAGGCTTGGCCAGGTCGCCGGTGATTTCCGTCATGACGCGCTGCTGGGAGTGGGTGAGCGGGAACGGCAGCGCCGCCAGCAGGACGCGGGTGAGGCGTTGCCGCGGTGGCATCGGGACGGCATGCTGCGCGCGCCGCCGCCGGTAATGATGTTGCATGGAAAGCTCATGCGCCAGCAATGCGTCGCACTT
>CAYGNO010000062.1:0-11540 GCA_964351305.1 uncultured Sulfuricella sp.
CTACAAGCACCGCAGCAAGCTGTTTCGCCCGAAGTCGCGTTCGCTGGTCAAGAAATACGAGGCAGCGACGGCGGCGGCGTTTTTCAGCAACACCGACGTAATCAGCACGGCGGCGATCAATCAGAATGACAAGAAGCAGGCCGCGTCTGCGGCGCTGTGGAAGGAAGTTCTGCAGTATCGCTTAACCAAGACCGTGCCCTGGTTCCAGCTTGTTTGCGGAGGGATGCAGGACGCCATGACGGTCGGCGTTGTCTGTTCCTACCAGTACTGGAAGTACGAAGGCGAGGAAGTCACCGAATACGAGCCTGTCATTGACCCATTCACCGGGCAACCAGCCACCGATCCAGAGACGTATCAGCCGGTGATGCGCGAGGTCAAGCGCGAGGTAGCCCTTGAAGATGCGCCGTGCGTTGAGTTGCTTCCTGTGGAAAATATCCGCATCGATCCGGGCGCGTCATGGATCAACCCGATTAAGTCAAGCCCCTACGTTATTCGCATGATCCCAATGTACATCGTGGACGTGAAATCCATGATGGACAAGCCGGACCGCAAAACCGGGCAGCCAAAGTGGAAGAAACTCGATGACGGACAGTTGAGGTCGGCGAGCAAGAACGATACGGACTCGACACGGCAAACCCGCGAGCAGAACCGGCAGGACTCGACGGCACCTAGTAACGCGCCGCTCGGTGACTTTGAAATCGTGTGGGTGCATGAGAACTTCATGCGCCTTGACGGCAAGGAAATGGTGTTCTACACGCTCGGCGTTGAATTCATGCTGACCGACGCCAAACCGCTGAAAGAGGTCTATTTCCACGGCGAGCGTCCAATTGTGATGGGCGTGGTATCACTGGAAACGCACAAAGTTATGCCTGATGCTCCGATTATCCAGGCCGACCAGTTGCAGAAAGAAGCCAACGAGATTGTCAATCAGCGCCTTGACAATGTGAAATTGGTGCTCAATAAGCGCTACATCGTCAAGCGCGGGGCGCAGGTTGATATCAAGTCGCTGGTCCGGAATGTGCCTGGGTCCGTGACCCTCGCCAACGACCCGACCGGCGACGTGCATGCGATGGAATTCGACGACGTGACCAGTTCCGCCTTCGCTGAACAAGACCGCGTGAATGTGGATTACGACGAACTTACCGGGAATTTCTCGCAAGGGTCAGTAATGACCAATCGCAAGATGGGTGAGACGGTCGGCGGGATGGGAATGGTTTCCAATGCCGCGAATCAGATCACCGAATACGGCCTGAGAACCTACACGGAGACATGGGTAGAACCTGTCCTTCGCCAGGTGATCAAGCTGGAACAGAAATACGAGACGGATGAGGTAATTCTGGCGATTGCTGCAAGCCAGGCCAAACTGGTGGAGCAGTACGGTATCAACCAAATCACCGACGACCTTCTCGACCAAGAACTCACCCTGACCGTGAATGTCGGCATGGGGGCCACCGATCCGCAGCAGAAACTTGGCCGATTCATGGGCGCCCTGACCGCTTACGCCAACGTCGCACAGTTGCAGATTCCGAATCTCGACATGACCGAGGCCGGCAAGGAAGTGTTCGGGCTGGCGGGTTACCGGGATGGCGCCAGGTTCATGACGGATCAGAAAGACGAAGGGCGGATCAAGCAGGTTATCCAGCAGGCTCAACAGATGGTGCAGCAGGTACAGCAGGATGTAGCTCGAAAAGAACAGATGCTGCAAGGCGAGGCCATGAAGTTGCAGCAGGATCGCGCCAACGTCGAAAGGCTTTCGGATCAGGTCAATGCGAACATGAAGCTGATGTCGGAGCGCGAGCAGTACGCCACCGACACCCTGAGATTGCGCGAAGACCTCGCCATTGAGAAGATTCAAGGGGCTACCAAGGACAGCGCGGCCAAAGCAGCGGCGATGCTGTCGAAGGTAGAAGCCACTATCGAGCAGATCACCACAAAGCTATCCGGGGTTGAGGTCGCCACAGATACTGACGTCGGCGAACTGACGAACCTACTGGCCCAACTTGTGGATTCTCACAATCAAATCGCCGGGATGATCATCAACCAATGAGCCAGGAACTGTACGCTACCGCCATCATGGGCAAGGATGCCGAGGAATTCATTCAATCCCAGATCGGGCAATACCTGATCGGCTGCGCGGAGCAGGAGATTGTAGAAGCGGCGGACCAGCTGAAGCGCGTTCATCCATGGCGAACACGCCGAATCCGCGAGCTACAGAATCAGGTATGGCGGGCTGAATCGTTTCAGTCCTGGCTGGCTGAGCTTGTTGTGAATGGCAAGCAGGCGCTGCAAACACTAGAAGAGGATTAACCACAAGCCGCTCAATTCCGGGCGGTTTTTACTTGGAGACTCACAAATGCCACTTGATGCCGCTACCCAGCCGGGCGTGGAAGCCGAGAAGATCGAACCGACGCCGAATCCGCGAAACGATTTCATTGCCCAGATTGCCGAAAGAACCCGCCAGGAGCGAGACGAAGAAATAAAGGCCAGCGGCGGCGAGGTTGTCGATACCAAACTGACCGGCGAACCGGAACCGGAGAACAAGGAAGAGTCGGCGCCGGAGCCTGAAGCAAAGGCCAATCTAGAATCCGAAGTGGCGCCGGAAGCCAAACCTGAACCGGTTGAAGAATTCGTCACCATCAAGGTCGACGGCGAAACTCGCCAAGTACCAAAGGACAAAATTTACGAAGCCGGCATGCGGACCCTGCAGAAGGAATCCGCAGCCGACAAGAGATTGGAGGAAGCGACTCGATTACTCAAAGACATTGAGCAGCGATTCGTCAAGCCTCAACAGGATGCGGTTCCACCCCAGCAATGGGACGAGCCGACGATAGCCTATGCCCTGGAGCATGGGACCGATGAGCAGAAGGTAGAGGCTGTTCGACAGTTGAGGGTGCGCGAGAAGACCGCCACGCCCGAAGAGATTGTCGCAATCGCCGAATCCCGAGTGCTCGATAAGATCGATTTTCAAGATGCGGTCAATTTTTTGCGCACCGAGTACAAGGAAATTGCCAGCGATCCCTACCTTTTGCAGCTTGCCTCGTTCAAAGAAAACCAGATGAGAGCCGCAGGCGATACTCGCCCACGCAAGGCTCTCTACAAGGAAATCGGCGACGAATTGCGCAAGTGGAAAGGCGGACCAGTCGCGGCGCCGACCCTGGAAGAAAAGCGCGAACAGAAGGCCGCAAACGTTACCAATTTGCCGTCTGCGTCGGTACGCAAGGCGGCCCCAGAACAACCCAAGCCCAAGACGCCCTCCGACATCATCGAAGACATGCGGAAGCGACGAGGGCAGGCGGCCTAAGGGCCAAAGGAGAACGATATGGCAGGACAAGTATGGGCGACCAATTCGCTCGGCGGTTACATGTACTCGGACCATCTGTCCGACGAACTGCGCATGGCCGTGCAACCGATGACGAAATTCCGTCAGTTTTGCGACGTGAAAGACGCCACGCAGCAGGGCAAGAAAAAGGGCGACACGTTCCATTGGGACATTTACAAGGACGTGGCGACCCCGGCTGCATCGACTCTGACGGAAACCAGCACCATGCCGGAAACCAACTTCACGATTGCGCAGGGCACCCTGACGATCACTGAGGCCGGAAATTCGGTGCCGTATTCCGGCAAGCTGGACGATCTGAGCCTACATCCGGTCAAGCAGATCATCAACAAGGTGCTGAAGAACGACGCGACCAAGTGGTTTGACGCTGCCGCCGTGACCCAGTTCAACCTGACCCCGCTGCGCGTTGCTGGAACGTCTTCGACTTCGATTACGCTGTCGACGGCGGGCACCTGTACCGCGACCAATTCGCAGGCGTTCAACACCACGCACGCGAAACTGATCACGGATACCATGAAGGAGCGCAATATCCCAGCCTACACCGGGGACGACTACTACGCCATCGGCTGGCCGAGTACCTTCCGTTTTGTCAAGAACCAACTGGAAACTATCCATCAATACACCGATGCGGGCTTCCAGATGATCATGAACGGCGAAATCGGCAGGTACGAAAACCAGCGCTACGTCGAGCAGACCAACATCCCGAAGGGCGGCGCGGCGGATTCCACGACCTGGAACGCCTTCACCCGCACGGCGGATGCCTGGAATGGCGGATACTCGGACTGGATCTACTTTTGCGGCGCCGATACCGTCGCTGAGGCGATTGCAGTTCCCGAGGAAATGCGCGGCAAGATTCCGACCGACTACGGGCGCTCCAAGGGTGTGGCCTGGTATTTCCTGGGGGGGCATGGAATTGTGCATCCTCTCGACAGTACCGACAACAGCGCAAACGCCAGAATAGTCAAATGGGATAGCGCAGTTTGATTCATTTCACAATCCACGCTTACAAGCCATCTATCCGGGTGGCTTTTTAATTTGGCGGATCGTGCCTTCCCACGCTGCCAACAACGCCATGACCGGGAGGCGGTCAGGGTAAGGAAATTCCATGACCTCGAAATCGCAAGCCTACGACCACCCCGCTTACCTGGTGCCCTACGTCTTCAGCGGCATGTCCGCTGTCGGCGCTAATGGCGTAACGACCAAGTTCGCGGCCTACACCGCCATGAAGATCAAACAGGTTGTACAGGGGCCGGTTATCGCCTCGACTGCTGCCGGGTCGCAACCGCTGCTCTACACCAAGAGCGGTACCACGACCTCGACCACTACCCTGACCGTCCTGACTTCGGCTGCATCTGCTGCCATTGTCAATGACATCGCGGAAGTGACCCTGGCGCAAGGCGACCAGTTCTGGTACACGCACGGCACTGACGCAACCTGCGCCATCGGTGTTGCCATCGAGTGCGTTACCGTTCCCGGCGCCAATCTGGCGGCCTGATCGCTTCACTTGCCACGCGGGGCGGCTTCGGTCGCCCCGTTTTCGTTAGAGGGGTAATCATGGCATTCAAGAACACCACCAATTCCGGCGTGAGTGATTCCGACCTTGCGCGAGGGTACAGCGATACCGGAGCGATCCCCGAAGTCGGCGGCAGTATCAGCGGAGCGCAGGCCGAAGCCGACAAACGCGCCAAACATGAGCGCGAGGAACGCAAGATGGCCGAGAAGTACGGCTGGGACTACACCGAGCCCAGCGGCGGATTCCTGGACGACTGCACAGAATGAAGCTCGATCGATCACGAGAATTTGCCCAAACGATGGGCGACAGCGTGGCCCGTTACCATCAGGACGGACACGATTTTGACTCCAATGGCGACCTGATCGGCGAAATCATCGAACAAGTCACCCAGGAAGCCGCGGCAGAGGCACCAAAACGCCGCGGGCGGCCCCCGAAGGAGGCGGCTGAATGACCTGGCGGGCCACTGATCCGGAAGGCAACGAAGCCGCCAAAATCCGTTGGGAGCTGGTTGAATTCACCAACGGCACCGGCTTGGATTTGGGGTGTGGGCAGTTCAAAGCCTTCCCGCATTTCATTGGCGTGGATAACGGCCACCATTGGGGAATGAAGGGCGTTGATGTCCCTGTCAAGACGTGCGAAGACCTGTCGATTTTCGCCGGCCATTCGATGGATTTCGTGTTTTCCTCGCACTTGCTGGAGCATATCGAGGACACTGCGGGAGCCCTGAAAGAGTGGTGGCGCGTGCTGCGGGTGGGCGGGTATCTGATCCTCTACCTTCCGCACAAGGAGTACTACCCAAACGTCGGGCAACCGGGAGCAAATCCGGACCACAAGCATGATTTCCTGCCGGCAGATATCGTGTCTCACATGGAAAAGCTGAGCGGCTGGGATTTGGTCAGAAACGAAGATAGAAACGATGGCCGCGAGTATTCATTCTTCCAAGTCTATAAAAAACAGGGTGACAAGCACCGCTATTCCTACCGCGAACCGAAGCCGGAAAAGACTTGCGCCATTGTTCGATATGGCGCTTTCGGCGATGCCGTACAAACATCGAACGTTTTGCCTCAATTGAAGGCCGAAGGCTATCACCTGACCGTCTATACAACTGAAATTGGGCATGAAATCCTCAAGAATGACCCGCATATCGACAAGTTTGTCATTCAGGGGAAAGATCAGGTTCCAAACCCTGAATTAGGGCAGTTTTGGGAGTCAGTAAAGCAGAAACACACGAAATTTATCAACTTCAGCGAGTCCGTCGAACGGTCATTGCTGGCGATGCCTGGCGATATGAAGCATGGCTGGCCGCAGGAGATGCGACACAAGCACCTGAACCACAATTATCTGGAATTCATGGGCGATATTGCCGGGGTTCCATATCACAAGAAGCAGAAGTTCTATGCCACAGACGAGGAAAAGGCATGGGCGCGCAAGACCAAGGCATCAGTTGAAGGGAATGTGATTCTCTGGTCGCTCTCCGGCTCGGCTGTGCATAAAGCATGGCCGCACCTGGATGCAGCAATAGCCCGGATCATGCTGCGCGACAGGACAACGCGGGTTGTGTTGGTAGGTGATCAGCTTTGTCAGTTGCTTGAGCAGGGATGGGAAGCGGAACCGCGGGTGTTGTGCCGGTCAGGGAAATGGACTATTCGGCAGTCAATCGCATTTGCCCAAGTTGCTGACCTGGTGATCGGATCGGAAACTGGTGTGTTGAACGCGATTGCATTCGATCAAACGCCCAAGATTGTCGCGATGTCGCATTCGAGCATTGAGAACCTGACGCGGGATTGGGCTAACTGCATCAGCTTGGAGCCTAAGACTGCCTGTTACCCGTGTCATCAAATGCACTACAACTTTGACTATTGCCCAAGGGACGAAGCGACCGGCGTTTCACAGTGCCAAGCCGATATCACGGTAGATGAAATGTGCGCGGCGATTTTCGCTCAACTGGAACAGAAAAAGGCGGCATAAATGGCGACCAGCGGCAGCACCGACTATTCGGCGACAGCGACCAACGTACTTACTGAGGCGCTGGAAATCCTTCAGGTTATTCAGTCGGGAGGCTCTATTGTCTCGGCGGATGAAACCAGTCTGCTGCGCACCCTAAACATGATGTTGAAGCAGTGGTCGGCGAATTTCGACTTTGCGCCAGGGTTGAAGGTGTTCAATCGCAAACGAGGGTATCTGTTCCTGCAGCAAGGTCAGTCCGCCTACAGTCTCGGCCCGAGCGGGGATAACTCTTCGCTGTCCTACGTTTCTACGACCATGCGAGTTGCAGGGATTGCTACCGATACAACGCTTGAAATCACATCAAGCACCGGAATGACGGCTGCGGACAAGATTGGCATTGAACTGGATTCCGGGGCGATTCAATGGACGACCATTTCTGTGGTTACGGACGGCGATACGGTCACGATTCCGGCTTCTGGATTGACCGGGGCTGCTGCTGCCGGGAATCGAGTTTTTGCCTACACAACGAAGATTCAGCGGCCTTTGCTGATCGAATCCGCATCCATCAGAAACACGGACGGCGAAGACTCGCCAATGTGGCCGATGAGCCTAGGGTATTACGAATCCATCGCCTCGAAGGCTGACGACAGCACGCCGGCCTATTACGACTACGAAAACAGCTTGACCAATGGGCGCTTGCAGTTGGATTGCGAACCTGACGACGTGACAAAGGTGGTTCGCTTGGTATTCATGCTTCCAACCGAAGATATCGACGCGGTAGCCAACGACATCGCGCTTCCTCAGGAATGGCTGCTGCCAGTGGCTCATGGCCTGGCGAAGCTCTCGGCATCGAAGTTCGGCAAGCAATGGCTACCGCAGGACGAGTCCAACTTCACGGCGGCTCTTGCGATGGCGCGCAGTTCCTACGCCGAGACATCAGACGACTACTTCCAGCCGGGGCTGGATTGATGCGCGCCCTATTCCTCGCCCTGCTGCTGGTCGGCTGTTCCAGCATCGATAGAAAGGTAGAAGGCTGGCCGCAAGACCTGAAGGTAACGGAAATCCAGACAGGATTCTGGGACGTGCAGTCGAAGTGTTGGGAGGATATGCCGTTCTACTGGAAGTTGATGATTCCGATCGTGTTCGCTTGCACTGTTGCCGACTTGGACGCTAGAACCTGCGATATCTACTACTGGCAGGACGACATGCCCGACGACCTAAAGACTCACGAGCGCCAGCACTGCCAAGGATATGCCCATGACAGCGGCTGGCAGGAATACTTCGACGCATGGAAGGCCAAGCAATGAGCAAGACCATCCGCTACCCGCTGGCCTCGTCCTACAACTCCCGCATCAACGAGGACGCCAGCACCAAGAAAGACGGCCGCCTGGTGAATTGCTTTTCGCATACCGTGAGCGGGCCGAATGGCACAAAACGCTACGTGGTGAAACGCCCCGGATGGATCGCGCAGACCACGCTTGCAAGTGGAAGCAAGGGCACCGCCATCATGTCATGGACCGGGCAGGGCACCGGGCAGAAGGTCATTACCGCATTCGGATCGACCAACTCGACGATTTACGATTCGGCTAATGGGTTGTTTGTTGTGTCGTCAAACAGGGACTCCGGGCTAATTTCAAACAGGATACAAACCAGTCCTGACGGAATTACGTGGACGGCAAGAACCGCAGCAGAGAACGCGAATTGGGCGGCTGTGGCTTATGGTAATGGATTGTGGGTATCTGTTGCTTATAGCTTTTCTACAACCTATGTAATGACAAGTCCTGATGGAATTTCTTGGACCATGAGGACCGGGCAGTCTGGCGTATGGTATGGAATAACGCACGGTAATGGATTATTTGTTGCCGTTGGATTCGGTGGCGCAAATAGCATAATGACAAGTCCGGACGGCCTGACCTGGACCGCAAGAACAGGACCGTCTGGTAATTGGCAGAATGTGACTTATGGCAATGGGTTATATGTTGCCGTTGCTAGTTCTGGCACAAGCAGGATAATGACAAGTGCTGACGGAATAACATGGACGAGCCGATCATCCACGGCTTCTGTCTATGATGTTACGTATGGTAATGGGTTATTTGTAGCTTGCGGCCTAAGTGGGAATATCTATTCGTCGCCTGATGGAATTACCTGGACCGAAAGGACGGCCGCCGAAGCTAACGCACTATATGGAATTTCGTACGGTAACGGCCTGTTTATTATCGTCTCAAACAACGGGACAAACAGAGTTCAAACAAGTCCGGATGGAATTACTTGGACAGCCAGATCGGCGGCTGTAGTAAGCGCTTGGAATACGTCGGCATATGGGAATGGTCTATATGTCGCTGTGTCGGCATCCGGCAAAGTTCAAACAAGCCCCGATGGAATAACTTGGACGGAAAGAACTGCAGCCGCAGCAAACGGATGGGAATCTATCGCCTACGGCACCACCAGCACCAGCCTAGGCGCCATCACCGGATACGCCACCGGAATCACCGAGACGTTCGTATCAACCGCGCCGACGCTGTTGATATCAAGCTCCGATAACACCGCATGGAACACGTCTTCCGACGCAGTAACCGGTGCCTTGACCTTCACCGGAGACACGCACACCAATACGACCTTGGACAACATCAGCAGCATCACCGGGCTTGTTGTCGGGCAGTTGCTGACAGGAACCGGATTCGCGGCGAATACGCGGATTGCCTCGATTGACTCAGCGACTGCGGTAACGCTGACTGTAGCCACTACCGCAACCGCTGCAGGGGTTACGGTAACGCGGGCCATTCTCGGCAAGATCGTGGATGCAGACTTCCCCGGCAATGCCTCTTTGACGCTCGCGGGAACGTTCGCGCACATGGATGGATACGCCTTCATCCTGACCACGGACGGCAAGCTGTGGGCTTCCGACCTGAACACGGTTGCATCTTGGACTGCAACGGCCTTTGCATCCGCCAATGCGGCACCTGATAAAGGAGTCGCCTGCGTTCGCCATCGGAATTTCATCGTTACCTTCGGCGCCTACTCGGTGGAATTCTTCTACAACGCCGGCCTGACGCCGTTCCCGCTGGCGAAGAATGTCTCGATGACGCAGAAGGTTGGCCTTGTCTCTGCTGACGCCCTCGCAGCTATTGCCGATACCCTGTTTTGGTGCGGCACCACCACCGAAGGCGGGATGTCTATTTTCTCCTACGATGCCGGGATTGCAAGAATCTCGACGCCTGAAATCGACGGGCACCTAATCGCAGTCGGATCGGAAAAGATCAACCTGACCACGCTTCGGTACTTCGGGCGATCGTTCGTTCAAGTGAATGCCGGGCCATTTACCTACGCCTACTGCATTGAAGAAAAGGAATGGTACGAGGTTGTCACCACGACCCCGCTGACCTACAAATGCACCGGGGTATCAATCGGCGGGACGCTGGCGAACTACGCGATATCGAACAGCACCAGCGGCAAGTTGTACAAAATGGACCACGCCAATCTGGTGTTCAAGGATGATGGAACCGCTTTCACCGCGAGGATGCAACTGCCGAGCGATGATCTAGGGACTAGAAAACGCAAATTCTATTCCTCTGCTGAAGTGGTTGGGGATAAGTCTCCGGTTACATCAACCATGACGATCCTGTTTTCTGATGACGACTTTCAAAGCGAAACCACGGCGGGCACGGTTGATCTGTCGGCAAGTCGCCCGATACTACGCAGGCTTGGGAGCGGGTTCAGGCGCTCATGGGCGGCGACCCATGCAACGGATTGCGCGATGCGGGTTGAGGCGTTGGAAGTTGGCGTTGAGGTTGGGACGTGAATCAACTCGACAATCGCCAACTGGATGAAAACGGCTTTTCATTCCGCGACCTGATCGGGCAAGACCGATGGATGGCTTTCACGCCGGTATTCGGATCGCTGACAGTAGTGGGAGCCACAAGCTACACCGGGCGCCTTCGCTTCGTTGGCCGGCAATGTCAGTTTCAGGTCTCATTCTCTGCCGCGACGTCGATTGCATCAGTAGCTGGAACTGATTATCTGACCCTGCCGGCGACCGCGAAAGGACTGGCCGGAATCGCCGTGATGACCAACGACACCAGCAATGTCGCGGTTGGCGTGTGTCACATCGATGTCACCAATTCCAGATGCTACCTGCCGGCGCAGGCGGCCAGCGGTAACACCTTTACCCTCTGCGGGTCATTCGAGATTTAAAGGACAGATCATGGGCGCAATGGTACTCAGGAACTACGGCGACGGCGTTACGGGGTATGAGTGGGACCCGAATGCCCAAGACCCCGCACTACAGGCCGGAAACAACGCTGCACTGGAAGCAGCATTCAACGCCAAGTATGGGGCGCCGACGACAGAGCGCAGATCAGTAAATTACGGCGAAGGCGTGACCGGATTCGAGGGTGGGCGAGAATTCAAGCAGACGCCCTACGGCTATTCCGTGTTCGATGAAAAGCTCGGGAACATGTTCTATGACCCGGCGACAGGGGAATGGAAAGAACAGCCTGAAGCATCCGGTTCGCTGTTTGGTGACTTCATTACACCAATCGCCTTGTTCGCCTCGCTGGCTGCTGGTGGCGGAGCTTTGGCGAACATGCTCGGCGGTGCCGGGGCAGGAGCAGGGGCCGCAGGAGCCGGCCTTGCTGAAGGCTTTGGCGGTGCTGGTATCCTTGGGGATGCAGCGACGTGGGGGCTTGGTGAGGCCGCCGCAGGGGCCGGGGCCGGCGGGCACGCAGTTCGGCTTCTGGGATCGCG
>CAYGNO010000063.1:0-11489 GCA_964351305.1 uncultured Sulfuricella sp.
CAATCACGCCGGGGTGACTCTGCATATCGACAATTTGCGCGGCAAGAACTCGCACCATCAGGTGGAAACCATCTTCAAGGCCTTCGGCCGTGCGCTGCGCATGGCGGTGGAGGTTGACTCGCGCCTCGGCGATGCGCTGCCTTCCACCAAGGGTAGCTTATAGTCATCATGAGCAGCATCGCGGTAGTGGATTACGGCATGGGCAATCTGCGTTCGGTGGCGAAGGCGCTGGAGCATGTCGCCCCTGATGCGCGCATCGTGGTGACCAGCGATGCGAATGAGATTGCGCAGGCCGATCGGGTGGTATTCCCCGGCGTCGGCGCGATGCCGGACTGCATGCGTGAACTGGATGTGCGCGGCCTGCGTCAGGCGCTGGTCGAGGCGGCACAGAGCAAGCCTTTCCTCGGCATCTGCCTGGGTATGCAGGCACTGTTCGAATTCAGCGAGGAAGGCAATGTCGACGGTTTGGGCGTGCTGCCCGGCAAGGTCAGGCGGTTCCCGCGCGAGGCGATGCATGACACCCAGGGGCAGCGCCTCAAGGTGCCGCACATCGGTTGGAACGAGGTGCATCAAGCCGTGTCTCATCCCTTGTGGAATGGAATTGCCAACGGCGCGAGATTTTATTTCGTGCACAGTTACTACGTCGAGGCGGGTAATCCCGAACTGGTGGCGGCGTTTACCCATTATCCTTTCGCCTTCGCCTGCGCCGTGGCGCGCAACAATATTTTCGCCGTGCAGTTCCATCCGGAAAAAAGTCAGGCTGCGGGACTCAAGCTGCTGGCCAATTTCGCGGAATGGAACGGGCGGGCGAGCTGATTTGTCCTTACTGTTCTATCATCCAATATCATGCTAATTATTCCTGCAATTGACTTGAAAGACGGGCACTGCGTGCGTTTGAAGCAGGGTTTGATGGAGGAGGCGACCGTCTTTTCCGAAGATCCCGGTGCGATGGCCAGGCACTGGCTCGATGCCGGCGCGCGCCGGCTTCACCTGGTGGATCTGAACGGTGCCTTTGCCGGCAAGCCGGTTAATGGCAGCGCCATCCGGGCCATCGTGGATGCGGTGGGTGCCGATATTCCCGTGCAGTTGGGTGGCGGTATCCGCGATCTGGAAACCATCGAGCGCTATCTGGACAACGGCATCAGCTACGTCATTATCGGCACTGCTGCGGTGAAGAACCCCGGCTTTCTGCATGAGGCTTGCTACGCTTTTCCCGGCCAGATCATCGTCGGTCTCGATGCCAAGGACAGCAAGGTGGCGGTGGACGGCTGGTCGAAGGTGACCGGGCATGACGTGATTGACCTGGCCAAGAAATTCGAGGGTTATGGCGTGGAAGCGATCGTGTATACCGACATTGGCCGCGATGGCATGCTTTCCGGGGTGAATATCGAGGCGACGGTAAACCTGGCGCGGGCGCTGACCATTCCGGTCATCGCCAGCGGCGGCATCACCAATCTGGACGACGTGAAACATCTGTGCACCGTCGAGTCCGAGGGCATCATGGGCGCCATCACCGGCCGGGCGATTTATGAAGGCACGCTGAATTTCGCCGAGGCGCAGAAGCTGGCGGATGAATTAGGTAAAAAACTTTGAACCGCGGAGGACGCGGAGGACGCAGGGTAAACCTTGCTTTTCCTCCGCGTCCTCCGCGTCCTCTGCGGTGAGATAGAATGGGTTTGGCGAAAAGAATTATTCCTTGTTTGGACGTGACCGACGGTCGCGTCGTCAAGGGCGTGAATTTCGTGGCGCTGCGCGACGCCGGCGATCCGGTCGAGATCGCGCGCCGCTACGATGAGCAGGGCGCCGACGAACTGACCTTTCTCGATATCACTGCGAGCAGCGATAACCGCGGGTTGATTCTGCATATCATCGAGGAAGTGGCGGCGCAGGTGTTCATTCCCCTTACCGTGGGCGGCGGCGTGCGCGCCGTTGACGACGTGCGGCGGTTGCTCAATGCCGGTGCCGACAAGGTCGGCATCAACACCGCAGCGGTGATCAATCCGCAACTGGTGGCAGATGCCTCGTCGCGGTTCGGCTCGCAGTGCATCGTGGTGGCGATCGACGCCAAGCAGGTGTCGGTTGCGGGCGAGCCGCTGCGCTGGAACGTGTTTACTCATGGTGGACGCAAGGACACCGGGCTGGACGCGGTGGCGTGGGCGAAAAAGATGGAACAAATGGGCGCCGGCGAGATTCTGCTGACCAGCATGGACCGCGACGGCACCAAGATCGGCTTCAACCTGGAACTGACCCGCGCCGTGGCCGATGCGGTCGGCATCCCGGTGATCGCCAGCGGCGGCGTAGGCAATCTCGATCATCTGGTGGACGGGGTGCTCAAGGGCCATGCCGATGCGGTGCTGGCAGCCAGTATTTTCCATTACGGTGAATATTCCGTCGAGCAGGCAAAGCGCTACATGGCGCAACATGGCATTGAAGTGAGACTATGAGCGCAAAAGATATCTGGCTGAACAAGGTGAAGTGGACGGATGACGGCCTGGTGCCGGTCATCGCCCAGGATGCGACGAGCGGGACGGTGCTGATGTTTGCCTGGATGAACCGTGAAGCCCTGAAGCTCACGGCGGAGGGCGGCGAGGCGGTGTACTGGTCGCGTTCGCGCAAGAAGCTGTGGCACAAGGGCGAGGAATCCGGCCATGTGCAGAAGGTCAAAGAAATACGCCTCGACTGCGATGAGGACGTGGTGTTGCTCAAGGTCGAGCAGATTGGCGGTATCGCCTGCCATACCGGCCGCAATCATTGTTTTTTCCAGAAACTGGAAAAGGGCAAGTGGCTGGCAGTGGATCCTGTATTAAAAGACCCGGCGGAGATCTACAAGAAATGAGCGATACACTCGGTCGGCTGGCAGATACCCTGGAGGCCCGCAAGCAGGCTGACCCAGCCAGCTCCTACGTGGCCAAGCTGTACGCCAAGGGGTTGGACTCGATTCTGAAGAAAATCGGCGAAGAGGCTACGGAAACCATCGTGGCGGCGAAGAACGGCGACCGGCAGCAGATCGTGTACGAAACCGCTGATTTGTGGTTTCATTGCCTGGTGATGCTGGCCAGCCAGGGAGTGCGTCCGGAAGAAGTGCTCGACGAACTGGCGCGGCGCGAGGGGTTGTCCGGTTTGGCTGAAAAAGCGGCGAGGGGCGAGCAGTGAGCGATTGTATCTTCTGCAAGATCGCGGCGGGCGAGATTCCCTGCCGCAAGGTGTACGAGGACGGTGAACTTATCGCCTTCCATGATATCAATCCTGCAGCACCGGTGCATTTTATGATCGTGCCGAAAGAGCACCTCACCTCGCTGGAGGACTGTCATGCACGGCACGAAATGCTGCTCGGTCGTATTCTGCTGGTGGTGCCAATATTGGCAAAAGAGCAGGGGCTGAACGACGGCTTCAAGACCGTTATCAATACCGGCAAGGGCGGTGGCCAGGTGGTGATGCACCTGCACGTCCATGTCATCGGCGGCGGAAAATTGCCGCACTTATAATTTTCAGAGGAGAAGGAAATGGGCTCATTCAGCATCTGGCATTGGCTGGTCGTATTGGTAATCGTGCTGGTGATTTTCGGCACCAAAAAACTGCGTAACATGGGCGGCGACCTGGGCGGCGCGGTGAAGAGCTTCAAGGAGGCCGTCAAGGAAGAGGAAAAGACGCCGAAGATCGATGCGTCGGAGCAGCCGACCGGCCAAACCATCGAAGGTGAAGTCAAGAACAAGACCGTATCATAATTCATGTTCGACTTCAGTTTCTTCGAACTGGTGGTGATCGGTGTCGTTGCGCTGATTGTCGTTGGCCCGGAGCGCATGCCGAAAGTGGCTCGCGCCGCCGGCCTGCTGTTCGGTCGGGCGCAGCGTTATGTTTCCGAGGTTAAGGCTGACATCAACAATCAGCTCAAGCTGGACGAGTTGCGCAAGATCGAAGCCGATATGCGCGCCAAGGCATCGACTGCAGAGCATTTGATCATCGAGGAAACCCAGCACCTCAAGCAGGAATTCAGTGGCGTGGCGGAACTGGCCGCACCGGCTGCTACCCCGCTCGCTCCTGAAGGGAGCGCGGCTGCGGAAAAGCCCGGCGAGCCGCAGCCCCTGTCATCTGCGGAATCCTCCGTAGTCGCATCGCCGCAGCTTGAGTTGGGCCTGGATTCGGCGCGGCCTCACCATGCTGGGACTTCATCCAAGTGATCACACCTGAAACTTCCGAATCGTTTTTTTCCCATTTGATCGAGTTGCGCAGCCGGTTGCTGCGCGCGCTGATCGCGGTGGGGCTGGTATTCGTCTGCCTGTTTCCCTTTGCCGGCGATCTTTACGCCATGCTGGCGCAGCCGCTGCTCGTTGCGCTGCCCAAGGGCGGCCAGATGATCGCCACCGACGTCACTACGCCGTTCTTCGTGCCGATGAAGGTGGCGATGATGGCCGCCTTCATGATCTCTCTGCCCTATGTGCTCTACCAGATATGGGCCTTCATTGCCCCCGGTCTGTATGCCCATGAAAGACGGTTGATCGCACCGCTGGTGGCGGCGAGCACTTTTCTGTTCCTGTGCGGCATGGCTTTCGCCTATTTTCTGGTGTTCCCGGTGGTGTTCGGTTTTGTTACCTCGGTCGCGCCGCAGGGCGTGGCGGTGATGACCGATATCAACAAGTACCTGGATTTTGTCCTGACCCTGTTCGTCGCTTTCGGCATCACCTTCGAGGTGCCGGTAGTGGTGGTGGTGCTGGTGAGGATGGGCATGGTCAGCGTCGAGAAGCTGCGCGAGATCCGTTCCTACGTGGTTGTCGGCGCCTTCGTGATCGGCGCCATCTTCACCCCGCCCGACGTGGTATCCCAGATCATGCTGGCGGTGCCGCTCTGGCTGCTGTACGAACTGGGTATTGTGGTTGCCTCGATGATGGCGAAAAAAGCGGCTGCGGCTGAGCCGGATTACCAGCCGCTCAGTGATGAGGAAATGGAACGCGAACTGGATGCCATCGAGCACAAGCAGGGTGAGTGAGGGGCGGGACTAGCCGCCTGCCGGACCTAGTTATTCTGCCGCCCCTTCGGACGTTTTCCGATACTGACATGGAGCTGGGCTTCGGTCTGGTTGCGCAAAATCTTCAGCGCGGCGACCTTGCCAGGCGGCAGACTGGAAACCTGGTTGAGCATGTCGGTGGAATCGTCGACCGGTTTGCCGCCGATTTCCAGCAGTATGTCTCCCGGTTTTACGCCTGCCCGATCCGCCGGGCCTCCGCGCAGTACGCCGGCGATCAGGATGCCGCTGGCTTTGCGCATTTTGAAAGTTTCTGCCAGTTCTGGCGTGATGTCCTGTACTTCCACCCCAATCCAGCCGCGCACGACGCCGCCGTGATGGATGATCTGTTCCATCACTTGCTTGGCGAGGCTGATCGGGATGGCGAAGCCGATGCCCAGAGAGCCGCCGCTACGGGAATAGATTGCGCTGTTGATTCCAATCAGGTTGCCGCTGGCGTCCACCAGTGCTCCGCCGGAATTTCCGGGGTTGATCGCGGCGTCGGTCTGGATGAAGTTTTCGAAGGTGTTGATGCCCAGGTGGCTACGCCCCAAGGCGCTAACAATTCCCATCGTCACGGCCTGCCCGACGCCGAAGGGGTTGCCGATCGCCAGCGTCACGTCTCCGACCTGGATATGCTCGGCGTGGCCCAGGGTGATGGCGGGCAGATTTTTCAGTTCGATTTTCAGCACGGCGAGATCGGTATCGGGATCGGTGCCGACGATTTTTGCCGAACTTTTTCGACCGTCAGCGAGGGCGACTTCGATCTCGTCGGCGGCCTCGACGACATGGTGGTTGGTCAGGATGTAGCCATCCGTGCTGACGATCACGCCGGAACCCAGGCTGGACGCGTGTTGCGGTTCGCCATCGAAACGGTCGCCGAAAAAACGGCGGAACAGGGGGTCGTCCATGAAAGGGCCGTGAGGTGCGGGGATTTCCTTGCTGGTAAAGATATTGACCACCGAAGGCATGGCTTTTTTTGCGGCAGTACTGAATGAACCGGTCTTTTGCGCGGCGCCGCCCGATGGCGCCTCCTGTACTGTAACCACTGAACTGCCGCGCCATGGCAGAAGATCCGGCTGTAGCGTGGCGATAACGAATAGCGCCGCAAGACCGATGGTGGCGGTTTGTGCAAAAATGAGCCAGAGTCTGCGCATAATTTTCTCTCGATATCGGTAATATTGCGTTTTGTCATGGATGGCAAGTAGCGTGCCGTCCAAAATTCAACTTGGGGCGCTTATGGAACTTTACAAGCTGGAAGATTACACCGGTCAGCTAATGGATGCGGCCCGATTTCGTGATTATTGCCCAAATGGGGTGCAGGTAGAAGGGCGGCCCGAGGTTTTGCGCCTGGTGAGCGGGGTGACGGCCAGTCTGGATTTGCTCAAGGCGGCGATCGGCGCAGGGGCGGACGCGATTCTGGTGCATCACGGCTATTTCTGGAAAAACGAGGATGCCCGTATTGCGGGTGTGAAACGCGCCCGGATCGAGTTGCTGCTGCGTCACAATGTCAGCCTGCTGGCTTACCATCTTCCGCTCGATGCACATCCAGTGCTGGGCAATAATGCGCAGTTGGCGCAAAAGCTTGGATTCGTGGTGGAAGGCGGGTTCGGTGAGCAGAGCATCGCTTGTCATGGTGTGCTCGCCGATGCGCTGCCTCTTTGCGGGCTGGGCGAAAGGATAACGCGAGTCCTGGGCCGCGCGCCGCTGATTATCGGCGATGGGGACAGGGTGATGCGGCGCATCGCCTGGTGCAGCGGTGCAGCCCAAGGCTGCTTCGAGGAGGCGATCCGGCTTGGCGTGGAAGCTTTTCTTACCGGCGAGATTTCGGAGCAGTGCGTCCATCTCGCGCGCGAAACGGGAGTTGCGTTTATTGCGGCCGGCCATCACGCCACCGAGCGCTACGGGGTGCAGGCATTGGGCGCGCATCTGGCCCAGGAATTCGGCATCAGCCATCAGTTTATCGATATCGACAACCCGGTATAATTTTGGCGGATTTACACTTTAATCCGTTAGTAAACAAAGTGTTGTGGTTTATTTTCAGGAAAACCCAAATAAATCGGTTTAAGTTTCTCAGAAAAATTGGTTATAATTTGCGGTTTTTATGTCCCAAGAAAGTTTTTCGGATCGGATTATCCGGAATATTTCGCGGCAGATTATTTTATCTGGCGCCGCCAGTATTGAGGTTGCTAAGTCAATATCGGGCGTGCCGTTGAGGTTTCCAAGAAAACGGGGATTCAGTGTATGAGCCAAAATGAAGTGGATCGCAGCAAACGGAGGTTTCTGATTGCGGCTACGACTGCGGTAGGTGGAATTGCGACGATCGGGGTCGCTGTTCCGTTTCTCGCGAGTTGGATGCCAAGCCAGCGAGCCAAGGCAGCCGGCGCGCCAGTGGAAGTGGATATCAGCAAGGTCGAGCCGGGCATGATCCTGAATGTCGAATGGCAAGGCAAGCCGGTATGGATCGTGAACCGCACCAAGGAAATGATGGATTTGCTGGGGAAGCATGACGACCAGCTGGTTGATCCCAAATCGGAGGCGAAACAGCAACCGGAGTACTGCCAGAATGCGATGCGTTCCCGCACGGAGCACGCAAACATCCTGGTGGCGGTGGGTATCTGTACTCACCTTGGTTGCTCCCCTTCCGAGAAAATGAAGGCCGGCCCCACAAGCGGCTTGGGCGACGACTGGCCAGGCGGCTTTTTCTGCCCCTGCCACGGTTCCCGCTTCGATCTGGCTGCGCGCGTATACAAGGGTGTCCCCGCGCCGACCAACCTGGTGATTCCGCCCTACAAGTATTTGAGCGACAACCGTATTCTGGTTGGCGACGACAGCAAGGGAGCCTGATAGATGAATAGCCTGACACGTTTGCTGGGGTGGGTGGACGACCGCTTCCCCCTTACCAAGCTTTGGAAAGAGCACCTTTCCGAGTATTACGCGCCGAAGAACTTTAATTTCTGGTATTTCTTCGGCTCGCTGGCATTGCTGGTGCTGGTCATTCAGATCGTCTCCGGCATTTTCCTGACCATGCACTACAAGCCGGATGCGGGCCTTGCCTTCTATTCCGTCGAGTACATCATGCGCGACGTGGATTGGGGCTGGCTGATCCGCTATGTCCATTCCACCGGCGCCTCGATGTTCTTCGTGGTGGTGTACCTGCACATGTTCCGCGGCCTGATCTATGGTTCCTATCGCAAGCCGCGCGAGTTGATCTGGATCTTCGGCATGCTTATCTACCTGGCCCTGATGGCGGAAGCCTTCATGGGCTATTTGCTGCCGTGGGGCCAGATGTCGTACTGGGGTGCGCAGGTGATCGTCAATCTGTTTGCTGCCGTGCCGTTCATCGGACCGGACCTGTCGATCTGGATACGCGGCGACTACGTGATCTCAGACGCCACGCTGAACCGTTTCTTTGCCTTCCACGTGGCTGCCTTGCCGCTGGTGCTGATCGGTTTGGTGGTGGCGCATATCATCGCGCTGCACGAAGTGGGCTCGAACAATCCGGATGGCGTCGAGATCAAGAAGCACAAGGATCCGGTCACGCACATTCCGCTCGACGGCATTCCCTTTCACCCCTACTACACGGTGAAGGATATCGTCGGGGTGGTGGTGTTCCTGATGGTGTTCTCGGCGATTGTGTTCTTCGCGCCCGACCTGGGCGGTTATTTCATCGAATACAATAACTTTGTCCCGGCCGATCCGCTGAATACGCCGGCGCACATTGCGCCGGTCTGGTACTTCACGCCGTTTTATGCGGTTCTGCGCGCCGTGCCGCCGATGTTCGGCTCGCAGTTCCCGGGCGTGATCGCGATGGGCGTGGCGGTCGTGATTATTTTCTTCCTGCCCTGGCTTGACCGTGCGCCAGCCAAGTCGATCCGTTATCGCGGGCCGATCTACAAGACCGCGCTGACGCTGTTCGTGATCAGCTTCATCGGTCTGGGCTACCTGGGCATGCTGCCGGTTACGCCGCTGTACACGCTGCTTTCGCAGATACTGACAACGGTTTACTTCTGCTTCTTCCTGCTGATGCCGTGGTACAGCAAAATCGACAAATGCAAACCCGTACCGGAAAGGGTGACAGGATAATGAAAAAGATACTGTTTCTCGCAAGCCTGCTGGCTTCGACGATGGCATTCGCCTCCAGCGACATTCATCTGGACAAGGCACCTACCAACCTGAGCGACCAGCAGTCGTTGCAGCGCGGCGCCAAGACTTTCGTCAACTACTGCCTGTCTTGCCACAGTGCGCAGGCGATGCGTTACAATCGCCTGCAGGACATCGGCCTCACCGAGCAGCAGATCAAGGACAACTTGATCTTCACCGATGCCAAGGTGGGCGATACCATGACCAACAGCATGAACAAGAAGGATGCCAAGGCATGGTTTGGTGCGGCGCCGCCGGATCTTTCCGTGATATCCCGCTCGCGCGGGGCGGATTGGCTCTACACGTATCTGCGTGGTTTCTACCGTGACGAGACTCGTCCGACCGGCTGGAATAATGTGGCATTCGATAAGGTGGGTATGCCGCACGTGCTGAATGAGCTTCAGGGCGAGCAGGTGCTGCACGTGGAGAAGCACGGCGAGCACGAAACCCAGAAGCTGGTGCTGGCCAAGCCAGGCAAAATGACGCCGGCGGAGTATGATGGCATGGTGGCGGATCTGGTGAATTACCTGGAGTTCATGGGTGAACCGATGAAGGCGACACGCATGAAGCTGGGTATCTTTGTTCTGCTCTTCCTGGGCATCTTCTTCGTGGTGGCTTATTACCTTAAAAAAGAGTTCTGGAAAGATATTCATTGAGCTGATGTGATCAGGCAAAACATCGCCTGAATCAGCGGAAACGGGCCGCCATGGCCCGTTTCCGCTTTGGTCTCTAGTAAATCGTCTCGTTAAAATGTTAGTATGAGCCGATTGGCCGGAGCGCATAGGGGATGTTCCCCTCGGCAAGCCGTTCATTCCGATAGCTGGATTCCGGTCTCGGACACGCGGATTCGCCAATATAAACATGTCTACCACTATTAGTAGCAAAAAACCTATGATGACCCTTTATTCCGGCACTACTTGCCCATTTAGTCAGCGTTGCCGCATCGTACTGTATGAAAAAGGCATGGATTTCCAGATCATCGATGTGGATATCCACAACAAGCCTGAAGATCTTGCGGTGATGAACCCGTACAACCAGGTGCCCGTGCTGGTGGAGCGCGATTTGATTCTGCACGAGGCGAACATTATCAACGAATATATCGATGAGCGATTCCCCCACCCGCAGCTGATGCCGGCTGACCCGGTGATGCGCGGTCGGGCGCGCCTATTCCTGCATCGCTTCGAACAGGAACTGTTCAGTCATGTCGCTGCTATCGAGCATGGCAGCCAGAAGGCGGCGGACAAGGCGCGCGCAGCGGTGCGCGACAGCCTCGCACAGCTTGCGCCGGTGTTCGTCAAGCAGAAGTTCATGCTGGGCGAAGAATTCTCCATGCTCGACGTGGCGATTGCGCCCATGCTGTGGCGTCTGGATTATTACGGCATCTCCATGCCGAAGCAGGCCGCGCCCCTGCTGAAATTCGGCGAGCGGCTGTTCAGTCGGCCGGCATTCATCGAGGCGCTGACTCCGTCCGAAAAAGCCATGCGCAAGTGAGCGAACTGTCCACCAAACCCTACCTCATTCGCGCCATCTATGAATGGTGCACTGATAGCGGGTTGACGCCCCACCTTGTGGTCGCAGTGAGCAAGCATACCCGGGTGCCGATGGAGTTCGCGAAGGACGGGCAGATTGTCCTGAATGTCAGCCAGGGCGCTACGCGCAACCTTCTCATCGGCAATGATTCGATTCAGTTCTCGGCACGCTTCAATGGCGCTTCACGTGATATCGAGGTGCCTATAGATGCGGTGGTCAGCATCTACGCCCGTGAAAATGCTCAAGGTCTTTCCTTTGCTGAGCAGCGCAGCGAAGAAGATGTTCAGGACGGGATGGGGCCCGGCAGTGGCGAATCGACGCAGCCTCCCGATGGTGAGCCGCCGGTTTCGCGCGGCAAGCCGCAGTTAAAAATAATCAAATAGCTCGCGTTTGTGGAAGTCGATTGCCGGTTTCGCCAGTTGACGGATTACGGCGAAATGCATTTTCTACTGCCATAGCGTCTTTTCCGTGTTTGCAGTTAATCAGCCGAGTTCATCATGATTTCCAGCATCTCCCGGATTTTTCTGGGCCTGAAATGCAAATCGTATTTGCCGTGCGTGCGCTAACATCCTATAATGCCGCCCTTGTGTATTGCCGGTATAGCACAGTTGGTAGTGCGCCTGACTTGTAATCAGGAGGTCCCGAGTTCGATTCTTGGTGCCGGCACCAGTTATTTCGGGATGTTGCGGCGAAGTAAATTCAATTTGCGTTAAATGTGTTTGACAGGAAAGCGCAACGCCGGCATAATTAACGGTTACGTTCGGAGGGGTTCCCGAGCGGTCAAAGGGATCAGACTGTAAATCTGACGGCTCTGCCT
>CAYGNO010000064.1:0-11301 GCA_964351305.1 uncultured Sulfuricella sp.
GACAGCCACCACCGCGCCTCTCGCGTCCAGCCAGCGCGCCATGGAGAGGCCGGTGTCGCCCAGCCCCACCACCAGCACTTTTTTATGTTCGAGGCTCAAACTCATCTTTCGGGTAGGGTGGGCACCGCTTTTGTGCCCACGCGGTTGCTGTAGTTATTCACTTTCATCTCAACTTCAAGGTGGACAACCCCACCAACACCAGCATCATCGAAATAATCCAGAAGCGAACCACAACCTGATTCTCCTTCCAGCCCTTCAACTCATAATGGTGATGCAGCGGCGCCATGCGGAAAATGCGCTTGCCGGTGAGCTTGAACGAAGCCACCTGGAGCACCACCGACAGGGTTTCCACCACGAACACCCCGCCCATCACGAACAGAACGATCTCCTGCCGCACGATCACCGCCACCACGCCGATCGCGGCGCCCAGCGCCAGCGCGCCCACATCGCCCATGAACACTTCGGCGGGGTAGGCGTTGAACCAGAGGAAGCCCAGGCCGGCTCCGGCCAGGGCGGTGCAGAACACAGCCAGTTCGCCGGCGCCCGGTACATAGGGAACGCCGAGGTAACGTGAAAAAACGAAGTTGCCGGCAACGTAAGCGAATAGCGCCAGCGCACCCGCCACCATCACCGTCGGCATGATGGCCAGGCCGTCCAGCCCGTCGGTGAGATTGACCGCGTTGCTGCTGCCGACGATGACGAAATAGGCCAGCACGACGAAACCCGCTCCGCCGAGAGGAATCGTCAACATCTTGAAGAAGGGCACGATCAGTTCGGTATGGGCCGGCAGCGTGGCAGTCATGGCAAGATACACGGCGACACCGGCGCCGATCAGTGATTGCCAGAACAATTTGGTCTTGGCCGACAGGCCCTTGGGATTACGATGCACCACCTTGCGCCAGTCATCGACCCAGCCGACTGCACCGAACCCCATCGTGGTGACTAGCACGACCCAGATATATGGATTACGCAGATCCGCCCAGAGCAGAGTGGAAACCGTCAACGCAACCAGGATCAGCGCGCCACCCATGGTTGGCGTCCCGGCTTTGATGAGATGAGTCTGCGGGCCGTCGTCGCGCACCGACTGGCCGATCTTGTAGGCGGTGAGCTTGCGGATCATGGCCGGACCGACGATGAACGAGATCATCAGCGCGGTCAGCATCGCCAGCACCGCACGCAGCGTGATGTAGCCAAACACGTTGAAGGCGCGAATGTCGTGCCCCAGCCATTGGGTCAATGCGAGCAGCATGTCTTCTCCCTCTTGGCGGTGAAGGGCAATGAGGGATGGGCGAAGAGTGAAACACCTCGCGCGATGCTCGCCAATGCCTCATATCTCTTACTCATTACTCATCACCCCTTACTTCAAAGCTTTTAACCACCCGCTCCATCTGCATGAAACGCGAACCCTTCACCAGTACCGTCACATCCGGCGCCAGCCGGTTTTCGATATCGTGCAGCAGGTCCTCGATATATTCGAAATTCCGTCCGCCCTCGCCGAAACTCTGTGATGCAGCGGCACTCAGATCGCCCAGGGTGAACAGCAGATCGATCCCGGCGGCCTTCGCTGCCGCGCCGATTTCGGCATGCAGCGCACGCGCGTTTTCACCCAGTTCGCCCATGTCGCCGAGCACCAGCACCTTCTTGCCCGGCATGCCGGCGAGCACGGCAATCGCCGCCCTGACCGAACCGGGATTGGCGTTGTAGGTATCGTCGATCATGGTGGCGCCATGCAGACAGGCATTTTTCAGCAACCGGCCCTTGACGCTGGAAACCTTTGCCAGCCCCGCAGCGACGGTTGCGTTATCGACACCCAGGGCCTGAGCCACGGCAGCAGCAGCCAATGCGTTGCGCACGTTGTGCTCGCCCGGCACCGGCAAGGCGACGGCAAATTTACCGGTGGGCGTGACCATCTCGATTTCGCTGCCGAAAGGCTGCAATTTGAAGCTGGCCGAGACTTCTGGTGATGGGTGATGGGTAATGGGAAATTGATTGCCACTGATGTGCTTTTCATCACTCATCACCGATGACCCATTACCCGTCTGGAGGCCGAAACGGATGACGCGATGGCCCGCCGCCAGTTCCTGCCACAGCGCCGCATGAGGGTCGTCGGCGTTGATCACTGCGGTGCCGTTGGCTGCCAGCCCCTGGAAAATTTCGCCCTTGGCGTGGGCCACCGCCTCCACCGTGCCCAAACCTGCCAGATGGGCGGCCTGGGCATTGATGATCAGCGCCACATCGGGTCTGGCGATCCTGGACAGATAGGCGATCTCGCCCGGATGGTTCATGCCCATCTCGATTACGGCGTAGCGATGGGTATCGCGCAATCCGAGCAGAGTCAGCGGCATGCCGATGTCGTTATTCAGGTTGCCCTTGGTAGCCAGCACTTGATCGGTCGCGCCAGCCTGAGCCCGCAGGATCGCGGCGATCATTTCCTTCACCGTGGTCTTGCCGCTGCTGCCGGTGAGCGCCACCACGGGAATGGTGAAACGGCTGCGCCAGTGACCGGCCAGTTCACCCAGGGCAAGGCGCGCATCCTTGACAACCAGCAGCGGGAAATCGCCCCAGGCCGGGTCGCGCCGCTCCACCAGCGCGGCGACCGCGCCCTGTTCCATCACCTGTTTGACGTAATCGTGGCCATCGAAACGCTCACCCTTCAGCGCCACGAACATATCGCCGGCGGCCACCGAGCGGCTGTCGGTGGTGACGCCTTCGAGCGTCACATCCGCGCCGCTGGTTTCAGCGTTCAGGGCCTTGGCTGCTGCGCTCAGGCTTAACATGTTGCATATCCTCGCAAGACTCGCCGAGCCACATCGGCATCGGCAAAGGGCAGTTTCACGCCCTTGATTTCCTGGTAATCCTCGTGACCCTTGCCGGCGATCAGCACCACGTCATCCGGCTGCGCCCCGCGCACTGCGGCATCGATGGCGGCAGCACGGTCATCGATCACATGGTAGTTGGCGCCCATGCCGGCGATGATTTCGTCGATGATGGCGCGTGCATCTTCGCCACGCGGGTTGTCGCTGGTCACGATCACGCTGTCCGCAAGGCGCGATGCCACCGCGCCCATCAGCGGGCGCTTGCCGCGATCGCGCTCGCCGCCGCAGCCGAACACGCAAATCAGCCTGCTTTTGCCGCCCATGATTTCGCGCAGGGTGCCGAGCACCTTTTCCAGCGCATCCGGGGTGTGGGCGTAGTCCACCACCACCAGCGGCTTGCCCTCGCCGCCCAGGCGCTGCATGCGGCCTGCAACCGATTCAACCTTGCCCAGTTCGCGCACCGCGTCTTCCAGTGCGATGCCGCTCACCAGCAGTACCGCCAGCGCCGCCAGCAGGTTGGACGCGTTGAAACGACCGAGCAACTTGCTGCTCAGATGCGCCGTCCCCCATGGCGTAACCGCCTCGAAGCGGACGCCTTGTGCATCCGCCACCAGATCGCGAGCCATAACGGCAAACCGGCAACCGTCATGCCGATCAAAACAAGCGCCCTTCACGCTTGCCTCCTCTCCCGCTTGCGGGAGAGGATTGAGGTGAGGGGCGCTTCCTTCCAGGCTGTAGCCCACCGTTTGTACGCCGCCGCAACCGAGCTTGCCGGCCAGCCCGACGCCAAACGGGTCATCCATGTTGAGCACCGCGTATTGCAGCTCCGGCCACGCGAACAGGCTGGCCTTGGCGGCGGCATAGGACGCCATGTCGCCGTGATAATCCAGATGGTCGCGCGACAGGTTGGTGAGCACGGCGACGTCAAAATGCACGCCGTTGACCCGGCCCTGCGCCAGACCATGGGACGACACCTCCATCGCCACGCACTTCGCGCCGTCAGCCAGGTAGTCGCGCAACAACGCATGCAGACTGACCGCATCCGGCGTGGTATTGGCGGAAGGCGCCAGCGCATACGATTCCGCACGGGCTTCAGCCCGTAGCGGATCGGAGTCCCCTTGTGGGGCGCCGGGGAAACCGTTGCCGAGCGTGCCGACCAGGGCGGTTTTTTTGCCCAGCCCGGTCAGGCATTGAGCAATCCAGTGGCAGCACGAAGTCTTGCCGTTGGTGCCGGTAATGCCGATCGTCCGCAACTGGCGCGATGGCTCGCCGTAAACCTGGCTGGCAATCTCGCCGATCTTGTCGCGCAAGCCATCGACCGGAAGATTCGGCACTTTCCACTCGGCATTCCACTCGAACCCCTCGCGCTCCCACAGCACCGCGTTGGCGCCGGCGGCAAGCGCTTGCGCAATGAACTTGCGCCCGTCCTGCCTTTCGCCGGGATAGGCGGCGAAGGCATCTCCAGGCTGCAGGCCACGGCTATCCACTACCATGCCCCGCACCCCGACTGAGGCAAGAAAGCTGACGGCTGACGGCTGACGGCTGACGGCTGGATTCATACCACCTCCTTCACTTCGGGGGCGCTTTCCAGCGGCAGGATATTACTTGTCGGCGCATCGGGCGGCACGGAGAGCAGGCGCAGCGCGCCCGACATCACTTGGCTGAATACCGGCGCAGCCACGGCGCCGCCATAATACTGGCCATTGGAAGGCTCATCGATCATCACCGCCACGATCAGGCGCGGATTGGACGCCGGCGCCAGACCGACGAACGAGGCGATGTAACGGTCTTCGGCATAACGGCCGTTTTCCTGCTTGTGCGCCGTGCCGGTCTTGCCCGCCACGCGGTAGCCCATCACTTGGGCGCGCGGCGCCGTGCCGCCCGGCATCACCACCAGCTCCAGCATGCTGCGCACTGCTTGCGACGTTTCCGCCGCGATCACCTTCGCCCCGGTCGTCAGAACATCCAGCTTGAGCAACGAAACCGGCCTGATTTCGCCGTCTCCGGCAAACACCATATAGGAGCGCGCCAGTTGCAGCAGGCTGACGGAAATACCGTGGCCGTAAGCCATGGTGGCCTGCTCGATCGGCTGCCAGGATTTGTAGGGGCGCAGCCTGCCTGCCGCCTCGCCGGGGAAACCCGCCTGGGGCGGCTTGCCGAAGCCGAGACGGTCGAAGGCATTCCACAGATATTCCGGCTCCAGTGCGAGCGCCATTTTGGCGGCGCCGACGTTGCTCGACTTCTGGATCACCTGCGCCACCGTCAGCACACCATGGGGATGGGCGTCACGTATCGTCGCCACGCCGATGGTGAAGGTGCCGGGCGCGGTCTGAACCGGCGAATCAGGCTTGAATTTCCCCGCCTCCAGCACCGCCGCCGCGGTAAAGGGCTTGAACGTCGAGCCCGGCTCGAAGGTGTCGGTCACAGCGCGGTTGCGCGTGCTGTTGCGGTTGAGCTTGGCACGGTTGTTGGGGTTGTAGGCAGGCAGATTGGCCAGCGCCAGGATTTCGCCGGTTTTCGCGTCGAGCACCACGATCGAGCCAGCCTTGGCCTTGTGTTCGGTGACCGCCGCTTTCAGCTCGCGGTAGGCGAGGTACTGTATCTTGCGGTCGATGCTGAGCGCGAGGTCGCGCCCGTCCTGCGGAGCGCGTATGCTTTCCACGTCCTCGACGATGCGGCCGAGGCGATCCTTGATCACATGGCGGCTGCCCGGTTTGCCGGCGAGCCAGTCCTGGTAGGTCAGCTCCAGCCCTTCCTGACCGTTGTCGTCGACGCCAGTAAAGCCGAGCAGATGGGCTACCACCTCCCCGGCAGGGTAGTAGCGGCGATATTCGCGCTGCAGGAATACGCCCGGCGCATCCACCTGCATCACCCGTGCCGCAGTCTCCGGTGGCACCTGGCGCTTGAGGTAGATGAAATCGCGCTGGCTGTGAGTGAAACGGTTCTTCACGTCGCTCTCACTCATTTCCAGTATCTTGCTCAACTGACGGATACGTTCCGGAGTGATCTCAAAATCCTTCGGGCTGACCCACACCGACTCCACCGGCGTGCTGATCGCCAGCGGCTCGCCGTTGCGGTCGGTGATCATGCCGCGGTGCGCAGTCAGTTCGATCACCCGGCTGTAGCGCGCGTCGCCCTTCTGCCGCAGGAAGTCGGTGTTCAGCCCTTGCAGGTAAAGGGCCCGCGCAATCAATATCAGAAACCACACCAGCAGCAACCAGATCATAATGCGCGCGCGCCCGGTCGGCAGCTTCAGCATCGGCACGCTGCGTCCGCGTGTAGCCCCGTTGTTCAGCCCGTAACTCATGGCTGCGCCGTCTTAGAGTGAGACTCGCGAAGTGAGACCGCGTCCCTCTCTCCCCCTGGGAGAGAGTTAGGAGAGAGGGCGCCTTTAGCCGGCTGCACCACCTGAATGCGCGAGGGGTCAGGCACCTGCATCTGCAGGTAGGCCGTAGCGATTTTCTCGATCCGGGCATGCATCGCCCAGGTGCTTTGCTCCAGCTGCAACTGCCCCCACTCCACTTCCATCTTTTTCGCCAGCTCCTGCTCCTGCTGCAGTTCGATGAAAATCTTGCGCGCCTTGTGCTGGGCGGTAACGATCCCCAGCGCGCACATCACCGAAACCAGAACCAGCAGCAAGTTGAGCTTGGTCACGCCGCCGCCTCCGCGCGCTCAGCCACGCGCATGGTCGCGCTGCGCGAGCGCGGGTTGGCCGAGACTTCCGCCGCGGAAGGCCGGGCAGCCTTGCCCACCAGGCGCAAACGCGGCGCCGGCAGCTCCGCAGCGCGCAACGGCAGCCTGGCCGGATAAACAGCCGGTTGCGCGCCATCGCGCATGAAGCGCTTGACGACCCGATCTTCGAGGGAATGAAAGCTGATGACTACGAGGCGGCCGAACGGCGCCAGAACATCGACGCACTGGGGTAGCACTAGCGACAACTCCTCAAGCTCCTGATTGAGGTAAATCCGTATAGCTTGAAAGGTGCGCGTTGCCGGGTCTTGATGTGGCTCGCGGCTTTTGAAGGCCTTTGCCACGACCTGGGAAAGCTGGCGAGTGGTAATAACGGGCTCCCCTGACCGAGCCGCAACAATCGCCCTTGCAATCTGTTTAGCATACCGTTCTTCACCATAATTTTTTATTACCTCCCCCAGTTGTTGTTCAGTTACACCAGCCAACCATTCCGCAGCGGTTTGCCCATGGCTCGTGTCCATGCGCATATCGAGCGGCCCATCAAAACGAAAACTGAAGCCGCGTGCCGCTTCGTCGATCTGCGGGGAAGAAATCCCCAGGTCAAGCAAAACCCCATCGACGTGCGCCACGCCCAGTCCCCCCAACACATCGCGCAAACGGCTGAAACTGCTATGCACAATCTGGAAACGTGGGTCGGTTATTTTCCGGGCCTCTTCCACTCCGGCCAAATCCCTGTCCAATGCGATCAACCGGCCCCGCTCGCCGAGCTTTTCCAGAATCAGCCGGCTGTGGCCGCCGCGACCGAAAGTGCAATCCACATACACCCCGTCCGGTCGGATGTTCAGCTCTTCAACAGCCTCATCCAGCAGAACCGTCTTGTGGTGGAATCCCTCGCTCACAGCGAGAAATTTTCCAGCGCGCCCGGAATGGCATTGCCAGGCGACAGCGCCTGCTCCATCTGGGCACGCCAGCCCTCCATGCTCCACAGCTCGAAATATCCGCCCTGGCCGATCAGCATGGCTTCTTTCTCCAGTCCGGCCAGTTGACGCAGCACGGGAGAAACCAGCAGGCGGCCGGATGCATCCAGCTCCAGCTCCTCGGCATGGCCCAACAGCAGGCGCTTCCAGGAACTCGACACGGGATCGAAACTCGGCAATGAATTGATTTTTTCTTCGATGGGCAGCCAGGCTGGCTGAGGGTAGAGCAGCACACAGCGGTGGGGGTGCGCGGTCATGACCAGCCGCCCGGCGGACTGAACCAGCAGTGCGTCACGATGCTTGCTCGGCACTGCCAAGCGTCCTTTCGCATCGAGATTCAAAGCTGTTGCACCGCGAAACATGCTATCCCCTTTTTATTTTCCAGCAGAAGTGATTCCCACAAATTCCCACTTCTTGCCACTGTTTCCCACTATAGGCAAAAAAAAACGGGGGGTCAAGCTAAATCTCAGGTTTTTCTCTTTTGTGACAACGAGTTAATTAACAAATCATCGAAAAACCAATATGCTTAAAAAGCAAATAGATACGCAAAAAACTGAAAGTAATTTATTAGGACTTTGGAGGGGTGAAGTGAGGGGTGGGGCAAGGAGAGTGTGGTTGACCCCATAAGCTGCAACTTTGACCCCATAAGCTGCAACTTTTGACCCCATAAGCTGCAAGTAATCTTTCTAACATCCCCCTTTGCCGAAAGCTTTGGGGGATTTTTTTGGAGTCAGTCAGGTATAGGCATAGACTTTAACGAGACATTTAACCCCTACCTTTTCCTGATCCGGAAATACTTGAGCACTTGATCCAGGTCGTCTTGGAAGGTCGACGTAAATATGCGCCAGTTTTCGGCACGATTTTCTCGTCCGCCCAGAATCAAGAGAACGCTTACCAGAATCACAAGAATCCCCGTCGCTGCAATTCCCACCATGAGAAAGGCACGCCAAAGCTCCCAGCCCAACAGGAATACCAGCCCGGTGGAGACTAGGACGAGAGTCATGACAGTTAGGATGACGGGCCAGGGCATAAGATATGGTGAGGGATTGTTTTTGTTATCCTACCCCTTCCTAGGGGTGGAATACTTAAAGCACGTTGGTGCCTCTGCTCGTCGTGATATGCTCATTGTTCATGATTTCCCCGTCTAGCGCAGGAACAAACAAGGGCCATTAATCATCCTGCAGATGCATTCCAGCAATTACTTCAGGACTGATTGCAATTTTCTCCGGTAGCTAAGGCCCTGAAGCATGACTTGCCATGTAATTGGGTATGGTGCAAAAGTTAGATCCATCGGGGCGTAGCATCGGAGACAATAGGTTTCAATCTGATTCTCAATGTGATACCGAAAAATCTTTCCCACTCTTCGCAATGCCGGAGTCGTATCGAGAAGTGGCATTAATCTCATAATGCTTTGCTTTGCAGATTCCAGCCGATGAAAGTCACCAATTTCTGCTCCCTCAAGAAACAAAGCGAATGCTCCGGCCAATCCTTCGAGGCCGCCAATTTTCTCAAGCTCCGAAAGGTCCTGTTCAATAGGGCTAAAACTACGCCGCCATGTACCCACTAACCCTGGCCTAACCATCAACACGTCACGAGCCTTGGACTCCAACCCAAACATGCAAGCATGTATCCATTTGAGAGGGTCACTTTGATGATTCGGCTTGCGGCGGACCCTTTCTCGGTTCATCAATGTCGTGTTGGTGACGGTTGCTTCTTCAACGAACTTACTGTCCCCGTATCGCTCGGCGCACCGAATCCAGGACTCAGGGTAAACCAGGAATCTTCCTTGAGCTTTTTCGCTGGATTCCACAGGCCCGCTAAACAAGTTAATTA
Organism: uncultured Sulfuricella sp.; assembly: GCA_964351305.1. Taxonomy (GTDB): domain Bacteria; phylum Pseudomonadota; class Gammaproteobacteria; order Burkholderiales; family Sulfuricellaceae; genus Sulfuricella. Next base: position 9,317 of record CAYGNO010000064.1, read on the forward strand.
AGGGGTGGAAGAAATAACGGCTTGCCCCCTCGAAACACATCTCTGCAGCCATGAGCCAGCTAGGGACATTCCGACCAGGTGGATCAACCGGTATTCCCCGTTTACCTTGGAAATAGGCCTTCACTGTTTCTGGTTTCGGCGCATGCCCCAATAAGTTTAACGCCCCGTAAACATCATAGCGGATCACATAGTCAATCCTGCTTGCGCTCAGCTCCGTCTTTGCTCGCAGCATGTCTAAACATAGCAAGGAGCGCTGAACGTGAGGCGATATTGGCTTGTTCTTCATTGACATATTGGATTTCATCGCCGAAATAAAGTGCCAAAGTGTACCCTAGTCGAGGCAAGATAAATTCGTTCTAATGGTTCTGTTCAGTCAAGAAACTGACCCGTTTTTATTCACAGGATTCTGGCCTCAATGATGAATAACCTATTTGGCGAATACATTTTCTTTCTGCGCCACAAGCGAAAACTGCTACAGAAACAAATCGCGCTGACCGCAGGGTTTGATCCGTCCTATCTCACCAGTCTCGAACGTGGGCGCCGCGCACCTCCTCGCGGGAAAACCCTTGAGCATCTGATGAAAGCACTGGAGGTTTCGGAACTGGAGCGGCAGGGGCTAATGCGAGCCGCCGCACTTTCACGACTCGCAAAAACATTGCAAGAAGAGGGGTCGGACCTGCCTGGTGCCACACAATTGTTGCGCCTCGCAATTCTAATGCCAGAGTTCAGAGCAGAGGAACTAGCGTCTCTCATCACGCTCGCCGAGGGACTGGCCGAGAGAAGATCACCCAGAATAGGAGATCTCGCCATGTAAAAACCAAAAACCGCCAATAGACAAGTGTCCATAGCGGCCTCTGGGTACAAGCTTTACTGCGTTTGGGTAACACAGTATTGCCAATACTCCATCCTCCGTCAAGAACCTTCGTCTCTTAAAACTCGGGCATACCACATGAGATGGACTCTATCTTGTCCATTTCTGGCACAGACACCGGGTGGCAAACAAAACCACTAATTCAGCACCTGAATACAGCGTAAACCATAGCGCTGTAGCGCCTTTTACATAAAGCCTCGGGTTATTACATGTTTGCATATGCAAGCTGCAGGGATGCTTTTGCCCAAGGTTCGCAACGAATGGGGATCAAAAAAATGAATTATCAAGAAATTGCAGTAGATAAGATTGATGGAGTTGCATCGACAGGCGAACCGCTGTTGCGAAAGCCTGACATCAGCATCTTATTTGCCCTGGAGGGCAAGCGCGCAAGAAAAGTCGTCTCCCGGTCCAATGCCAAGGCGACCGGAAAATATCCGAGTTGGAAAGCTGGCCGGATGGTGCATTACGAGTCCATTCACGAGCTCAATGCATTTCGGCTACTGGATGCATGCCATGAGGTCAAATCTTTTCGCGAGCAGCCTTGCCGAATCGATTATGTGCTGAATGGAGAAAAGCACTCCCACTTCCCAGACATCCTTGTCGAACTGGCTTGCGGCAGCGAGCTGTTGGAGGTCAAAACGGAATTTGATGCTGCAAAGCCGGAAGTGGCAAAGCGCACGGAATTCATGATGAAGGCACTGCCTCACCTAGGCTTCAACTATCGACTTGTCACGGCGGAAAAGCTTGCACAAAACCCTAGGCAGGACAACGTCAGACATTTCATCAAATTCGGATTCAAGCCCGTTTCCCTTGTGCGGCGGGAGCACGTCCGGCAACTCTTCAAAGATGCCGGAGAAATCAGATGGGGTGCGTTGACATTTGGGAATGATGGACGAGAGTTACGTGATGCAGTTTGCCGTCTGGTATTAGAAGGCTTCCTTCGGTTCGATTTCAACCAACCGATGTCACCTGATTCCTTGGTTAGGGTAGTCGACCAGAAAGATGGGGTGTGAGATGGGGATCGCATCATTCGAAAAAGGGGCCGTAGTGCTCATCAATGTGTCAATCAGCGTTCAAATTTGACCACCTATCAGCGTCCAATTTTGACCAGGGT
>CAYGNO010000065.1:0-11293 GCA_964351305.1 uncultured Sulfuricella sp.
CTGAAAAAATAATCGTCAGGTTAGTTGCGCTGACGGGGAAGCCCTTGTAGTCAAGTGGTCGGAACAGCGGGGATGTAAGAGGAAGAAAAAGCGCTCCTGAGTATTTAGGAGTGATTCATAGTAAATGGTGGACCGAATGAGGATCGAACTCACGACCTCCGCATTGCGAACGCGGCGCTCTCCCAGCTGAGCTATCGGCCCACGGTTGGAACGGGCATATTACCTTATAATCAAGGCTCCTTAAAAGAGCCGTTGTAGGGGTAGAAATGCAAAGCACGATTTTTTCGCGGATAGGCTGGTTGCTGGTGGCGGTTCTCGGCGCGGCGGCGGTGGGCGGCATTGCTCTTAACCGGGGCGAGAGCATCAACGCCCTCTGGTTCATTACCGCAGCCGCATGCGTTTACGCCCTCGCCTACCGTTTTTACAGCGCCTGGCTGGCGGCCAAGGTGCTGGTGCTGGATGAAACCCGCGCGACGCCAGCGGAACGCTTCGACAATGGACGCGACTTCGTAGCGACCAACAAGTGGGTGGTGTTCGGCCATCATTTCGCCGCCATCGCCGGGCCGGGGCCGCTGATCGGGCCGACGCTGGCGGCGCAGTTCGGCTATCTGCCGGGTACCTTGTGGATACTGGTCGGCGCGGTGCTGGGTGGCTGCGTGCAGGACATGGTCATCATGTTCTTTTCCACCCGCCGCGATGGGCGCAGCCTGGGCCAGATGGCGCGCGACGAGCTCGGCCCGATCGGCGGCATGGCGGCGCTGGTGGGGACTCTGCTGATCATGGTGATCCTGATCGCGGTGCTCGGGTTGGTGGTGGTCAACGCGATGAAGCACAGCCCGTGGGCGACTTCGACGGTGGCGGCGACCATCCCGATTGCGGTGCTGGTCGGCCTTTACATGCGCAATATTCGCCCCGGGCGGGTGCTGGAGGGGTCGCTGATCGGCCTTGCCCTGTTGCTGCTCGCGGTGGCGGGCGGCGGATGGATCGACCACAATGAATTGTTGCGCCCGCTGTTCGACCACGAAGGGCTGACTCTGGCCTGGCTGGTCATCGGCTATGGCTTCCTCGCCGCCATCCTGCCGGTGTGGCTGCTGCTGGCGCCGCGCGATTACCTGTCCACCTTCTTGAAGCTCGGCACGATTTTCCTGCTGGCGATCGCCATCGTCATCATGCGTCCAGAGATCAAGATGCCGGCGCTGACCCAGTTCATCGACGGCAGCGGGCCGATCTTCGGCGGCAGCGTTTTCCCGTTCGTGTTCATCACCATCGCCTGCGGCGCGGTGTCCGGCTTTCACGCGCTGATTGCTTCCGGCACCACGCCCAAGCTGCTGGCCAACGAGCGCGACATTCGCATGATCGGCTACGGCGGCATGGTGCTGGAATCCTTTGTCGCGATCATGGCGATGATTGCCGCCACGGTGCTCGACCCCGGCGTGTTCTTCGCCATCAACAGCCCGGCGGGCGTGGTGGGCAAGGAGGCGGCGGACGCGGTGGCGAAAATTTCGTCCTGGGGCTTTCCGGTGACGGTGGAGCAGATGGAACTGCTGGCGAAGGACATGGGCGAGAAGACCCTGTTTGCCCGCACCGGCGGCGCGCCTTCGCTGGCGGTGGGGATGGCGAGCATTTTTGGCAGCGCCTTCGGAGAGGGGATGCTGGCGATGTGGTACCACTTCGCCATCATGTTCGAGGCGGTGTTCATCCTGACCACCCTGGATGCGGGCACCCGCGTCGGGCGCTTCATGCTGCAGGACTTTCTCGGCAACTTCTCTCCCCGGCTCGGCCAGACTTCCTGGTATCCCTCCGTGCTGCTCACCAGCGGGGTCATTGTCGCCGCATGGGGTTACTTTCTCTACATCGGCGTGATCGACCCGAATGGCGGCGTCAACATCCTGTGGCCGCTGTTCGGCATTTCCAACCAGATGCTGGCGGCGATCGCCTTGTCTGTCGCCACCGGCATCCTGGTCAAATCCGGCAGGCTGCGCTACGCCTGGGTCACCGGCGTGCCGCTGGCGGTACTGGCTACCGTGACCAGCACGGCGGCATGGGAGAAGATCATGAGCGCGGATGTGCGCATCGGCTTTTTTGCCGCCGCCAACGACATGGCGGCCAAGCTCGCGGCGGGCCATCTGCCGCCGGAGAAGGCGGCGGTCGCGCCGCAGCTGATTTTCAACCAGCAGCTCGATGCCTGGTTGACGCTGTTCTTCGTTGCCGTGCTGTGGATGGTGATTTTCGACATGTTGCGGGTGTGCGCCCGCCACCTGCGAGGCAGGCCGGTGCAGCCGCTGTCCGAGTCGCCGCATGAGCCGAGCCGGCTGGCCGAAGACTGGGTGAGGGACTAAGGGAATGTCCAAGTTATCCATGGACAGTCCCTAACATGCTGCGCAAAATCTGGCAATTTATCCGCCGCCTTTCCGGCGACGACGCCTACGAGCGCTACCTGCGTCATCATGCCGAGGCGCATCCGCACGAGGCGGCATTAAGTGCCAAGGCGTTTTTCAGGCGGGAACAGGCGCGAAAATGGGATGGGGTGCGCCGCTGCTGCTAGTGGCGCAGGCGTTTTTCCGCCCAGGACAGGACATTGGGCAGGCGCGGCGGCGCGGCCAGCCAGCCGATCGCAACGCCGAGCGCGTCCGCAACCATGTCGGCAACCTCGAACGAGCGGTAACCGGTAGCGCGCTGGGCATATTCCAGGGCAATACCCAGCGCCACCATGCCGGCAACAAGCCTTATCCTTTGGCGCAGCGCAGCGCGGTGTAGGGCTGGGCGAGCCACAGCGTCACCAGGCCATAGGCGGCGAAGTGGCCGAGCTTGTCTCCTTGTTCCAGGTTCAAATGAGGCGGGGATGGCGTCAGCGAAAGAGTGATGATCGCCAGCACCAGCAACCACCCTGCCGCTTTCCAGTAGCCGGCAAGCCTGGCTAATGTGAACATCGCGAAGCGACGCCTCATCACTCTCCCCCTCTGGGGGAGAGGTAGGAGAGAGGGAACGGACACGGCGAGAAGCGCCGCCCCGAATTATGAACATCACTTCTCGCCATGTCCGTTGGGTTCAAACGCAGATATCCCGATAAGCCTGCTCGCTGGCGAACGCCAGCACCGGGAACGCCACCACGAACAGGGGCATGAACAGCAGGATCGATCCGGCCACGCCGAGAGTCAACACGATTCCCCATGCCATCATCACGCCGAAATTGCCGAAAACCGCGCGTACGCTGGCCCCCACGGCCTTTGCCAGTCCCTGTCGGCGGCGGAAGATCAGCGGGACCGCAAATGCGGAAACGGCGAAAATCATCAGGGCCAGCACCGATCCGGTGATCGAGCAGAGCAGGATGAAGGACAGCAGCCTGCCGCCCTTCCCCAATCCGGCAACCAGTTCCAGCGACCCGAGCATGGGCACGGTTCCGAAATACAGGCTGTAGACGATGGCGGCATCGGTCAGCCAGACCAGGAACAGGAAGGCGCAGACCACGGAAATCACCCACAGTGCCGCCGGGCCGTGCCGGAAACCGGCGAAGAAATCGGCAAAGCGCACCGGTCTTTGCTTTGCGCGCAGGGAGGCAACATGAAAGAACCCGGCCAGGAAGGCCGGGCCGACCAGCATGAAGCCGCCCGCCAGCGGAAATACCATGGGTGTGATGTCCAGCTTTACCGCGCCGATCAGCAGGATGGCGCCGATCACTGCGAAGATGCCGGCGTAGGCCATGCTGGCGTTTTGAGTCTGGCGGAACATCAGCCAGCCGTGGGCAATCCAGTTTCGGATCTGGGAAAATGAAACTTTGCGATAATCAAGCGGTTGTTCCACGATTTAAGCGCTTTTTCGGTATGCCCAGCGCAGCATGATTATGCCCGCTACGATCATCGGCAGGGAAAGCCATTGGCCCATGCTGAGATTGAGCGCCAGGAGACCGAGGAAGTTATCCGGCTCGCGGGTGAATTCCGCCAGGAAGCGGAAGGCGCCATAGCCGATCAGGAACAGGCCGGACACCGCGCCGGTTGGCCGCAGCTTGCGCGAGAACAGCCAGAGCAGGGCGAACAGCGCCAGGCCTTCGAGCGCGAACTGGTAAAGTTGCGAGGCGTGGCGCGCCACGCCGTCAATTTGCGGAAATACCACGGCCCAGGGCACATCGCTCGGTCGGCCCCACAGTTCGCCGTTGATGAAATTGCCGATGCGCCCTGCCCCCAAGCCGAGCGGCACCAGAGGGGCGATGAAGTCGGTGACGGCGAGCCAGTTCTTTCCGGTCTTGCGGGCGAACAGCCCCATTGCCACGAGTACGCCGAGAAAGCCGCCGTGGAAAGCCATGCCACCCTGCCAGACGGAAAAAATCTCCAGCGGATGGGCGAGAAAATGGGCCGGCTGGTAAAACAGCACGTAACCCAGCCTGCCGCCCAGCACTACGCCCAGTACGCCATAGAACAGCAGGTCGTCCAGCTCCTTGACGGTCCAGCCCGGCTGCGGGCCGGTCTTGATGCGCTGCCGTCCGAGCAGCAGGAACAGGCCGAAAGCCAGCAAGTACATCAGGCCGTACCAGCGGATGGCGAGCGGGCCGAGCTGGAGCGCGACGGGGTCGAATTGCGGATGGATCAGCATTGAGGCGGCAAGGAATTCGGTTAAAATGCGGATTATACGTTAATCTGTAACCTATTCAGGCAACCCGTTTTTCACCGCAAAGGACGCGAAGGAAAACAGGCATTGGTAGTACCTTGCGCCCCTTCGCGTCCTTTGCGGTAAATGTTGTTTAAAAACATTATGGTGCCCCATGCAGAAAAGTAATTTAACTTTCTGTTTTACCCGTTTTCGCAAGGACTGAATTATGCCCGCCTACCGTTCCAAGACCTCCACCCACGGTCGCAACATGGCCGGCGCGCGCGCCCTGTGGCGCGCCACCGGCATGACCGATGGCGACTTTGGCAAGCCCATCATCGCCATCGCCAATTCCTTTACCCAGTTCGTGCCGGGCCATGTTCATCTCAAGGACATGGGGCAACTGGTGGCGCGCGAGATCGAGGCAGCCGGCGGCGTGGCCAAGGAATTCAATACCATCGCGGTGGACGACGGCATCGCCATGGGTCACGCCGGCATGCTCTACAGTCTGCCTTCGCGCGAATTGATTGCCGACAGCGTCGAATACATGGTCAACGCCCACTGTGCCGATGCCCTGATCTGTATTTCCAACTGCGACAAAATCACTCCGGGGATGCTGATGGCGTCCCTGCGCCTCAACATCCCGACGATCTTCGTTTCCGGCGGGCCGATGGAGGCGGGCAAGGCGGTCATCCAGGGCAAGGAATTGCACCTCGATCTGGTGGATGCCATGGTGGCGGCGGTGGATCCGCAGTACACCGATGCCGAAACCCTGACCATGGAACGTTCCGCCTGCCCTACCTGCGGTTCCTGTTCCGGCATGTTCACCGCCAATTCGATGAACTGCCTGGTCGAGGCGCTGGGCCTGGGCTTGCCCGGCAACGGGTCGCTGCTGGCCACCCATGCGGACAGGAAGCGTCTTTTTCTGGAGGCTGGCCGGCTGATTGTGGCGCTGGCGAAGAGCCATTACGAGCGCGATGATATGGCCGTGCTGCCTCGTTCGATTGCCAGTTTCCAGGCTTTCGAGAATGCCGTCGCGCTGGATATCGCCATGGGCGGTTCCACCAACACCGTCCTGCATCTTCTGGCGGCGGCCCATGAAGCGGGCGTGGATTTCACCATGCAGGACATCGACCGCATGTCGCGCAAGGTGCCCCATCTTTGCAAAGTGGCGCCCAGCATCCAGACCTACCACATGGAGGATGTGCATCGCGCCGGCGGCATCATGGCCATCCTGGGCGAACTCGACCGCGCCGGGCTGCTGCATCGCGATCTGCCGACCATCCACAGCCCGTCCATGGGTCAGGCGCTGGAGCACTGGGATGTAATGCGCACCCAGGATGAAAAAGTAAAAACTTTTTATCGCGCCGCGCCCGGCGGCGTGCCGAGCATAGTTGCGTTCAGCCAGGACAAGCGTTTCGCTGAACTCGATCTCGACCGCGCAAAAGGCTGCATCCGCGACAAGGCCCACGCATACTCCCAGGACGGCGGCCTGGCCGTGCTCTATGGCAACATCGCCGTGGACGGCTGTATAGTCAAAACCGCCGGGGTGGACGAAAGCATCCTCAAATTCAATGGCCGCGCACGCATTTTCGAAAGCCAGGACGATGCCGTGGCGGCCATTCTCGCCGACAAGGTCGTCGCCGGCGATGTCGTGGTGATCCGCTACGAAGGGCCGCGCGGCGGACCGGGCATGCAGGAAATGCTTTACCCCACCAGCTACCTGAAGTCGAAAGGGCTGGGCAAATCCTGCGCCCTGCTCACCGACGGGCGCTTCTCCGGCGGCACCTCAGGCCTGTCTATCGGCCACGCCTCGCCGGAAGCGGCGGAAGGCGGCGCCATCGGCCTGATCGAGGAAGGCGACAGCATCGAGATCGACATTCCCAACCGCACCATCAACCTCAAGCTGGCCGACGCCGAACTCGCCAAGCGCCGGCTGGCGATGGAGGCCAAGGGCACCAAGGCGTGGCAGCCCGAAAGCCGCAACCGTATCGTCTCGGCGGCGCTGCGGGCGTATGCGGCGATGACCACCAGCGCGGCGCGGGGCGCGGTGCGCGACGTGTCACAGGTTGAGCGGCGCTAGTGACAAATAAAGGCGTGTCCAAGCCGGTCGACCACAAGCTCGGCTTGCGCGAGCTGGTCGAGGCGATGATTGACGACGGCTTGATTGAAAAGGCGGATGCCGCCAATCTGTTGTTGCCGGCACGAGGCGCTCGGGGCGAGGTTCATCCACTGGTGCAAATCGCCGAGCAGAAATGGAAATCGGCCAAGCCCCCTCACAAGCTGCTTAACCTTGAGGCTTTGACCGAATGGCTGGCAGACTGGGTCAAGCTGCCCTACTATCACATCGACCCGCTGAAGATTAATGTTACCGCCGTCACCAACGTCATGTCGGATACCTATGCGGCGCGCTTCCGCATCCTGCCGGTCGAAGTCACCTCGCGCGAGGTGGTGGTAGCCACGGCCGAGCCTTTCCTGAACGAGTGGGAAGAGGAACTGGCGCCGATCCTGCGCCTCGACATCAAACGCGTTGTCGCCAACCCGCTGGACATCCAGCGTTACCTTGCCGAGTTCTACAGCCTGGCGCGTTCGGTCAAGAAGGCCTCGCAATCGCAGAGTTCGGCCTTTGGCGGCGGTCTTTCCAACTTCGAGCAGCTGGTGGAGATGGGGCGTACCGGCAACCTCGACGCCAACGACCAGCATGTCGTCCACATCGTCGACTGGCTGCTGCAATACGCCTTCGATCAGCGTGCTTCCGACATCCATCTCGAGCCGCGGCGCGACTACGGCGACGTGCGCTTCCGCATCGACGGCGTAATGCACCACGTTTACCAGATCCCGCTCGCGGTGCTGGGCGCGGTGACCAGCCGTATCAAGGGTCTCGGACGGATGGACATCGTCGAGAAGCGGCGTCCCCTGGATGGCCGGATCAAGACCCGCTCGCCCGATGGCGACGAGATCGAACTGCGTCTCTCGACCATGCCGACCGCCTTCGGCGAAAAGATGGTGATGCGCATCTTCAATCCCGATGTGATCGTGCAGGGCTTCAAGGAGATGGGCTTCTCCGATGAGGACGTGGCGCGCTGGAACCAGATGACCAGCCAGCCGAACGGCATCATCCTGGTCACCGGCCCGACCGGCTCGGGCAAGACCACCACCCTGTATTCCGCCCTGCGCCAGCTCGCCGTGCCGGAAGTGAACGTCTGCACCATCGAAGACCCGATCGAGATGATCTCGCCCCAGCTCAACCAGATGCAGGTTCAGCACAACATCGGGCTGGATTTCGCCAGCGGCGTGCGCACCCTGATGCGGCAGGACCCTGACATCATCATGGTGGGCGAGATCCGCGACCTGGAAACCGCAGAAATGGCGATCCAGGCGGCACTGACCGGCCATCTGGTGCTGTCCACCCTGCATACCAACGACGCTCCCTCGGCCATTTCCCGCCTGCTCGATCTGGGTGTGCCGCCCTACCTGCTCAACGCGACTTTGCTCGGGGTGATGGCGCAACGTCTGGTGCGCACCCTGTGCCCACACTGCAAGGAGCGCGAAGCGCTCAACGGCGAAGTCTGGGAGTCCATGGTCAAACCGTGGAAGGCCGCCGCGCCGGCGATGGCCTGCGCGCCGAAAGGCTGTCTGGAATGCCGCATGACCGGCTACCTCGGGCGCATCGGTTTGTACGAAATGCTGGTCATGTCGCCCGGCCTGCGCAAGCTGATCAAGCCGGCCTGCGATGTCGCAGCCCTGCGCGAGCAGGCTTACAAGGAAGGCATGAAGCCGCTCAGGATCAGCGGCGCACAGAAGGTCGCAAGCGGGCTCACCACGATAGAGGAAGTCCTGAAAGTCGCCCCGCCGTCTTACGGCATCTGATGGTCGACAAATCGGTTTGGTGCGTTGTCAACGTCTGGGCGTACCTGGGCGTTAAATGCTCATCAGCGCTGTCGGCTATGGGCAAACAATCTCAATCACGGCCCCGTATGCAAAGCTGGAAAAATTGGATAAGATGTCGGGTCACTTTTTTCTCAAGTTAAACTAAGGAGTATTAAATGAAAGCAATTCTGGGAGTTGCCGCTGTTGCGGCCTTGCTGGTGGCCGGACAAGCCGCTGCCGCGGATGAAACCGCGCTGGCGCAGAAGAGCGGCTGCATGGCCTGCCATCAGGTCGCCGTCAAAGTGGTCGGCCCGGCTTACAAGGACGTGGCCAAGAAATATGCGGCCGACAAAAATGCCGTGGACACCCTGACCAAGAAAGTCATCGCCGGCGGCAAGGATACTTGGGGCCCCATACCTATGCCTCCTAAGGGTGGCAATGCCGCCGTCAAGGACGAGGATATCAAGAAGATCGTGGCCTGGATTATGACCCTGAAGTAACCGGGTTTCGCTGCTTAAAAAAGCCGGCTTGTTGCCGGCTTTTTTATTTTGCCGGCGGCAGTTTACAAGGCCAGCAAAAATGGCCAAGATAGCATATCCGTTCACCAGACCGGATCCGGTTCATGCAGGACGGCTAGCCATCGGCAACGCCTGAGACGTCCCGCAAGGGATTTTCAACCACATAGCGAAAAGGAACGATCGTGAAAGACAACTTCAACCCCACCCGCCGCCAATTCCTCGTGACCGGTGGCGCCGTAATCGCCATGATCCCGGTAGTGGCCTTTACCGGTAACGCGCTCGCCGCCACCAACCCGGGGATGCGTGCTTCGATGAAATATCAGGACACACCGAGCGGCGATAAAGACTGCGCTAATTGTCTTCAGTTCGTTCCGGGCAAGACACCGAAGGATCTGGGTGGCTGCAAGCTTTTTCCGGGAGACACGGAAGTTGCGCCTAAGGGCTACTGTACCGCTTGGGTCGCTATTCCGAAAAAATAGCCCGCCCTCTGCTGAAAAAGCCGGCTATGCGCCGGCTTTTTTATTTCACCAGTCCGAAGAGATAAAGGAAGATGGCGACGATCGCCAGCGGCGACACGAAGCGGATGGTAAAGCGCCACAGCCGGTAAGGTCGTGCGGTCACATTAAGTTCTTCCTGGACGTGGTTGGTCTTCATGACCCACCCCGCGAACAGCGCCATGAGCAGGCCGCCCAGGGGGAGCAGGATGGTGGTGGTGAGCTTGTCGAGGGTGTCGAAAATGTTGAGGCCGAACAGGAGGCGCACGTCCTTCCAGACGTTGAACGAGAGCAGCACGGCAATGCCGAGCACCCAGTCGGTCAGGCCGATCAGCCATGCCGCCTGCCTGCGCTGCAGGCGCGTGTTTTCGGTCAGCCAGGAAATGGCCGGCTCCACCAGGGAAATGGCCGATGTCCAGGCGGCGAAGGCGACCAGCAGGAAGAACAGCGTGCCGATGAAGGCGCCCCCCGGCATTTGGCCGAAGGCGATGGGCAGGGTCTGGAAGATCAGCCCCGGCCCCGCCGCCGGCTCCAGGCCGTTGGCGAAAACCAGGGCGAAGATGGCGAGCCCCACCAGCAAGCCGACGCCGGTGTCGGCAAGGGCCACGAACAGGGCGGTTCGAGCGATGGAGACATGGCGCTGGAGGTAAGAGCCGTACACCATCACCGCCCCCATGCCCAGGCTCAGGGAAAAGAAGGCATGGCCCAGCGCTGAGAGCACGGCCACCGGCGTGACTTTGGAAAAATCCGGGGCGAACATGAAGCGGGCGGAGCGGGCAAAGTCGCCTTCGGCCATGCTGTAGCCGAGCAGCACCAGCAGAATGGCGAACAGCGCCGGCATCAGGATGTTGTTGGCTTTTTCCAGCCCCGAGTTCACCCCGCGCGCCACCACGCTCATGGTCATCACGATGAACAGGCTATGCCATAGACCGAGCTCCAGCGGCGATGCAAGAAACGCATCGAACTGGCTCTGCGCCATCGCGCCGTCGATCCCCTTGAAGTCGCCGCTGGCCGCCCGAACCACGTAATCCAGCACCCAGCCGGCGATGATGCTGTAGAAGGCCAGGATCAGCAGTCCCGCGATCAGGCCCACGATGCCCACCCATTTCCACAGTGCCGTTGCACCCGCCTCCTTCGCCAGGGCGGCCATGCCGTCCACCGGGTTGCGCTGGGCGCGGCGGCCGAGCATGATCTCGCACATCAACAGCGGGATGCCGACCACGGCGATGCAGGCTAGAAACACCAGGACGAAGGCGCTGCCGCCGTTGACCCCGGTCATGTAGGGGAATTTCCAGATGTTGCCGAGCCCGATGGCCGAGCCCGCAGTAGCCAGGACGAACGTCCAGCGGCTGGTCCAGTGGCTGCGGTGTTGGGTCTGGGTCATGGACGGTCAGGGCTTGAAATAACGGTCGGTCTCCGCCTTGATGACCTTGGACAGCAACAGCAGCCCGATCAGGTTGGGGATGGCCATCATTCCGTTCATCAGGTCCGAGAAGTTCCAGACGAATTCCAGGTTCATCATCGCTCCGACAACCACCATGGCAATGAAAATGATGCGGTAGATGCGGATGGACCGCGCGCCGAAGAGATATTCGATGGCCTTCTCGCCATAGTAATTCCAGCCTATCAGGGTGGAATAGGCGAACACTGCTGTTGCCAGGGCGACGATGATCTCGCCGGTGCTGCCCAGGGTCTCGCCGAAGCTGGCGCTGGTGAGCTGGCCGGCGCTGACGCCCTGCGTCCACGAGTTCGCGCTGAGGATAACCAGGGCGGTCATGGTGCAGACCACCAGGGTGTCGATGAAGGTCTGGGTCATGCTCACCAGCGCCT